>CABQIF010000060.1 GCA_902464115.1 uncultured Ruminococcus sp. | reverse complement strand
GCATAATTCGAGATAGTTCCCCGCCAGATGCAATTTTTGCAAGCGGCTTTGGTGCTTCGCCCTTGTTGGCAGAAATCAATAGTTCCATGCTATCCATTCCCTGAATGGTCAGCTTTCCGGTCGTATGAGCAACCTGCAAAACAACATCTGGCATATTCAAAAAGGTCAACTGCTCCATGACCGCATCTGTAAACCGTCTTGCCGCTGCTGCACGCTGCTGAGAAAGCTGTTTTGCTTCTGTAGAAACCACTTCTAGTAAGTGATTTTTTTCTTCTAATAATGTTTTGATTACAACCACATCGTGTTGTATCTGTTCCAGCTGTAATTCTGCATCGTTTGCACGTTCCAGCAATTCATCGCAGGTGCACAAATATGTTTTTGAAACCTGCCGAAATAATTCTGCCCGTTGCTGTAATTGCTGATACTGAGCCTCGTTCTCGGAAAGCTGTTCCATCTTTTGAAACAAGCTTTCTGACAAGTCCAACAATTCTACTTTGACTGCTTCCAATCGCTGCAACCATGATTCTTGTTCGGGCTGATCTGCTGCCGGAAAGGTTGCAGCCTGTAGCTGCTGTTCTGCTTCTGCTAAGCTGGCAGTTGCACTCTGCTCGTTCTCTTCCAATAATTGCCAAGCGGAACGAACTGCCATTGCTGCATCTTCTACCGCTTGTAACTGCTGCATTTTTTCTGTAATCCGGTCTTCTTCCCCCGGTTCTATTTGCAGGGCACGCACTTCTTCCAGCAGCGTTTGCAGATATGCTTGCTTTTGTTTCCGTTCTTTCGCTGCCTTCTGTGCCGCATTTAACTGCTTTGCAATCTTTTGCAGGGCACGAAAATGCGTTTGATAGGATTGCAGCAAGGGCAGCGTTTCCCCAAACTGGTCAATCATTTGCAAGTGCTGATCGGCTGACCGTAAAATCTGATTGTCATGCTGCCCGTGAATGTGAATCAGTCTTGCTCCCAATTCTCGCAGTGCAGAAACGGTTGCAATCCGATGGTTGATGCGTGCTGTGCTGCCGCCGTCTGCCATAATTTCTCTCGTCAACAACAACTCTCCATCTGGAGCGGGGAACCCCAACGCTTCCAAACATTCTAAGACGGGTGCTCCCAATTCTGTAAATTGTGCAGAAATCACTGCTTTTTTGCAGCCTGTCCGGACAAAATCCTTTGTCACTCGCTGCCCTAAAACGGCATTGATGCCATGAATCAAAATGGATTTTCCGGCACCGGTTTCACCAGTGAACACATTCAAATGCTGAGAAAACGGTATGCTTGCCTGCTCAATGACAGCCAAATTTTCAATATAAAGTTCGTTCAGCATATCGTTTCCCCTTCTTCCGTTTGCATCCAGACTGCATATTGTTTTGCGAAAAAGGCAGCCTGTTCTTCTGACCGCAACAAAATAAAAATGGTATCATCTCCGGCAATCGTTCCCACAATGCGATGGTCTTGCTTGGCATCGACAGCCGCACAGATTGCCTGGGCTGTACCAGAACGACAATGTAAAACGGCAATTTGTCCGGCATAATCCGTTCGCAGAATAGCATCCCGCAAAAGATGGTCGGAAATGGGTGTCTGTTCCGGCAGACGGTAACAACAAACACCGTTTTCCAAATGCTGTTTTACCAGCTGCAATTCCCGAATATCTCTAGAAATGGTCGCTTGTGTGACAGAAATTCCCTGCTCCAGCAAAGCTTGTATCAAATCTTCTTGTGTTTCCAGTTCTTTTTGCTGAATCAATTCCATGATTGCGGCGTGTCGCTCTTTTTTTCCCATTTTGTCACCTTCTCTTTTTCAGATTCCCCTTTTAGTGACTGCATCATTTTTCGATTCAAAGAATCAAAAAATGTGTTCCCACTCAAATCAATCAGAGAAATTTCATGTGGGGAACGGTAAATTTCCATTCGATGATAAGCGTCTAAACAAATCGGTGGTGCACCATCTGCACTGATATACACATCCCGAACATCCTGCTCCTGCAACGATACACACAGGCGGCTTTCCGGTGAAAATAGAATTGGTCTTGCAGAAAGCGAATGCGGACAGATCAATGTCATTTCGATACAGGAAAATTCCGGTTCAATGATTGGCCCACCAGCAGATAAGGCATATGCGGTCGAACCAGTTGGTGTACTGAACAGAACACCATCCGCCCGATATTCGCCCAACAAAACATCATTCCGATATACCGAAAAATCTACAACATGTGCATATTGCCGTGCAATTGTAATATCATTTAAAGCCGTGCAGTGCTGCACAACATGTCCATGCAAGTCCAACAGATCCCCACAGAGCAGCATCCGACTGGACACCCGATAATCTCCCGTTCGAAGCCGTGCAATTTCTTGGATTTGGCTGGGCTCTAAGGCTGCCATAAAGCCCAATCTTCCTGTATTGATGCCCAGCAGCTTGGTGTTGGTATGAATCAAGTGACTTGCACAACGAAGAATCGTTCCATCTCCGCCAATTGCAATGGCAAATTCCGCCTCCTGTACTGCCTCTAAAAGCGGCTGATACTGAACAAAAGACTTGTCAAAAAACAGTGCCCGTAATTCTGGGTCTGCAATGGGCGTAATATTGCAAGCCTGCAAAACATCACAAACTTCTCTTGCACAGGAAAGTGCAAGTTCTTTTTTTAAGTTTGGGAACACCACTGCTTTCATGGCAGAACCTCCTCTTATTTTTGACTCCATGCCTGTTCTGCAACTGCTTCTGGTGCATACGGAACAGGTGAAACATCGCCACGCTGTACTTGCACCAGATATTCGATATTGCCAGAACCACCCCGAATCGGTGAGGGACATAGATACTGGATATGCAGCCCTTGTTGTTCCAGTGCCATACAAACGGTACGCAACACTCGTACATGGACGTTTTTAGAACGAACAATCCCATTCTTTCCAATATCAGAACGCCCTGCTTCAAACTGCGGTTTAATGAGCAGAACTGCCCTGCCAGTATCCGATAAAAATCGACAAATATCCGGCAAAATCCGTTCCAAAGAGATAAACGAAACATCTACGGAAATAAAATCAATCGGTTCTGCAATGGCAGTTTGCGGCAGTGTCCGAATATCCGTTCCTTCCATGCAGACAACTCGTCCATCCTGCCGCAGGGAATCCGCCAGCTGTCCGTGTCCAACATCGACTGCATAAACTTTTTTTGCTCCATGCTGCAACATACAGTCGGTAAATCCGCCAGTCGAAGCCCCAATATCCATACAAGTTGTCTGCTCCAAAGAAAGATTTTGTTGTTCCAGAATCCATTCTAATTTTAAACCGCCTCTGCCAACATATCGCAAGTCTTCTCCTAACAAGGTGAGAGCCGCTGTTTCTTCGGTCAACTTTGCTGGTTTGGTGCAGATAACGCCATCTACTTGAATTTGACCATTGGTAATCAGATTCTTTGCACGCTGCCGACTGCGAACCAAACCACGCTGCAACAATAATACATCCAACCGTGTCATACAGACTGCTCCTTCTCTTTCTGTTCCACTGTCTGCCGGATTTTTTTTAGCATAGCAACTTCTGACAAGCCGATTTCATCCAGCTGTGCGGCAATGGATGCCTGCGGAATGAACTGCTTCGGAGCAATTCGCTGATAACTGCCTGTATATCCCATTTCTAACAGCAAATCTCCCAGCAGTTGGGAAATGCCGCCATAATAGTATGCCTCTTCAAAGAACAGAATTCGCTGATAAGAACGACAAATAGAAGGTACTAATTCTGGCAACGGGAAAATCTGCGTCAGCTTCAGCAAATCGCAAGCAAGCCCTTCTTTTTCAGCTGCTTGCTTTGCACGATATAACAAATCATACGTTCTGCCATAGCCAATCAGCAACGTATCTGTTCGACATCCTGCGGTATGGGTATAAGCAGTATTCAACGCACTTTTATCAAATATGGTATTGTCTGCTCCTCGTGGATAGCGGACACAAGCCAAACCGGTATCCTGATACATTGCCTGCCGTAAACAGAGTGTCAATTCATCATAACAGGCTGGTGCGTAAATGGTTGTGCCCGGAATGGAAGTCAGGAACGATACATCAAATAATCCATGGTGCGTTTCTCCATCTTCTCCGACCACGCCAGCCCGGTCAATGCCTAAGACAACATGAAGCTTTCCAATCGCAACATCATGCAGCAACTGGTCATAAGCACGCTGCAAGAAAGAAGAATACACCGCAAAAACAGGTAACTTTCCCTGCGATGCCAATGCAGCTGCAAACGTAACTGCATGCTGTTCCGCAATGCCGACATCATAATACCGCTGCGGATAGGCTCTGGAAAAATATTGCAGCCCGGTTCCGTGTTCCATGGCTGCGGTAATCGCACAAATTGAAGCATCTTTCTTTGCAAGGCGAACCAATTCTTTTCCAAAAATATCAGAATACGTATCCTTTCCGGAAATTTCCGGATTGCCAGTTTCCACATTGAAGCGAGAAATTCCATGAAATTCGCCCGGATTCTTCTCAGATGGCAAATAGCCTTTCCCTTTTTTCGTGTGAATATGCACGAAAACCGGACATTCATATGCCTTTGCCGCCTGCAAAACTTCTTCCAAATCCTCTAAATTATGTCCATCCACAGGCCCTAAATAGACGAACCCGAAGTCTTCAAAAATCGTTGCTGAACGGAAAACCGTATCCCGAAGAGCATCCTTTGAAGATTTAATCATCTTCGCAACTGGTGCACCAATGACGGGCGTTTTTTGCAGCTTGCGTTCTACTGCCTTTTTCGTCTTGACATAGTTCTCGGAATTGCGGATGTTGGCAAGATATTTTGCCACAGAGCCAACATTCTTGGAAATCGACATGGCATTGTCATTCAAGATGACAATCAGCCGATTTTTACTCTTTCCGGCATTGTTCAGTCCCTCAAATGCTAAACCGCCTGTCATTGCTCCATCGCCCAACACAGCAATGACATGATGAGGGTCGCCATTTTGCCGCATGGCTTCTGCAACCCCGCTGGCAACGGAAATGGCGGTACTGCTGTGTCCGCTGATAAATGTATCATGCGGCGATTCTTCCGGCTTTGGAAAACCAGAAATACCGTTTTCTTTTCGGAGCGTGGAAAATCGTGTATACCGCCCCGTTAAAATCTTATGGGTATAACATTGATGTCCGACGTCCCATACAAATTTATCCTGCGGAGAATCGAAAACACGATGCATGGCAACCGTCAATTCGACCACTCCGAGATTTGATGCCAGATGTCCGCCGTTTTTAGAAACCGTCTGGATTAAAACAGACCGAATTTCCTTGCAGAGCTGCTGACATTGTTCTATATTTAGTTTTTTTAGATCCTCCGGCAGCTGCATGGTCGCCAAAGAGAACCGCTTCTCTGCCGGTATATTGTTTTCATTCATAACATCCCTTCTTAACCATTCGTTTTCATCAGAATCCAATCTTATTCCGACCTTTTAATGTTTTCGAGATAACAGCGATTGTGTCAACGCCATCAAAAATTCTGGATTTGGAAGTGTTTTTAACGTCGCCATCGCTTTTTCTGTCAAAGCAGCCGCTTCTTTCTGTGCTGCCTCTAAGCCCAGCAATGTTACAAATGTAACTTTGTTTTCTTCGGCATCGCTGCCGACTGGTTTGCCCAACACATCCGTGGTGCTGGTAACATCCAGAATATCATCTACAATCTGAAATGCCAGACCCAAATAGCTGCCATAAGTATCAGCGGCTTTTATTTGTTCCGCCGTTGCATTTGCTGCAATGCATCCCATCCGGCAAGCAACCCGAATCAGTGCCCCCGTTTTAAACGCACACATGGTTTTCAGTTGGTCAACGGTTACATCCGCTCTGCCTTCCTGCTCCATGTCCAATACCTGTCCAGCAATCATACCATGATGACCGCTTTCTTCTGCCAGCTCTGCAATCAATCGCACTTTCTGTGCATCGGATAAAGCGGTACTATTTGCCAGAACAGAAAAAGCATGAATGCTCAGAGCATCCCCTGCTAAAATCGCAAGTGCTTCTGGAAATGCCTTGTGACAAGATGGTCTGCCACGCCGCATATCATCATTATCCATTGCCGGCAGATCATCATGAATCAAGGAAAATGTGTGGATCATTTCAATGGCAGCAGCAGCCGGCATTGCCTGTTCTTCCGTTCCGCCAAACATCTTGCAAAATTCTAATACCAATACGGGACGAATCCGCTTCCCGCCAGCTTCCAGAGAATACCGCATAGCTTCTACAACAGAAGTCCGCTGCAATGCACTGATGGCATCATCCGGCAGCAATTCCTGCAACGCTGCTTCCACCTTTTTTCCATCCTGTTGCAACAACTGTTTCATTTCTGACTCTGTCATCATGAGAGATCCTCCTCTTCTATGGTCAAGGAAAATTGTTTTTCTGCCTCCTGCAATGCCGTCTGGCAGGCATCTGACAATTGAACGCCTTTTTGATACAAAGCAAGTGCTTCTTCCAGCGGCAAGGTGGATTGTTCTAACTGCTCTGTGACTTGCTGCAATTGTTTCAAGTTTTCTTCAAAAGTCATGTTTCTTCCTCCTGTGCGAGCACTTGCACTGAAATTGTACCGTGTGCCAACTGAATCGTTAAAACATCTCCGGCTTGTACCGCATTGGCATGAAAAAGAATCTGCTGCCCATGCCGAACAATTGCATATCCTTTGGACAAAATCCGGCTTGGATGATTGCCCTCTAGTTTTGTCTGTTGCAATTGCAACTGAAATTGTTTTTCCTGCAATAGTTTATGCATCTGTTGCTGTAACCGATGCCGATTTGCCTGTACTTCTTTTTTCAGTCCGGCAATTCGTTTTTCTGGTGCAGCAGCAGACAATAATTTTTGTTGTTCGTTCCATTGCTGTTGTTTTTGCTGTAATATCGCAGCCATTCGCGTTTTCAGCTGTTTTCGATTTGCCTGTATCTGATATTGCAATTCTAACATAGATGGAACTGCCAATTCCGCTGCTGCCGATGGTGTCGGTGCTCGTAAATCCGCAGCATAATCCGTCAGTGTCTGGTCAATCTCATGTCCAACAGCAGAAATCACCGGAATAGAACAATGGAATACTGCCATAACTACTTCTTCTGCTTGAAATGCCTGCAAATCTTCGGCAGAGCCACCGCCTCGTCCAACAATTAAAATATCACAATCGGATTGCGATGCTCGCTGAATCGCATGTGAAATCGATTCCGGTGCGGAATCGCCCTGTACCTGTGCTGGAAATAACATCAATTGCACCAATGGAAACCGCCGCCGAATCACCTGTTCAATATCATGGATGGCAGCACCAGAAGCAGATGTTACCACACCAATCTTTTTCGGAAAAGCTGGCAAGGGGCGTTTTCTGGCAGCATCAAATACACCAAGTGCAGCAAGTCGTCTCTTTCTCTGTTCTAACGCTGATTGCTGTGCACCCATTCCATCCATCTGTAAATCTGTAACACAAAGCTGAAATGTACCCTCTCGTTCATAGAGCATTGCCGTTGCGGCTGCAATGACAGAGATTCCATTTGCAAGCGGAATGGAAATCCGGCTCGCTTGATTGCGAAACAAAACTGCTCGAACACTGCTTTCTGCATCTTTCAGAATAAAATAGCAATGTCCCGACCGCTGATTTCGAGTAAATCCGGAGATTTCTCCTCGAATCAATAGGTGCTGTAAATGGCGGTCTTCTTTCAACTGAAAAGCGGCATAGCGATTCAATTGTGTCACCGTTAGAACTGCCATGTTTCGTTCCCCTCTGCCTGTAATGCTGCATAAATCGCTGCTCCAACTGCATTATCACAAGAAAAAGCTGGCTCTGCAAAATAAACATCTCCAGCAGACAACAATTTCTCTCGCATCCACTGATTTGACATGACACCGCCTGCATAGAGCACCGGTAACTGTCCATATTGTTTTCTTGCAAAGGCTGTCATTTCAAAAACAGTATCTCGGACACTGGTCAAGCAGAAACGAGCCACATCTTCCGGCTGTTCTCCCTGCTTTAACATCGCCTGACAGCGATTCTCCAGTCCGGAAAGGCAACAATTTCCCTTTCGAATAACAGGCTTTGTGCGATACTGTTTCGTGCTGGCAGCAGCAAGCTGCTCCAATGCAGCCCCACAAGGAAATTGCAGCTGCAACATCAAACCGACACGGTCAATTGCCTGTCCGGCTTTCAAGTCCAATGACGTTCCAACTTGTGTAATATTCAAGCACAAATCTGTATCCGGTTCGCAAAGTAGACAATCCGTTGTTCCACCGCTTACATGGAAGGCAAGAAATGGAGCTTTTAAGAAAGAAAGTTTCTTTGCAGAATACAGTGCTGCTAAGATATGTCCGATTTGATGAGAGGTTTCATAAACCGGTACGCCCGTCACAGCTGCCATTCCATACGCCATTGTCTTTCCGCACAAAAAGCAGGGCATATAAGAACCTTCGATATTGCGTGGTCGGGTGGTAACGCCGATTCCGGTTAGATTCTGTGGCGGATTCGGCAATAATGTCTGTATCACTTCCGGCAGTTGCCGGGTATGATGGAAAACAGCATCACTCTGCCGCAGTCCTGCCATACCAGATTTTACGGGCAAAAGTTTTTTCGCCTGTCGAACTGTTCCGCTCTCTGCATTGAAAATGGCACAGGATGTCGTATAATTACTGGTATCCAGTCCTAAAAATTCACGCATGCTGTTCTGTTCCAGTATCCTTTGCATGGTCACGAGCATAATTGCCCAGAACGCCATTGATAAAGGAAATATCTTCCTGATAGCCATATGCTTTTGCCAGAGAAATGGCTTCTGCAATCGCTGCATTCATCGGCATCTGTGCGTCATAGCGAATTTCATACAATGCCAGTCGCAAGATACTGAGGTTGATTTTTGGAATCCGGTTGATGACTCTCTTGGTACTGTAAGCAGAGATAATTTCATCCAATTCTGCTTCATGGGCAACCACGCCATTTACCATTTCTTTTACGGCATCGGTAATCGGTAACAGGTCTGCTTCTTCTGCAACTTGAAACAGTTCTTCCGCTGTATCATTCTGAAACTGCATTTCAAATAAAATATAAAACGCACATTCTCTCGTTTCGTGTCTTGTCATTTCGTGCTGTGCCATAGTGTCCTCCCTTATGTAAGGTGTATTTTTACGGATACAGCTTTTCTGTTCCGTTTTGACTTTCTCTTATTATATCGTATTTTTCTCTTTCCGTCAAGTGTTTCAAAAAACAAAGCTGCCGCATAGGTTCTTCTATGCGACAGCCCATTTCAACTATAAAGTTATGCAAATATCTGCAAGAATTTCAAGAATGCTGTTTTTCCGGCTTCATCCCGTTTGAATACGCCAGCATCACAGAGCACTTGTTCAAAAACTTTCCCAACTTCTGCCTGCAAAATTGCTTCTGCATTTTCTTCACAGAATTCCGGATGTTGTTTCTGCACTTCTGCTGCCCAGACCGCATGCGAAGCCGTCTGCGGATTGGCTGTCAAATCTTCGTGCTGTAACATCGCTTTCTTCAGCACATCCAATTCTACTGCCAGTCTTGCTGGAAGAACCGCCAGACCCATGACTTCAATCAAACCGATATTCTCTTTCTTGATGTGGTGCAAGGATGGATTTGGATGGAAAATACCAAGCGGACGGTCTTCCGATGTCCGATTGTTCCGCAAAACCAAATCGCATTCATAGGCATCGCCTTTTTTCCGAGCAATCGGTGTAATCGTATTGTGTGGCGTTCCATCGGTTTCCGCATAGATTCCAACGGTTGCATCACTGTAGCCTCTCCACTGCTCAAGAATCGTATTGCAGGCATCCGATAATTCTTTTCGATTGATGGAACTCAGCCGAACAACCGACATCGGCCATTTTAAAATGCCAGCCTGTACATTCGGATAAGCTGCCAGAGAAACTGGAATTTCAATCGGTGCAACTGCCATCGGGAAGATATAATGACCGCCCTGAAAATGTTCATGGCTTAAAATAGAACCGCCGACAATCGGTAGATCTGCATTTGAACCGATGAAATAATGCGGCAGAAAATCCAGCACATCAAACAGCTTTTCAAAAATCGCATGATCCACTTTCATCGGAACGTGTGCATCGTTGAATACAATGCAATGTTCGTGATAGTAGCCATATGGCGAATACTGCAATTCCCAATTTTGCCCATTGATCTGCATCGGAATCGGATGCAAGTTTTGCCGTGCCGGATGATTAGGATTCCCAGCAAACCCTGCGTTTTCTGGGCAGAGCTGGCATTTCGGATATGCAGCAGCTTTCTGATTGCGAGCGGCTGCAATATCCCGAGGGTCTTTCTCCGGTTTGGAACGATTGATGGTAATGTCTAGCATACCATATTCCGAGGCATACTTCCACTTTTTATCTTTTGCGATTCTGCCAGCACGTACATAATTCAACTTCTGACTGATGTCAAAATACCAGTCCGTTGCTGCTTCCGGGCTTTCCTGATACTGTTCCTGAAACTTTGCAATCATTTCATGCGGCATCGGGGTCAAAATTCCCATCAACTTGGTATCAAACAAATCCCGAGAGGCTGCAGTATCGGCGATAATGCCATTGGAACAAGCATATTCTACCAACGGCTGTAAGATTGCATCAATGGATGCATCCGGTTCTGTTTCTGCACCAGAAAGCTGCCAATCGGTCAAGTGTAAGGCTTCCATCAATTGATTCTGTACAACAAATTGATCAGCCTTTGTTATTAAATTCTGCGTAATCCCATAGTTGATGAGACGCTGTATTGCATCACAAATCATCGAACAACAATCCTTTCTCATTGATTAAGCCTGAAATGAAAATCCGCCAACCGGACGAATCCGCAGAACGTAGCAGCTGCCTGCTCCATACAGGGCTTCCATTTCTTTTACATAGTCTTCCGTCACCTTGGTTGGTACAAATGCCTGAATTGTTCCGGCAAATCCGCCACCATGTACTCGAACCGCACCGCTCTTGCCCAAGAACCGCTTGCTCATCATAATGCCGAACGGGATTCCCTGTTCAGTTGGTTTCCGGCAGGAATAGAGATTTTGCAGCAGATTTGCGGAGGAATCTCCAGACTGCCGAACCAAGTCAAAGAAGAAGTCCAAGTTATCCGCTGCCAGAGCATTATTTTCCAGCAGTGCACGGCGGTCTTCATCAAAGAAATGTACCGCACGCATAATTGCCCGATCGCTGCAAACGCCGTGCAGTTTCGGAATTGCATCAAAAAATTCTGCCGGTTCTACTTCCCGCAGATACTGCTTTCCGAACTGTTCTGCAACCTGCTTCATCTCCTGCGGAATGCTGACATAATCTTCTGTCAAATCTGCATGACTGCCCTTGGTATCTGTGATGCAGATATGATAGCCAGCATGTTCAAAGTCCAGATTGTGTTGCTGAATCTTCGGGTTTTCAACATCGGCAAAATCAATATAAACGAATCCGCCGACAGAGCTTACCATCTGATCCATCAGACCGCTGCCCTTTCCAAAATAACGATTTTCTGCATACTGTCCGATTTTTGCGATCTCGACAGCACCTGCTTTTCCTTCGTTGTAATACTGGTCGATAATCGTTCCAACCAGCACTTCAAATGCTGCGGAAGAAGAAAGTCCGCTGCCGCTGAGGACGCTGGATGTCGTGTATGCATCAAAACCAGATACGGAAACGCCCATCTCTGCAAACCGGGCAGCAACACCCCGAATCAATGCAGCAGACTTTCCCATTTCTGCCAAATGTACACTCAGATCGGTCAGATCGACAACATCCTGCGGATAATTTGCAGACTTCAAACGAATTACTTGATCTTCATGAAATGATACAATTGCAATTGCATCCAGATTAACTGCCGCAGCCAACACACATCCGTGCTGGTGGTCGGTGTGGTTGCCGCCAACTTCGGTTCTGCCCGGTGCAGAATAAATGTACAGGTCTTCCCGTTCAGGATATAGTTCTGTAAATGCCTGAATCGCATCTGCATACCGCTGCCGCTGCTGTTCCAATGTTGCCTTTGCATTGCCATACAGCAAAGACAGCTTGTCATCCATTTTTCCACTTGCAAATGCTTCTGTCCATTCGGTTGCTTTCATAAAGAGCCTCCTTTGAAATGTTTCTGTTTGACGTTTGATCTATTCAGAGCGTCCCCCTCTAAATTGTTTTGATTCCAGCAAGTTCTTTGCTGGATCTCAACAACGCTATACTCTGCCAATGACTTTCCCGAAGCAGCGTGCCTGATTGGTTAAGGCAATATCTGCATAGGCGTCATTCAAGGAAATCAGGCGATCTCCACCAAATTTCTTGATGTAGCCGTTTCCATTTACAAAAAAAATACCGATCTCTCCAACTTGTAAAGTATCTGCTTTTTCTACCAGAACAATATCTCCATCATGATAAATCGGCTCCATGCTGTCGCCAGCAATGCGAAGTGCAAAATCTGCTTTCTGTGCCTCTTCGGTATCCGGAACTTGAATTTCCTCCCACGCATCATCATCCAAAAGCACGCCTGTTCCAGCAGAGACCCGGTAAAGGCTGCTGCGAATG
>CABQIF010000059.1 GCA_902464115.1 uncultured Ruminococcus sp. | reverse complement strand
GAACAACCCTGCACCAATTCCAATGATCCAAGCTGTGAGCGTACCAGTTGCAAGTATGCAAGTTTCAATGTATGTTTCCAACTGTTCTACATTGGCAGACAAACTGCTACCGCCCAAGACCATTAGCAGCAGCACAAAAATCACTGCTTTCTGGCTGCCGAAATACACAAACAGTGGCAGATAAATTGTATTTACCAGCAAAACAATGCCCATTGCAACTGCAACAATTCCCCATATTCCCTGCAGGGCAATCGCTAACAGCAATGCATAGCCGCCCATGATTGCCGCACAAACCCAGGTTAAAACATAATTGCCCAGAGCCACTTGTTTCCGAGTGAGTGGCAGGGTCAGCAACAAATCTGTATTTTTTTCCTGTTCTTCCACCTGCAAAACAAAAATTGGCAGCATGGAAGCATAGATGGAAAGAAATGCAACTGCAAAGCCAAAGAAAAAAGAACCTGCTTCCCATGCAGCTGCTCCGCCAATCAAAGCGAACAGCTGCACCGCTCCGGCAAGCACACCCATACAAATAAGAACCACTTTCATCTGTTTCCAGATCGTCTGAAACCGATACCATAGCAGTGTCTGCATTTTATTCGCCCCCTACTGCATACTTTGTCAGGAAAACCATAATATCTTCGATGTTTGCCGGTTCTGCTTCAAATGCAGATGGCAGCAAATCCCGTTTACAGAGCAGTTCCACATGATACGGCGTTTCCCGTCTGCCGCAGATTGTCTCCGGCATGAGTGCTTCTGCATCTTCCGCCGTACACTGTACCATGCAATAGGTATCCAGCAGGGTATCCCGTCCCATGCTGAACAGTACCGTTCCCTCATGCAGAAATGTGATGTAATCGCAGATTTTTTCCAAGTCACTGATGATATGGGAAGAAATCAAAATGGAATGCTCTCCATCGCTGACAAAATCCCGAAAAACATCTAAAATTTCCTCTCGCACCATCGGGTCTAATCCTGCGGTTACTTCATCCAAAATCAATAGCTTTGGATGATGGGCAAGAGCAGCTGCCACAGCTAACTTTTTCTTCATACCCATGGAAAATTCCTTGAACTTTTTCTTTTCCGGCAATTGAAATTGTTCCAGATACTGTTGATACAGTGCCCCGTCCCAATTGGAATAGACCCGTTTCAACATCTGATGCACATCCTGCGTGGTGAAACTTTGTGGAAAGTTTGCAGTATCCAATACCACACCAATTTGCTGTTTCAACGCTGCATTTTCCTTTGTGGCATCCTGTCCGAGCAGCAGAACCGTTCCGCTGTCTGGACGTACTAAGTGCAGCATGGACTTCATAACAGTTGTTTTTCCTGCTCCGTTCTCTCCGATAAAGCCCATAATATAGCCCATTGGCAGCGTAAAGCTGACAGATTTCAGTGCAAATTTCGGATATTGTTTGCAGAGATTTTTTATTTCGATGGCGTATTGCATGATGTATCCTCCTCATAAATCATATTCAACATTTCCTGTAAGTCCGCTTTGGAAAGTCCGCAGCCCTTTGCCAGTGTTGCAATCGCTTCCATGTGCGATTCAATCTGTCGCAGCCACTCTTCCCGCAGGACTTCTGTATTTTTTCGTGCGACAAAAACACCTTTTCCGGCAATGGTATAGACAAATCCATCCCGTTCCAGTTCTTCATAAGCTCGTTTCGTGGTAATAATACTAATCCGCAATTCTTTCGCCAGACTGCGAATGGATGGCAGCATCGTATCTTCCTTCAGTGTTCCATTGATGATCTGTTCTTTGATTTGCTGATAAATTTGCTGATAAATTGGAGCGGCAGTATTGTTGCGAATCATCAGCTGCATATGCATTCCTCCTTATCTACTGTATATATACAGTATACACAGTAGATACAGTTGTGTCAAGGCACTGTCCCTGTATTTTACAATTTATTCATAAAAATCCCCCTTCCCGAAACGATTTTCGTTCCAGCAAGGGGGATTTCTGATATTCTAGCAATTTTTCCAAGTTCAGTCAACACAGTTCTTTTCAATTAGCTGCTGATTTTGCTTTGCAGCAGTTCCATCGCCTGTTTCAACTGTGCATCCTGTTCTGGATTTGGGTGGTCGAAGTCTACCTTTTCATAATCTTCTTCCATGATGACATCCGGCGTAATTCCAACGCCATGATAGCATTCGCCCTTTGTGGTCTGATAAGTGGCAACCGTCAAGGTCACTGCTCCGCCGTCTGGCAGTTCAAATGTATTCTGCATGATGCCCTTTCCGAATGTCTGCTCGCCGATAACTTCCGCCTTTCCGAAGTCTTTCAGCGAAGCGGTAAACAATTCTGCTGCACTGGCAGTATTTCCATTGACCAACACCATCATAGGCAAGTTCAATTCGTTTGCATCTGAATGCACCAAAACTTTTGTAGTTCCATCCTGATAGGTTGCCGTTGCAATATCTCCAGCCGGAAGCAACGGGTCTACAATCTTTTCAAGGGCAGCAACCAGTCCGCCGCCATCCTCCCGAACGTCAAACACCAGTCCTTTTGCACCTTGTTTCAACAGTTGATTCAATGCATTCTGGAACTGTTCCACGGTATTTTCTTTAAAAGAGGCAATGCGAATATATCCGATTTTGTTTTCCAGCATCGTTCCATAAGCAGATGTAACTTGCATTTCCTGCCGCTGAACCGTCTTTTTCAGTTCGGTTTTTCCACGTTGAATCGTCAGTTCTACGCTGGTATCTGCTTCCCCACGCACATGACTGACTGCCTCCTGATAGCCCAAATCGGCAACCGTTTCCCCGTCTACAGCTGTGATCACATCATCCTCCTGTAAGCCTGCCAGTTTTGCTGGCGATGGATTTTCAACAGAAACAATCTTCAAACCGCTTTCATCCTCAGTTAAAGTGACCGTCACCCCGATTCCAACGGAAACGCCAGCTTCATTGCTCTGCCACTGGTGGTATTCTTCATTGGTCAGATAGCCAGAATAGGGGTCATCCAGTGCACTGATATAGCCTTTCAATGCACCATCCATCAGCTTGGAATCATCGACCGATTCATAATAATTGTCCGAAACTGCCTGTTCCAACACACTGATTCGCTGATTGTCGCCCAGTGCGGTTTGCACTGCATGCAGGCTTGCTTGTAGCCGATAGATCACAACGCCCATACAAACGATGGTTGCCAGCAGCAACCCTACAAACAGCCGCTTGAAAAAAGTACGTTTTTGCATGTTGTGGATTCCTTTCTAAAAAACAGAGCAGCGAAACTGTCCCCAGTCCCCCTGCTCTGTCTGATTCATATGCTATTCCAAATACCGTTTTTTCTTCTGTAATTTTTAGTAAAGATACCCTGTTGGGTCGACTCTGCTGCCGTTGACACGGATTTCAAAGTGCAGATGGTAACCGGTTGACCAACCAGTAGAACCAACATAGCCAATCACATCGCCCTGATTTACATGCTGTCCATAGGACACGTTCAGAGATGCCATATGACCGTATACAGTGGAATATGTACCATCGTGTTCAATGATGCAGTAGTTGCCGTAGCCGCCGCCACATCCGCAGCTGGAATCCTTCCCATAGTTATGGGTGCAGGTATTGCTGACATAAATTACAGTACCACTTCTGGATGCAACAACGGATGCACCGCTAATGCCGCCGCCTGCAATATCAATCCCACCGTGTGTGCTGTCCCAACGTGGACCATAACCACTGGAGATATAATAGAATCCCGGAACTGGCCATGCAAACTGCGATTCATTATATGGAGCAGCAGTGGTTGCAATGGTCGTTGTGGTTTCTGGGGTGGTGGTCGTTTCCGGAGCAGTGGTTACTTCTGCCGTTGTGGTCGTGGTGGTTGTTTCTTCCACGACTGGTTCCGTTTCAATTGCTTCGGTCGTTTCCGTTGTGGTAGTGGTTTCTTCCCAGTAAGTTGTTGTTTCTACCGCTTCATACGGAATGGTTGTCACTTCCGGCTCTGTCGTGGTAGTCGTTTCTTCGGTGGTCGTGGTTTCCCAATCTTCTGCTGACCACGGATCTTCCGTTGTGGTTGTAGTTGTAGTTTCCTCTGTGGTTTCTTCCGCAGTGGTTTCTACAACGTCAAATGCTTCTTCTGTCGTTGTGGTCGTCGTTGTTTCTTCGGTTGTCGTTGTAGTGGTGGTCGTAGTCGTTGCAGTTGCACGAGCTGCCTCCTGCGACTTCCGAATTTCTGCCTGAATCTGCTGCGATTCTGCATCTCTTACAACGCTGTCCGGATTGGATGCATCATCTTCATGGTCGTGATGTTCATCCACTGCTGACCGAATGGATTCATCGGTTGACATGGCATAATCATCCTGAAGCTGTTCCAATGCAGCAGAAAATTCTTCTTTCTTCTGCTTTTCAGATGCTTTCTGTTCTGCCAGTGCATTCTTTTCTTCTTCCAAAGACTGCTGCTTCTGCTGGCAGGTTTCCAGCTTTTCCTTCAGATTGGAAACCAATTCATTGTCATGCTTTGCAACCCGTGACATCAGGTCATACTTGGAAAGCAAGTCGTAAAAGTCGGTTGAACCAACCAAAGCAGACGCTAAGCTGTCGTTGCCCTGTACATACATGGCCCGTAGCCGCTGCTTAAATTCTTCCAAACCGTTTGAGATTTCTGCATCCAGTGCAGCAACCTCATTCTTCAAATCGCAAATTTCCTGTTCTTTGTCGGTAATTGCGTCTTCCAGACGAGTCAGTTCCTCATCGACGATCTGCAAATTCGACTGCTGCAAAGAAATCTTTTCTTCCAAAGTCTTCTGGAAGTCTGCCTGTTCCTGCTGGTTGCTGCCCAGGTCATCCAATTCCTTTTGCATCTTTGCAATCTTGTCTGCATTTGCCTGTTTTTCCGTCTGCAATTCTGCCAGCGTCATTGCGGAAACTGGAACAGATCTTACAACGCCTGCTCCGCTATAAACGCCGCCGGTCAAAATTGCTGCACACAGGACAACCGACAGAAACCGCTTCATTCCTTTTAAACGCATCATATACTGTTTCCTCCTTTTAGACATTCAGATGTTTTCTCATAGATAAGACGCTGCCGAGTGCACCAAACAGCACACCGCTGCCAATATAGGCAAGGGCAACGACTCCGGCAACTTGTCCGAATGACATGATGCTGCCTTTGCCGATGACAGAAACAAAATCCGTCTGATTCGTCACAAGATTGACCAGGGAATCATAGCTGACCCACGTGATGACAAACGCCACACAGCCAGCCAAAAATCCTGTCACCATGCCTTCTACGAAAAAAGGAATCCGAATGAATGCATTGGTCGCACCAACATATTTCATGATCTGAATCTCGGAACGTCTTGCAAATACACTTGCTTTTGTGGTATTTGCAATGATGACCAGCGAGATTACAATCAATGCAACGATAATGACGCTGCACACAATTGTAATGATTCGCCGCAGTTCCATCAACAGATTGACAAAATCCATCGGTGCTCGTATGGAATAGATATGATCCAGAGATTCAATCTGGACAATGGTATCTGCAATCTGGTCGATATTCTTCACCCGCAGGCGATAAGCATCGACCAAAGGATTGTCGTCTCCAAGCGAATCGAAGAGCATTTCGTACCCGTCCATGCTGTTTTTCAAGTCTTCAAATGATTCTTCCTTGGAATAAAAATTGACCTCTGCGATGTTGTCAATCTGGCTCAGCTGTCCTTTCAGGACGCTGATCTCTTCTTGTGTGGTATTTTCATCCAAATAAACAATGATTTCATTTTTATTTTCAATACCGCCCATCATCGAGGAGATGTTCATATAGAACAGCGTTGCAACACCAACCAGAAGCAGAGAAACCAGAAGCACACAAAATGATGCAAACGCCATCATTCGGTTTTTCCAGATATTTTCCACTCCTTGTTTGGCCAAATACTTTAAGCCACTAACTTTCATGAATTAAATTGCCTCCAACTACTTCGTCAAACACAATCCGACCCTGTTGAATCGTGATGATCCGCCCACCAAAATAACGAACTAAACTGTGTTCATGCGTAACCATGAGAATGGTCGTGCCGCATTCGTTAATTTCCCGCAGAAGGTCTACGATTTCATAGGAAAGTTCCGGATCAATGTTGCCGGTTGGTTCGTCCGCAATAATCAGCTGCGGGTCGTTGACCAGTGCTCTTGCAATGGCAACCCGCTGCATTTCGCCGCCGGACAGCTCATTCGGATAATTTTTTGCCTTATCCTGCAAGCCAACCAGGTCGATAACATACGCCACTCGCTTTTTGATATACGAAGTGGGTGCATCAATCACTCGCAGCACAAATGCGATGTTTTCATACACCGTCATGGACGGAATCAGACGGAAATCCTGAAAGACAAACCCAATCGTCCGCCGCAGTGCCGGCACTTGCCGCTGCTTCAGTTTTCCGAGATGGTAGCCGTTGACGAAAACCGTACCGCTGCTTGGGTTGATCTCCTTTAAAATCAGCTTGATCATGGTACTTTTTCCTGCACCCGATGGCCCAACGACAAATGCAAAGTCCCCGTCATTGATTTTCAGGTTGACGTTATGCAATGCATCGACACCGCCGGCGTACACAACAGAGACATCTCTCATTTCCACCATGTGTCTTATACAGTCCTTTCTATGTTCAGATAGATGACAGACCGAAAATGGTTAGAATTTTGCTGGATTTGCGGACAGATACCGCTTAACCATCAATGCGATCTTAAAGATGATGGCGTGGTCAAATTCCCGCAAGTCCAAACCTGTCAGCTTCTTGATCTTTTCCAGCCGGTATACCAGTGTATTCCGGTGTACAAACAGCTTTCTGGAAGTTTCAGAAACATTCAGATTATTTTCAAAAAACTTTTGAATGGTAAACAGTGTTTCGTGATCCAAAGATTCAATGCTGCCCCGCTTGAACACTTCGTGCAAAAATGTTTCACACAAGGTGGTCGGCAGGTGGTAAATCAGGCGTGCAATGCCCAGATTGTCGTAGCTGACAATGGCTTTATCCGTATCGAAGACCTTTCCGACTTCCAGAGCGGTCTGTGCCTCCTTGAAGGAACGGGACAGTTCTTTGATGCTGTCCACAATGGTACCGATACCGACATTGACACGGGTATAAAATTCGCCGCTGAGTGTATCCGCAATGGAACGAGCCAACTTTTCCAAGTCTTTGGTGTCCACAGCCCCCTTGATTTCCTTTACCAGAACGATATCACTTTCTGAAATGGTAAAGACAAAATCCTTGTTCTTGTCCGGGAACAGGTTCTGGATGACATCATAAGCAGAAACATCGTTGGTGGATACAATCCGAATCAGCAGGACAACCCGGCTGACTTCCGCATTAAAATGCAGTTCTCTTGCCTTGATGACGATATCGCCCGGCAGAACGTTATCCAAAACCACATTCTTGATGAAGTTGTTGCGGTCATATTTTTCATCATAATACTGCTTGACATTAAACAGTGCAATCGCCAGAATGTTGGCATACTTTGCAGCTGCATCATCTACGCCCTCTACGAATACCGCATATTCCGGCTTATTCGGAGAGCCGAACGGCTTATATGTATATCCGTCCCGGATAAAAATATCATGGACATCACTCAGATCCAAAGAAACGAATTCATTGGTGGTGCCGACTTTCGTCAGATCGCTGCAAGCAATAATGGTTGCACTATCATCTACAACGCCGACAGTCGCATCAATGGTATCCCGCATCTGATGGACAAGCCCCTGAAACAATCGATTCGACATATTGAAACATCCTTTCGTTTTCTATCTTATACAACAACGCAAAACGGTTTCTTGTCCGTTATCCGAGCAGACTGCTCGAATATATAGAAAATTGTAGCACATCCGACCGCAAAAAGATATAGACGAATTGTAAAATTTATATTTTTCATGAAACTATCACAAAGGAACTTGCAAAAAAGGGGTCGTTTTCCAATGGTTCTTCCGGAAATTTGGATTTACATCTTTTCCGGACAATCAATTTTCAAAATCCGCAGTGTATTCCGCAGAGCCTGTTTGGCTGCCTTACAGAGCAGCAGTCTTGCCTGCTGGAGTTCCGGCTCTGCGTGCTTGACAGTGCAGGCATCATAGAACTTGTGGAACAGCGTTGCCAGTTCGGTCGCATACTTTGTCATTTCAGACGGGTCATAGGAAGCAGCTGCTGCATCGATTCTGGATGGCAGTGCTGCCAGATGGCGAATCAGAGCGATTTCCTGCGGCTGTTCCAGCAGATTCAAAACAGACAAGTTTGCTTCGCCCACAGAAACGCCTTCTTCTTCCATGTTCCGCAGCAAGCTGCAAATTCTTGCATGGGCATACTGAACATAATAAACCGGATTCTGAGAGGACTGTTCCACCGCCAGATCCAAATCAAATTCAAAGTGAGAATTTGCTTCTCTGGTGTTGAAGAAGAATCTTGCTGCATCAATCGGGATTTCATCCAGCAGGGTTACCAGCGTGATTGCTTTTCCGCTCCGTTTGGACAGCTTTACCACTTCGCCATCCCGCATCAGCATGACCATCTGCATCAGAACAACGTCCAGCCGGTTTGCATCTGCACCCATTGCGGTCAGAGCTGCCTTCAACCGTGGCACATAACCGTGATGGTCAGCACCCAAAATATCAATGGCACGATCAAAGTTTCTGGTCATCAGCTTGTCATAGTGGTAAGCAATATCTGGCACAATGTAAGTCGGGATTCCATTTGCACGAACCAGCACGAAATCTTTATCCGCACCGAATTCTGTTGCCTTGAACCAAACTGCACCATCCTGTTCGTAGGTATAGCCCCGCTTGGTCAGTTCTTCTACCACATGCTTGACACTGCCATTCTTGTGCAGGGTGCTTTCCCGAAACCAGTTATCATAGACAATGCGGTACTTCTTCAAATCCCGTTCCAGTCCGGCAATGTTCTTCGGCAGAGCATAGCCAACTAATGCATCTCTCCGCTGCTTGCTGTCGCAGTTTACATATTTGTCACCGTACAAATCCCGAAATGCTTCTGCGTGTTCGATGATGTCCACGCCCTGATAAGCATCTTCCGGCATCGGAATGGACGGGTCAAACAGCTGCAAATACCGCACTTCCAGTGAAGTGGCAAACTTTTCAATCTGGTTGCCAGCATCGTTGATATAAAATTCCCGTTCTGCATGGTAGCCAGCCCAGTTCAAGATTTCTGCAAGGCTGTCGCCCAGTGCACCGCCTCTTGCATTTCCGACGTGCATCGGGCCTGTTGGGTTGGCGGATACAAATTCCACCAAAATCCGCTTGCCTGCTCCGGTTTTGGTCTTGCCGTAGTCATCGCCTTCCGCCAAAACAGTCTGTACCGTCTTGGAAAACCACTGCCGTTTCAGGAAAAAGTTCATGAAGCCTGGGCCTGCAATTTCTGCCTTTTCAAAGCTGCTTCCCTGCAACTGCAATTCGTTGAAAATTGCCTCTGCAATCTTTCTCGGCGGCATCCGGAATGCCTTTGCATTTACCATTGCAATATTTGCTGCAAAATCGCCGTGGCTTTTATCTGCCGGAACTTCGATCTTGAAAGCGTTCATCGGCTCTGCTGGCAATGTGCCAGCTGCAACCGCACGGCCGACGCTCTCTAATAATAAGGTATATAATTCCTTTTCTGCAAGTTTCATGCAATCTGCCATATTCTAAAATTCCTCACTCTCTTTGTGTTTGCTTCCTGTATTTATGCTTCCTGCTGCGTTACGACTTCCAGATAAATTTCATTATCGGATAAGAAAGACGCATTGACATCCAGCGTATACCGCAGATACAACCGACCGCCCTGTGGGCTTAGATTGTCTTCAATCTTGTTGGTATAAATCCCAAGGGTCATATCACCGAACGGTGTTCCGTACAGGCAATAATGTTTCTTCCCCGTTTCAATCATCAGGTTGGAATTTGCCGAACCACGCCGTACAATGGAAACGCACCGTCCCTCTGTTCCAGTGATTTCCGTAGTGGAGTCCTCAAAGCCGGTTGCTTCCGATTCTTCATAGGAAACCGACCAGTTTTTTCCGTCGTGCTCATAAACGCCTTCGGTTCGCAGTTCTGTTTCGTTTTCTTCCTCTTCGTTTCGCTGTACGCTCCGCAGGATAATCTCTACCTTTTCCTTCAACAGCCTGCCTCCTTCTGCCAGCTGCTCTGATAAACCGCACCGGACACCTCTTCCTGTAAGAAATGAGCTGCATTCTCGGTAAACAGAGAAACACTGTCGCTGACATAGTATGTGTTTTTGCCCTTTTCTGTCCGGTCGCTCAGCAGGTTCTGTTCTGCCAGACATTTCTTTGCATAGCCGGCGGTTTCTGCACCCGGTGAGATCAAGGCAACGTCCCGTCCCATAATATCCCCGATCAAATCCGCAATTACCGGATAATGGGTACATCCTAAAATCAAGGTGTCCACTTTCTGTTCTTTTATCGGCGTTAAATATTCCTCTGCAACCAGTCGGGTCACAGGGTTGTTGAAATCGGTATAACCGTTCTCCACCAGATGAACGAACAACGGACACGCCTGCGTTGCAACAAAGAAATCCGGATGCTGCTGCAAAATGGCTCTCTCATAGCTCTTGCTTTTAATGGTTGCCGGTGTGCCAATGATTCCAATTCGTTTGGTTTTGGTGACGGCACAAGCTGCCTCGACTGCCGGATAAATGACACCGGCAAACGGAATATCTGTTACAAAGGGCTGGTCACCAACGATGGAACTCACCGTTCCGCAGGCTGCAATAATCATTTTCACCTGATACTGTCGCAGAAATGCAACGTCCTCCTTTGCATACCGCAGAATCGTTTCCGGGCTGCGGCTGCCGTATGGAACACGGGCAGTATCTCCAAAATAAATAATATTCTCATGTGGTAACAGCTGATTCAGTTCTTTGACCGTCGTCAAGCCGCCCATGCCGGAATCAAATACACCGATGGCATCATTTTTCATGCTCTCTATCCTCTCTGCTTCTCCATGAAATGGCTGCGTTTCGGCTGCATTAGTACATCCGTTCTGCATTTTCCATTGCCTGTTCAATCAACTTATCCACTAAGTATTCCTGTGACATACCAAGATGTTCCATCAGCTTCGGATACATGCTGATATTGGTGAAGCCCGGCAGAGTGTTGATCTCGTTCAGAATGATACCGCCATCCTTTTGCAGGAAGAAGTCCACTCTCGACAAGCCCTTGCAGCCCAGTGCCTTGTATGCCTTAACAGCGATTTCCCGCAACATATCCGACTGTGCATCGGTGATCCGTGCCGGAATAAAGAGCTGAGAAGTGCCTGTGATGTATTTGTCTTCATAGTCGTAAAATTCTGCTGCCGGCTGGATTTCTCCAACATAAGATGCAAACGGTGCATCATAGCCGAATACTGCGACTTCCAGTTCCTTACCGTCAATAAATTCTTCGATTACGACCTTGCAGTCGTGAGAAAAGGCAATCTGAATGGCTTCCCGAAGGGTCTCCATATCGGTTGCCTTGTTGACCCCCACGGAAGAACCTGCATTTGCCGGCTTTACAAAGACTGGGAAGCCCAGTGTTTCTGCAATTGCCTGACAGGTTTCTTCCATCTTTCCAATTTCCCGCTGGCTGACGCAAGCCCATTTTGCTGTACGAATGCCATTGTAGTCCAAAACGGTATGCGTCATACACTTATCCATGCAGAGGGCACTGCTCAGAGTGCCGCATCCAACATACGGCAGCTTTGCCAGTTCCAACAGTCCCTGTAATCTGCCATCTTCGCCGTTTCTGCCGTGCAGCACCGGAAAGACAACATCAATCTTTTTATTATAGGTTTCCCCGTTTTCAATCGTGATAATTCCCTTGTGAATCGGGTCTGGGGAAATAATTGCAGCGGTGCAGTCCGGGTTCGTTTCCCATGCACCAGAGGCAATTTCACTGACATCGCCCGGAAAATACAGCCATCTGCCCTTCTTGGTGATCCCAATACAGATGACTTCATATTTTTCCTTCGGAATGCTGCGAATCACATTGGTTGCAGACATCAGGGAAACTTCATGTTCGCTGGAAACGCCGCCAAACAAAACGGCTACTCTCGTTTTTGCCATAAGAAAAAACTCCTAACTTTGATTCATTTACGGAGAACCGCCCAAAAACGCCCTCCATACAACAGTCTATTTTATTATAGCAGGTTTCATAACATTCTGCAAGCCTTTTTCGCCCCGCTTTTTCCAGAAATCCGGGAAAATCAGATTTTTTGCGGTTTTTTTGGGAAACCGCTTGACAAACGCTGCGAAACATGATATAATGATAGCACCTCTGTTACAGGGGTTTCTTTTTGTGCTTTTTTACAAGAGAAACCTGTATTTGAGGGAGGCAAACGAACCGTCTCCCGCTGCATTCGCAGGACGGGGAGGAGTATAAGAGCAGGAGGTGCCGATAATGAGAGTGAAGGTAACACTGGCTTGCACAGAATGCAAGCGTCGCAACTATGTAACCAAGAAGAACAAGCGTAACAATCCGGAACGGATTGAAATGAACAAACACTGCAAGTTCTGCCGGAAACATACTTTGCACAGAGAAACAAAGTGATGACTGGAGGTTCTGAGATGTCCGACAAAGAAAAAAAGGCGGCTCTTTCAGAAGAAAAGGCTACCAAGAAGGAAAAAAAGGCGAATGCCGCAGACTCCGGAAAATC
>CABQIF010000058.1 GCA_902464115.1 uncultured Ruminococcus sp. | reverse complement strand
CTCCTTTTTTTTATTTTTATAAAAAGCATTCCTCCATAGAAATCATTCCATCTACACAAACTCCCTGCTCTGAGGAATAATATCCGGATTTTAATGAAAGAACACCTGAATTTAATTGGATCAATGCATCTTTCGCTTCCAAAGCTTTTAAAGTTCCGCTGTAAACAGAAACCAAATATTGCTGTGCTTTTCGCAGCAATTTCGAATAGTCATTCCCATAAAGTTCCCCATTTAAATCTGAGATTAAATCATTTCCTTCTCCATAAGGCACTAAAATATCTGTGATTTGTTCCGCAATCACTTGAAATTTTTTGCCAGCTGTACGGAATGCCTGTGCATGATTTTTCAAACTCGTTTGTATTCTTTTATGCGTCTGAGATTCCGCCCGGTTCACATTGTTGGCATTGGTAGATAACAACCGCAGCAGTGTTTCATTTCCTAAATCCGGCAATAAATAAGAAAATTGATTTTGAAACGTTGTCAGATAATTTTCAAAATAGCACTGCATGATTTCCGGATGCAATAAGTCCTCTTTTTCATGAAAGAAGAGGATTCCTGCTCGTCTGCAATCTGTTTTAAAGCAGCCGCTAATGTTTCTTCTTCCAGCTGTATCAAATAAACGGAACAGCAGTCATATTCCCCATTTCGATTGCAACGACCGGCTGCCTGTGCGGCATGATCCAACCCCGACATTGACCGCACCACGCAACGGAAAGAAATATCAACACCTGCTTCAATCAATTGCGTTGTTACGCAAATCAAAGGCTGATGGGCTGCCAACTGCTCCCGCATCTGTTGAATCACCGTTCGCCGGTGTGCTGGGCACATATTCGTACTTAAATGTAAGACCGTTGCCGATTCACCATTTCGTTCCTTTAACTTTTGAAACATCGTCAAGGCAGCTTGTTTGGTGTTGACAACCAGCAACAGATTTCCATTTTTCTGATACTGTTCGGTACAAAAATCCGCTGCATCCTCATAGGAAAAAGATTTTTTCCCAGCAGAATGCAAAACTGTCCGCCGAAATGCATCAAAATCCGCCTGAAAATCAGCCGTCATGCTTTCCTGTTCATCTAATAGAATGGGGTATTCTGCTTGTTCCAGACAAGGCTGTGTTGCGGAACAGAGCACAACCGTGCTTCCACAAACATGCGTCAGAAAATTCATTGCCAAGTTAAACAGGTGTACACACTTTGCAGGAATTGCCTGCACTTCATCTATGATGATCACCGCATGGCATAGATGGTGCATTCTTCGCACAGAAGAGGATTTTCCGTCAAAAAGAGCATTGAGGAACTGCACCAATGTGGTTGCAATCACTGGCACATCCCAACGTTCTGTTCGCATTTGATAATCAGACAGTTTTTCTGTTTCATTTTCATTTTCTTCCAATCGAGAAAAAACATTAGAATGATGTTCCAAAAAATTCTCTTCGCCTGCAATCTCTCGAATTACATCACTATTCTGCTCTAAAATAGAATTGAATGGTGCAATATAGAAAATCTGATTAATGTCATGCTTCTTACTGTAATCAATCGCAAATCGTAAAGCAGACAGTGTTTTTCCGCCACCCGTTGGAACAACTAATCGACAGATTTTCACATCATGATTTGCAAATGCTGCACAACGGTCAGAAATATCCATTCTTCGACGAGAAATAGCATCTGTTTTCTTACGGAATGCTATACATTTTTTCTGCATTCGCTTCGCCATATCATTCCAAACTGCTGTTGATTCTTTGGGTGAAGTATACACAATGTCATCGTTAAAATTCGCTGCATCTGTCTGATCGGCATCCATTAGAATAGACTGCATCAACCGTTCTAAAAAACCTTGATAAAAAGCAGGGATCACAGATTTTGCATCATCAGAAAGTTCTCGTTTCTCCTGTTCGCCTTTGGCAATCATTTCCTTGTAAAGTTGATCCATTTTCTGCTGCACCGCATCATACTCTTTCACAGATTCCTGATACTGCTTTTTCAATGTTTCATCAAAAACAATCTCTGGCAATGCACACTCGACTTCTTTATCCTGTTTTTCAACAGAAATTCGTTCCTTAAAATAATTTTTTCCATCCTCTGTAAGCCAATCATGTAATCCATGATGAGAAAGAATCGTTCGCCCAATTAAAAGTGCCGCATTTGGATTAATCCTATTCTCTTTATACAGTTTCATCGCCAAGTTCACAAGATACTTTGCACCCATATAGCTATGGTCAATTTCTCCCCTTTTGGCATCGCTTTCCCCACGAATGTACTCTGTAAAATCCGTGCATAATTTTCCAGCATCATGCAAAATCCCCTGTAGCCAAGCGGTGTGGGACATCTGAACAGCTTTCCCAAATTCACTTGCGATTTTTGCAACGTTGTTGGAGTGTTCAGAAACAGTCTGTTCTTTTCCGTCCTCTTCTCGAATGTGTGCAATATATTCCAATATAATCATCCTTTTTATTGATTTTTCGCATGCATATATTTTATCACATCTTTTCAGTTTTTGCAACGATTTTTTGTAATGTTCGACAACATTCGACAAAATTCGACAAAAATCAAAGATAAAAAAGCATTCTTACAATTTCTTTCTGTAAGAATGCTTTCTCTGTAATTATTACAATTTTCGCAGAAAACTTTTAGGGTTGACAAAAAGAACTAATAGTGGTATACTATAATCGACATCTTAATGCGAAATAAATGCGTTTGTTAAAAATGAAAGGGGTATAAATATGTTTTGCAAATATTGTGGAAATAAACTGGAGGACAATGCAAAATTCTGTAATCAATGCGGTAAAAAACAAGATGATGTGCAACGAACTGTCAACACAGAAAATCCAGAAGAAAAGCCAAAGAAATTATCCAAAAAAACATGGATAATAATTGCGGGAATTGTCTTAATGATAGCGATTATTTTTGTTGCTGTGAAGAGTGGAAATCATAACTCTAATGAGATTACTGATACCGATGAATCCTCTACATATGTAACAGGGTTACGAACAGAAGAATCAAAATATCAGAATACTAATTCTTATAATATTCCGTGTAATGGGAATTCCGATATCGCGATTGAAGCAGCCAATGTATTTGCAGACAAGTATGGCGGTTCTGGTAGTGATTGGAACTTAATCAGTGTTGATGCGTCCGTTTCTGGTGCAACAGGAACTTATCGATATATATATGATTGGGCTGGTAATCGTTATACTGCAACAACAACATTTGAAATAACAGATTATGGCTCCTATAGAAACTATACTTGGAGCGGAGATTTTGTAGATCTATTCTATGGAAACTGATTACAACACCAGCAAAACCGTTCCAACGGTCAACAATCCTAAGCCGATTTCAGAACGGCGATTCAATCGTTCCTTTAAAACGAAGGACGAAAATGCAATGGTAACCAAAATGCTCAGTTTATCAATCGGCACAACCACACTCGCCAGACCATCCTGCAAGGCTCGATAGTAGCACATCCAAGAAAGTCCGGTCGTCAATCCGGAGAGCACCAAAAACAACAAATCTTTTCGGTTCAGTGCTCGCAAGTTGTGCTGCTGTCCAGTCACAAATACCATTACCCATGCCATAACCAAAACCACACACGTTCGGATGGCTGTTCCTAAGTTGGAATCAATGTTCTGAATCCCTACTTTTCCCAAAATAGAAGTCAAACTTGCAAAAACGGCAGAAAGGATGGCATAAAATAGCCATCCTTTTTTCGTCGTGGATTGTGCTTTAGCTTGTGTGCGTTTGGGCAACATCAGGAATGTACCTGCTCCAATCAACAGCATACAAATGATTTTTTGCACAGTCAAAGCTTCTCCTAAAAAGAGAAACGCCAACAACATTGTTAAAATGGTGCTGGATTTGTCAATCGGTGCAACCTGATTAACATCGCCCAGCTGCAACGCTTGAAAGTAACAGAGCCAGCTTGCACCCGTTGCACAACCGGACAGAATTAAAAATAAGAATGTTTTTCCGGAAATTGCTCCAATTCCGGAAATTGTTCCAGTCAGCAGCACCAATAGCCACGAGAACAACAGAACAACACCTGTCCGCAAAGCAGTTGCAACCGTAGAATTGATGTGTTGCATGCCGATTTTCGCCAGAACTGCGGTAACCCCTGCAAATATTGCAGACCCACACGCAAAAAGCAACCACATTTTTTCTTCATCTCCTATGCATGAAACCGATACCCTGCACCCCATACAGTTTCAATGCATTTTGGATGCGAAGGGTCTTCCTCTAATTTTTCCCGTAGACGATTGATATGAACGGCAACCGTTGCATTATCGCCCATAGCATCCATGCCCCAGATGCGTTCATATAAGGTTTCTCGGTCAAAAACCGTGTCTGCATTCGTCACCAGAAACAGCAGCAATTCATATTCCTTGTTTTTCAAGCTAACTTCCTGTTCTCGAACAAATACCCGATGAGACTTCGGACAAATCCGAATTGCTCCAACCGTAATTTCCTGCTGAGTTTCCTGCGGCGTTTTCAGGCGTTTGTAGGTTGCAATGTGTGCCTGTACCCTTGCCACCAGTTCCCCGGGCGAAAATGGCTTTACAATGTAATCATCTGCCCCCAATCCCAGCCCACGGATCTTGTCGATGTCCTCTTTCTTTGCCGTTACCATCAGAATCGGAATATCCAGCCGTTCCCGTAGTTTTCGGCAGAGTGTAAATCCATCCAACTGCGGCAGCATCAAATCCAATAGGATCAAATCAAACGATTCTGTTTGTGCTAAGTTCAATCCAGACACGCCATCTGTGGCAATGGATACCGTAAACCCATTGATTTCCAGATAATCCTGTTCAATTTCTGCAATCGCTGCATCATCCTCTATGATACAAATATGACTCATGTTTCTGCCCCTTTCTTTGGAATTGTCAGCAAAATCCGCAATCCTTTCGGTGTTTCCTGCTCTGCTCGAATCGAACCGCCGAACCGCTCCAGAATTTTTGCTGTAATCGCCAGTCCCAGTCCGCTGCCAGATTGCGGATTGCTGCGGGCTGGGTCACTGCGGTAAAATACATCAAATAATTTCGGCAATGCTTCCTCTGGAACACCTGGCCCATTGTCTGATACTATAATCGTTGCATCAGAATCTGTTTCTGTGCAGCGAATCCGCACTTGCACTTCCGGAGCATCCTTATATTTCAGGCTATTTTCCAGCAAGTTGGTAATCGCATTTCGAAACTGCACGGGGTCTGCATACACCGTGCAAGCTTCTGAAATCTCTTCCAGTATGATCGTCATTCCCTGTTTTGCATAAGCTTCTGCATTTTCAGAAATCAAGCTGTTCAAGGCTTCTGCAACAGAAATCGGTTCTGGATAAAACGGACTGTCGCCCAAATCCAACTTGGAGAATAGAAACAGCTTGTCCACCATGCGGTCAATGTCGTTTGCCTTTTCCCGAATCGTCTGCATATATTTCTGCTGCCGTTCTGGTGTCTGTGCAATTCCCTCGATTAAACCCTCGATATAGGCTTTAATCGAAGTCAACGGCGTTCGCAGGTCGTGGGAAATGCCAGCAATCAATTCTTTCCGGTTTCGCTCCTCCCGTTCTATCTGTTCAATGGATTGCTGCAACCGCTCTGCCATCTGATTAAAATCTTTGAAAACTGGAAGAAATTCGTCTTTTTCTTTGTAGGCAATGCGATGGGTTAAATTACCATTTTGAATTTCATGCACGCCAGAAACCAAAAGATCCAACGGCTTTTCAATTTTCCGGAATACAAACTTCGTCAAAAATCGGTTGGTGATTAAAACCGCAGCGACAATCAAAATCGACAGAACAAGAATCCAATATTTTACAACGGATTCATTCCACGCACTTTCCTTGACAGGAGCAGAGAAAAATAAATAAATCGTATAAGAAACGCCCTCTATTTCCGCCTGCTCCATATAAAGGCTACCATTTGGCGTGATGCTGGATAATTCCTGTAACGATTGACTGGCAAGTGCCTGTGTACTCGTTCCCATGGAACAAATTTGTGCATCGCCCTGATAAATTTGCAGCTGAATTTCTTGTGTTCCGACGTATTTCTCAACGGTCTGATATAAATGCGAATCAGTAAGCACTTCATGTTTCGTTTGCAAGAACTCTTTCGCCTGCTCCATGAGCAGATGTTCTAGATGAACGGTGTTTTCTTCCCGAACCGTTTCATCCATTACCTGCTTATAGACTACATTTACAAAGAATAGCAGAGAAACTGCCAAAATCAGAACGCTGACCATTGCCGGAATCAGCAACATAAATAAATTCGAGAGAAACAATCGCTTTTTAATGGTCAATTTCTTCCGCCTCCTCTGCATTTTATTATAGCACGATTTTCTTTTATCGTCAACGCTTCTGTTTGAAGAGCGTTCTGGAAAGTATGGATTCTGTTAGAATCGCCAAGACGGCAAACAATCCAAAGAATAACAAGGTTGTGCCAGTCGGAACAGCAAGATGCAAAATATCCAGATACAACAGATGCTGTTGCAGCCACAGACAAAGTGCAATGGCGAAATAGAATCCAATTGCAGAAGTTGCTGCAAAAAACGCCTTTCCTTTTGTAAACGGTAAACACATCTTGAAAACACCCAGCAATCCAACCGTTCCAATCAGCAAGAACAGCAAAGTATTTGCCTGTGTCTGTTCGCCGGACAATCCAAAAATACCCATCGCATGCAATACCAGATAAAATAAGAAGCAAACGCCAATGGCAAGTGCATTTGGTGCAGCTCTTCGGATGGCTTCCGGTAGGAATTTTGTCCGGACAGGTCGAGAATCTGGAAGAAATGATAAGAAGAAAGACGGATAGCCCTCAATTACCAAATCAATCAAGGTGATTTGAATCGGCACAAATGGGAATGGTGTGTTGGTCAGCAAACAGAGCACACATAACAAAATCGAATACAGCGTTTTGATGAAAAAGACACCAGCAGACCGTGTAACATTGTGAACGACTCGCCGCCCCTCTAACAGGACATCTTTCAAGACCGCAAAATCGGAATCCAATAATACAAGTTGAGCTGTCTGACGGGCGGCATCGCTGCCCTGCCCCACGGAAATGCTGCAATCTGCCTCTTTCAATGCCAACAAGTCATTGACACCATCGCCCGTCATCGCAACGGTATGCTTCTGGCGATGAAATGCCTGAATCAACTGCTTTTTTTGCTGTGGGGTTACTCTGCCAAAAACAGTGTACTGCTCCGCAGCTGCATCAATCTCAGAATCTGTAACCGTTCGCATATCGATCCAGCGATCGCCCTGAAAAACACCTGCCTGCTGTGCCATTGCGGAGGCAGTCATAGGATTGTCGCCAGAAATCAGCTTTACAGAAACACCCTCCTGCTGAAATGCTGCAATTGTTTTCGCAGCGTTGACACGAAGTGGGTCTGTCAGAATAATTTCCGCCAACAGTTGCATTTTCGGTAGTGGCTGTTCTTTTTGAACAGGATGTTGGGTGATTCCAGCTAAAAGAACACGCTTTCCGTTCCGTTGTGCTTCCAGAACGCTTTCTGACAACTTATCCGGACAGAGCTTTTCCGGTGCTCCAATGACAAGTGTGCCTACTCCGGAGAACGTCATTGCACTCCACTTTCGATCAGAAGAAAACGGAATCTGCTCTGTAACGGATAACGTATCCATCCCATTAAAATAAGTATACATTGCCTGAAAAGTCGCATTGTTATCTTGTGTATGGGTCAAAAAGTTCCCCATCCATTCCTGAAACATTGCGGAATCTGTTTCCGGAAACAAAACCGCTTTTTCGACTTTCATATTTCCTTCAGTCAGTGTTCCAGTTTTATCCAGACAGAGCACATCAACGTGGGCTAGATTTTCCAGTGAATACAAATCTTGCACCAGTACATTTTTCTTGGAAAGTGTAATAATTCCGGCAGCTAGGCTGATACTAATGAGCAGATATAGCCCTTTCGGCAGCATTCCCAGCAAGCCGGCAGAAGTTCCAACGACTGCATCATACATGGAACTATCCCGGAAAAACAATGCCTGCACAAACAGCAGAATGCCCAGCGGAACAATACAAAGGCTCGTCAAACGAGTCACTTTTCGCATCGAACCGACTAATTCCGAATGCATGGCCTTGGTTTTCTTGGCTTCTTTCGTCAATTTTGCAGCGTAGCTGTCACTTCCAACATGGAGTACCGTTGCCTGACACGTTCCGCTGATGACAGAACTGCCTGACAACAGCGTATCGCCTTCTTTTTTAAAGATGGCATCTGATTCGCCCGTCAGCAGTGATTCATTCACTTCAATTCCGCCGCTGCGGACAACTGCATCCGCACAAATCTGGTTGCCGCTCTCCAGCAGCAAAATATCCTGTTCCTGTACTTCTGCAATGGGAACAGATCGTATCGTCCCATTGCGTTCAATTTTGGCATTTGGCTGTGATAAAAGTGTCAGCTTTTCAATCAATCGCTTTGCTTTCAATTCCTGTGCAATCCCAATGATTGTATTTAAGGCGATCACAAAAATAAAAAACAAGTTTGACCATGCATGCACTGCAATCAATGCAATGGCAATCAGCAGATTCAATAAATTGAACAGCGTACACACATTATCTCGCAAAATCTGTGCGGTGGTTTTAGAGGCAGTTTCTTTTGCTTTCATACAAGCACTTCCTTCCCTGTAAGTTATCTTTAGTTTATCGAATTGGTTATAAATACACATAAACCAAAGTTAAACAAAAGATAAAATCAAACCTGCCGCAACTTCGATTTTTGTTCCAATTTGTCAAAAAAGTTCAAAAATCAAAAGCAGCAGGAACATCGTGCAATCTTCCTGCTGCCAATTTTCAGTTCTTTATGTCTTTTCGTCCAGCAATACAACGCCTTCTGCCGGATTCTTGTCAATTGCTCCGACAATGCGATGCGGAACATAGCATTCTTCCAATAATGCAAGGTCTGCATCTGTCAATTGAACAGATAATGCACCGGCTGCATCATCTAAATAGCTGGATTTGGTTGCACCGACAATCGGAGCAGCAACTCCCTTTGCCCACTGCCAAGCCAATGCAATCTGCTGCATTTTTACACCGTAACACTCTGCTACTTCTGCAACACGGCGGACAATCTGCATATCCTGTTCTTCTGTACGGTCATATTTTCCCATTGCAACCCGGTCAGTTTTGCTGCGGCAGGTGTTTGCTGTCCAAGTTGGACGAACCAAATGTCCCGCTGCCAGCGGACTGTATGGCATTAATGTCACGCCCATCTGCTTGCAAATTGGAATCAGTTCCCGTTCATCTTCCCGATACAGCAGATTATAATGATTCTCCATCGCCTGAAATGGTGTCCAGCCGTTGTCACGGGCTGCCAGCTGCATATTATAAAACTGATACCCGTACATGGCAGATGCACCCAATGCCCGAACTTTTCCGGCTTTCACTAGGTCATTTAAAGCTTCCATCGTTTCTTCTATCGGCGTTTCGTAGTCAAACCGGTGAATGATATAGAGGTCTAAGTAGTCTGTCCCCAGACGCTGCAATGTGCCATCAATTTCCCCATAAATGGCTTCTTTGGAAAGCCGCCCCGGATTAAAATAGACTTTCGAGGCAAGAACCACTTTATCACGGGAAATATTCTTTTTCAGAGCGTGTCCCAGATAACGTTCGCTCGTGCCGGCAGAATAGCAGTTTGCCGTATCAAAAAAGTTGATGCCCAAATCCAAAGCATGCTTGACAACCGTTTCGGTTTCTGCTTCATCCAGCGTCCAGTCATGCATGATTCCAGCTTTTCCGAAACTCATACAGCCAACACAGATTTTGGAAATGGTAATATCGGTATTCCCTAACTTTGTATATTCCATTTTTCATCGCTCCTTTTGTTTTTTCGGCAGCTTCCTGCCTGCCCCTATTATATGCCCTTTTTATTCCTTTGTAAAGATGTTTTTGCAATCTTACCAGAAAAACGATTCCTCTGCAAATTTTTTCCGGTATTCCGTCGGAGCATTGCCTGTAATTTTCCGGAATTGCCGATTGAAATTGGAAAGATTCCGAAATCCACAATCAAACGCAATCTCCAGCACGCTTTTCTTCGTGGACAGCAATTCTTTACAAGCTTGATTGATGCGATAGTGGGAAAGATACTCCACCGCACGGAATCCCACCTGTTTTTGAAACTGATGCATAAAGTAACTTTCGCTCAAGTGCACAGAATCTGCCAACTGCTTGACGGTGATCGGCTCTTGAAAATGGTCTGCGATGTATTCCAATGCTGGACGAATCGCCTCCCCTGGCTCATAGAAATCATGCTCTACTGTTGCTTCTGTTTCCAACAGCCAGAACAGCCGCAGCAATTCACTCCGCATCAGCAAGTCCAGCCGTGGCGTATCTCCTTTGGCACAGGAAAAAATATTGTTCATCATCATCTCTAATTCCACATAATACGGATGGTCAGTCGTGATATGCGTTGGAATGTGCATTTTTCCAGTCATCAGCGGCTTGATACAAGCTATAATGGCACGATCAGAATCAAATCCGCCGAAAATTTCATGCCGAAATACCAATGTATCATAGACCTGATGCATGGATTCCCGTGGATAAATCGAATGCATCACATTTGGTTGAATGATAATAATATCCCCTGCCGCAGAGTCAAACTTTTCTTCTCCACAAATAAAAGAAGCAGAACCCTCCCGTACAAAATTCAGTTCAAATTCCCGATGCCAATGCATGGGGACACAGTGAAAATGGTTCGGAATTTCGCATGCATAGTATCCAAATGGCTTAATTTCTGAACCATGTATGCGATTTTCTCTCGAATCTCGTTCATTCATTCAAAAACACCTCCGAAAAAATAGAATTGTATCAGAATTGCGTAGAATATCAATAGAATTCTGAACCGTTTTGTAGTATTATATCATACAGAAGAACAAATTGCAATGGACTTTTTGAAAGGAAGTGCTGTTATGATTAAAAAATATGTTTATGGAACCCCATTCCCGACCGATGCAGTTGTTTTGGACGTTCAGCCGTCCACCGATGCACTGCCGTTTTTTGAAACAGACCAGCAAGGTACATTCACTTACTCGCTTTCTGAAAACGACATTGTCTATGGTCTGGGCGAACAGATTCGTGGTATCAACAAGAGAGGCTGGCAGTATGTCAGCTGGAACTATGACAATCCCAACCACCATGAGGACACCCGTTCCCTCTATGGTGCACACAACTTCATCATCATTCATGGTGCAGTGACCTTCGGTGCATTCTTTGACTATGCTGGAAAGCTGACATTCGACATTGGCTATACCAAGCGGAGCATGATGCAAATTCATGCTGCGTCCAATAACCTAACTGTTTATATCATCACAGGCGAAAGCGAAAAGGATATTGTCAAGCAGTTCCGGAAAATGATTGGCAGAAGCTATATTCCACCGTTCTGGGCATTCGGATATGGTCAGAGCCGCTGGGGCTATAAGACCGAAGAAGATATTCGCACAGTCGCAAAACAGTATCAGGATGCTGGCATTCCACTGGACAGCATTTATCTGGATATTGATTATATGGAACGGTACAAGGATTTTACTGTTGATACCGAACGATTTCCGAACTTGAAAGGACTTGCTGCGGACATGAAGGAACAGGGCATTCACCTCGTTCCGATTATTGACGCTGGCGTAAAAATCGAAGATGGTTATGACGTTTATGAAGAAGGCGTACAGAACAATTATTTCTGTAAGAATGCCGAAGGCGGCGACTTTGTCGGTGCTGTCTGGCCGGGTCGGGTGCATTTTCCGGATTTCTTGCAGCCAAAAGCAAGAGATTGGTTTGGCAAGAAATACGCTGTTCTGACAGAACAGGGGATTGACGGTTTCTGGAACGACATGAACGAACCCGCTATTTTCTACACCGAAGACCGCTTAGAAGATACCTGTGCAGAAATTGAAAAGCTGACAGCTGGCAACATGGGCATTCAGGAATACTTTGCTTTTACTGGAATGGTAGCTGGTTTGAATGGCAACATCGGCGACTATGACAAATTCTATCACAATGTGGATGGAAAAATGGTCAAGCACAGCGAAGTGCACAACCTCTATGGCATGAATATGACACGCTCGGCATTTGAAGCGTTGCAGGAAATTTCTCCGGAAAAGCGGACACTTTTCTTTTCTCGTTCCTCTTATATTGGTGCACACCGTTATGGTGGCATTTGGCAGGGCGATAACAAATCTTGGTGGTCGCATATTCTCCAGTCCATGCAGCAGCTGCCAGCTTTGAATATGGCTGGATTCCTCTTTACTGGCTCGGATACGGGCGGATTCGGCTGCGATACAACGGAAGACCTCATGATTCGTTGGCTGCAATACTCCCTGTTCACACCGCTGTTCCGCAATCACTCCGCAGATGGCACACGGGAACAGGAACTCTATCGGTTCTCCAATGTTGAAGCTGCTGGTAAAATGATTCAGATTCGATACAGCCTGATTCCGTATCTCTATAGCGAATTTTTAAAGGCTGCTTTGAACGATGAGATGATGTTCAAGCCGCTGGCGTTTGATTTCCCAAATGATGCCATGGCAGAACAGGTAGAAGACCAGCTGCTGTTGGGCAATGAATTGATGATTGCACCGATTTACAAACAGAATGCACAGGGTCGGTATGTTTACCTGCCGGAAGAAATGATGCTGGTAAGAATGCACAGCAGCAAGGACTATGCAACAGAAATTCTTCCGAAGGGTCACCA
>CABQIF010000057.1 GCA_902464115.1 uncultured Ruminococcus sp. | reverse complement strand
TTTCCGGATATAATAAAAGGAAGCATTTGAACTGCTGCCACGAGAATCTATCTTTTCTTTCAAATTGTGCAGAATCTTTTTCTGCATATGAAGAAAACATTTCTTTTTCGTGCATATTCTGTAAATACTATAACTTTGCCTTTGACAGAAATGACACTCAACAGAAAGGGGTCTGCAATGACGACAGAAACACTGCAATTTTTAAAAGCCCTCTATGCAAACGAAACCCGTCAGGTATGGGTCTTCGATGAAACGAATACCTGTATTTGGAAAAACGATATTTCCAAGCCATTACAGTCGGAAGATGACTGTCAAGCGTTGCTGAAAACTGTAGCTTCCAACACGGGCAGTCAGTTATTCTGGCATGAATCGCTTTTGTACGCTGCGGAAGTGCAACAGAGCACAGAGTTGCACTGTACTATTTTAAAAATCACAACTGAGCCAATCTTGACCAACATCATGAAAGAGAAAAATTTCCGGGGAATTTGTCAAGAATTTCTCGCCAATCAACGAGAAGCCGTTTCTCAAATTTCTGTCATTGCACAACAGATTTATAATGAAGTAGAATCCAACAACATCGGCGACTTAGAACAGGAAGCGATTTTCTCTGACTTAAATGATGTCATGCACGCATGCTGCAGTATGCTACAGCGTACCAGCTATTATACAGAGTTAGGAAAATATGCGGAATCTGAGAGCATGACCCTTCAGCCGGTGGAACTATCCCGCTTGCTGTTTGACTTCTCACAAAACTGCAAGGAAACACTGGGACGAAGAATTTCCCTGAAAATACAGGCGGAAACAAAAATCTGGGTACTCTGCAACGAAGCTCGACTCTGCTTCTCGTTGCTCTGCCTGATGATACAACTGCTCTCTCACGACCCATCCCAATCGAAACAGGCCGTTTTCCTACATGTTTTTTCTGAGAGAAAGACAGCCATTCTCTCCATTCAAACAAAAAAAAACGAAAGCGACTTCCCAAAAACAGAATCAGCGATTTTGCCTCAGCCAAATGGAGAAGCTGCAAAGCGGGATTATTATCTGACTAATGCAGTCTTACAGAATTTCTGCAAGATGTATCATGCGAATCTGGAATCCATCAATACCGATACCAAACAAGGCTACCTGCTAAAAATCCCACTTTACAATGCATACAACAACCTACAATTACACGCAAACATTCCACGTCGAAGACGCTCTACGTTCCTGAACAACTATCAAATTATGCTGTATGACATTGCAGATTACCGATTTTATTAAATAACAAAAACGTCCCTGTCGAATCTGACAGGGACGTTTTTCATCTCATGCAAAAAGAAAATTTACTTACAGCTTTTTCTTCTGATTTTCAATCATTGCTACCAAATCATCTACCGATGCGGTATCATAAGAAGAAGCTGGTCTGCGGGATGCCGGCTTTGCAGCAGGTCTTGCAGCAAATGGCTTTGCAGTAGAACGCTGTGGTGTTCTGGATGTGGAGGTGCTCCGTGTAGCGAATGGATCGTTACCAAAGATGTCATCCACATTCGGACGCTTGAATGTACCAGTGGAGGACAAGAATGTCTTAGAACTTGTGGACGAGCTGCCAGATGGAGCTTCATGTGCACCATGGTAAGTCTGTTCCTGCTGCGGTGCTTCCTGTACCGGTTCAGCAACCGGTACATCTGCACCATACTTTCCAACATAGCCATTGTTTTCCGGCTGCTGCGGTGCAATAGATTCATACGGCTGTTCCGGAATCGGTACATTCTTTTGTGCCTGAAACTGCATGGTCTTTGCCTTCTGGAATGCAGAATTCGGATTGACTGCCTTCCGTTCAAAGTTCTGCGAGATAGACGACTTCTTGGTTTCAAATGATGAAGTCTGTGCGTTCTGAACAGCCGTATTTCCATAGCTTGGATAGCTGCTGTCCATGTTGTAAGAACCTGTGTTATACGTTCCGGTGTTGCCGCTTCTGGTTTGATAAGTCGTCTGCGGTACATCGTTCACGAAGTCCTCGTCTTCATAGTCTTCATCATCATAATTGTAATCTTCTTCGCCCGGCAGTTCATCATAGCTTTCTTCAAATGCATATGCATCATCTTCTCGCTTGTTTGCACTTCTGCGTACCAATGCAACAACCAGCAGAGCAATCAGCAATACGCAAGGCAGTGCCAGCAGAACAATAATGCCGCTGAATCCAGTTGCAAACTGAATAAAGCTGTAAAGCTGAGCACTTTCATACCGGCAAATACCACGCACACTGTCTACGGTGATTGCTGGTTCTGTACCGATGGTGTCCACCTGCATAGTGGTCGGATAATACTTCATGATGCCTGTTTCTTCATCCGAAGCAATGTTCAGAATCCGGCGAATTGCCATGCCTTCCTTGTCCTTATCGGAAGAAGTGTCTTCCGGTGCCAATACGCACAAAATTGCATTGTTCTTGGAAAGCGGTTCGCTGCCATCGTATGCCTTACAGATAACAGCTGTTTTTGCGTGAATGGATGCACTCGCATCAATCGTGGTAGAACCGTCCGTGCTTGGTTTGACTTCCATGCTGTCTGATTCCATCAGATAGACATAGTTGCCAAAAATTTTCGGCGTATCATGCTGCGAGAATAAAACATTCAGCGTCAGCGTGATCAGGACAACGATCAGCAGGAGAACTGCGGCAACGATGCCCAAAATGGATAGCGATTTCTTTTTTTTCATGATGTTCCCTTCCTTTGACACAGTTTGTATTTCTCACCTTATTATAACATACTTTTTGGGAAATTTCAATTTCCTTTTTGCTTTTTTTCCGAATTTTTTTACTTTCTGCAAAAGATGCCGATTTTCTGCCGTTTTTGGCAGGAAATAAAGAGATTGCTCTCATTATACCATACTTATTTTTAAATTTCAACTGCAAAATGCAATTTTCAGAGATTTTTTTGAAAACCCCTTGACAAATTCAGAAAATATGCTATAATATATTTGTTACTGTGTACCGCACCGAGAAAAATCTGATAACATTTTGCTGGAATAGCTCAGTTGGTAGAGCAGCGCATTCGTAATGCGCAGGTCGCGTGTTCAAGTCACGTTTCCAGCTCCATTTTTTTACCTAAATTTCACCGATGGACAAGAGCGGACAAGCAAAGAGGGCAAGCAAGCGAACAGACAGGGGGCGACAAGACCATGTGGAACCATTCTGAACCAGAAGATTCTTTTGGCGAACCACCAAAGTCACACGCAAAAGGAAAAGGCATTGCCTTTGCACTTGTTCCAGCCATCTTGCTGTTGGCAGGGGTTGGATTCCGAATTGCTCGCACTGCTCAAAAAGCAGAACGTCTGATCAACCATCACGCATCCACTACAGTGACAACAACGGCGGTCACAACGCCAACCAAGCCAGCCCGTGCAGCTGCCAAGCAGGTGGAAACCGAACCGGCAACCGCTGCAAAGACTGCCGCTCAGGATGTCCACAACGGCATCTACACTTCTGGCGACTATGAAGTCGGGGTTGACCTGCCAGCCGGAACGTATCTGGCGGTCTATGATGGGCCTTCCGGAGACCAGAAGTTCGTGATGCAAATTTCTTCCAGTTCTGACCCGAACGATTCTGATGCAGTTTTGACAAGTCAAACATTTCACCCGAATCAGGTTTATTTTCAGGTGATAGACGGGCAGTTTCTGCACATCTCATGGGCAAACTTTTATGATACCGAACAGGTTTCGATTGCATTAGAACCATTTGTACATGATGGTATGTACCAAGTCGGAAAAGACATTCCAGCAGGCACGTATCAACTGGAACTGGACAAGGGCGAGTATGTTTATCCGGAAACTGCTGGTTACCAGATTTACAGTCAAATGGCTTCTCCGCAGCCGCTTCCCAAATCCAAGGGCAGTTATACCGATTCCATCACCTTACAGGATGGAGAATATGTACAGTTAGATGATTGTCATTTTCAGCAAAATGCCGGATGATTCCGGTTTTTTGCGGGCGTAGTTTAGTGGTAAAACATCAGCTTCCCAAGCTGAGGTTGCGAGTTCGATTCTCGTCGCCCGCTCCAGATTTTAGGAAACAGTCCGATTTGTTCGGGCTGTTTCTTTTTTCTCTTTACAAACAACGAAAGACCGCTATCGTTTCCACGCCAAACGACAGCGGTCTTTTTTTAATCCCAAATATGCTTGTTTATTTCCTTGTTTTTGATCATTCTATTTTTCTTTCTTTTCAGCCGCCATATTCCGCAATCTGCAATTTCTGCCCGTAAAGATTCGATGATTTTCCTGTCTATTTTTATTTTTTCTATTTCAGGGCAAATATTGCATCCCTGCGGTCAGGCTGCTTTCCTCAACTTCCGGAACAGGTGTTGCTGCTTCATCAAACAGAATTTCTTTGAAATAGTCTATCTTCTGGAAATCTGCTCCGACTGACTCCCGTTTCAAAGCAATCCACTGTTCCATATCAATCAAATAGCGTGTGATACTGCCGTCTTCATATTTCCCGACCAGATAGCAATCCCGGTTCAGATAGGAAACCGTTCCAAATACAAACAAATTCTGGGGGACAGCGACTCCTTCCAAATCTTCGCTGCGTGCCGAAAATTCCTGTCCCAAATAAAAAATGCCATCTTCAAAAATAGTTCCATCCGCCAACATATTGACGGCTGTATCATAATTCGTCCACTCGTCCGCACCTGCATCTAAAACCGTATAGCACTGCAAATCCGGATAAATGGTATACCAGTTGTTTGCCGTCCAGACTTGCTCCATGGAAAGTTTCTGCTGATTCGCATAGATATATTCCCATGTTGCCGCTTCCCTGCTGTCGCTCTGAGAATCCGGCGGTGACGCTACAGTCCGAAGGACATCTTTGGTTCTGGTTGCCAAGTCAATCTGAAAGGTCGTCAGGCTGCGAATCTCTTCGATTGCTCCTGTCCCACTGGATGCTGTTCCTGTGTAGGAGTCCACCAGTGAACCGGAAGCCTGCTGAAAGGAAAACGGCTGGTTTAATAGCTGCGGTTGCAAGTCCTGTATCGTTGTATTTTTGGGGTTGCTCCCATCAATGACAGCTCTGCCCAGCAGTTCCCCTGTTGCAGAGGTACTGTTTTCCGATGCATTCCCATTCTGTGTATTGGGGACAACTGCATGAGAAGCGGCAACTTCTGAGAGCATTTCCGTTAAAATTTCCGGTGTACTGAGAAAATAAGCCTGTCTGTCCAACAAATCCATTTTCCAAACGCCATCCCCGACATCAAAATACAAAACGCCAGAGAGATCCAGCCAGTCAGAAGAAATCGTAATGGCATAATCCCATGTAAACCGGTCAGTCATCTGTACCTGTTCTTCTGGTACATCTGCGTCCGAAGAAAGTCCGCTGCTAAAATTGATGCTGTCCGCATTGTTCTGCAAAAAGGTAAATAGTGGCGATAATTCCTCGTTGGTGTAGTTCTCATAGGTGCGTTCCGTAATCTGGTCTTCATCCAAAAAAGTAAAACTGCCGGAGGAAATCCAGTCTTCCATAATTGGATAATCTTTGAATGTTCGGACAACGTCCGGAACGAAAACAAATAAATACTGCGTTCCGTTCCATTCTGCTGCCACAACCGATTCTTCTATGGTTGCTGTGTCTTTCAAATAGACCTGATAGACCGAAACGGTTGTGGCTCCGTCTGCATCAATCAGCGAACCTTCGCCCAACATGTCTTGTACTTCTACCCTGTCCGGATTGACAACCGCCATTTCCTGCAAATTCTGTCCCTGATACTGCAAAACAAGTGATTGGATTGTTTTTGGTGTTCCAAATGCTTCCGTGGTCGATTCTGAAGAGGGGACAAAAACTTGTTCCCCGTGTTTCAGATGATAACCAATCACCGTTCCCATACTCAGCAGAAAGACGGCTGCAACCATACCGCCAGAGAATTTCTGCCAAGAACAGCGAATGCGTTTGGGGGGCGGTGGTGCAGTTGTGGTGTGCAGGGTTTGAATCGAACGATTCGGCTGCTGCTCGGCAAGAGAGGCTGCTTCTTCTGCATGAATCCGCTGTTGCAGTCGCTGCACCACGGCTTTCGGCGGCTGCATCTGTTCAAACATTCGTTCACATTGCTTTTTATCCATCAACCGTTCCCTCCTCTTCTTGCAGTTGCGTGCGTAGTTGTTCTCTGCCCCGGAGCAACTGCATCCGAATTGTTCCAGCCCATTTTCCCAACAACCCTGCAATTTCTTCTGTCCGATACCCCGCAAAGTAGTACAGATACAGCACATTTCGATACATCGGCTTGAGGCTGCAAAGAGCCGCAAACAACTGATTATCCGCTGGCAGATCAAACAATACCGGCAGCGGTGTGGCATCCGTCAGTGGAACGGTTCGCTTCCGGTAAGTGCTGCCCGTGATTTTCTTGCAGTAATTACAGGCTGTCCGAATCAGCCATGCTTTCCGATGTTCTTCTTCCCGAAATATTTTGTTTGCCTGAAAATAAGCAAGAAACGTTTCTTGAAAGACATCCTCTGCATCTGCCCGATTTCCGCCAGTTCCCGTCAGTGCAATGCCATAGATGAGCTGCTGATAGAACTGAATCACCTGCTGAATCTCCATTGGCTGCACGGCTTCTTCTGGCGAGATGCTTTGCGAGATCTGCAACATGTCACTTCCCCCTTTCACCTACAACTACAAGTTCCGACACAAAATGTCACACAGTCTGCAAAAAAATTTTTTCAGCGATTGCAAACAAAACAGGGAGCGTTTCTCCTGTAAAAAACAACTCCCTGTTTTATGTAATTTTTTAAAAGCCTGCTTTTTTTAATTCATCCTGAAAAGCGGGTCTTCGTGGAAATTTTTCCCGCAATTCCTGTGCCAGCACCCGAGCCGCAATCGGACTATCCTCAGAAAACTTCTTCAACTTCTGGCAGACCGCTGCATATTCCGCACGATTTGCTGCCGCATCCATCTCTTCCCAAATCCAATCTTTGTATAATTCCGTTGCCTGCTCTGCAAAGGGACTGCATTTTAAAGCACTAAAATACAGCAGCAAGTCAGACGGGTCTTTCTCGCAAGCTTCTGCCATCAAGTCCACTCGATTTTCTGCTAATAGAATTTTGCGATATACCTTGATGGGAGCTTCTTTTAACAGCTGTTCGATTTTTACAGATTTCAAATCGAACGGGATCAACGATTTCCACTCTTCATAATAATCCGGTTCGCCACCTTTCAACAACGCTTCGCAAACATCCGCCAGCTTTTCCCGTTCTCCCGTTCTGTGATAGCAGTGATAGCGACATTTCTGCCACTCCTGCAACAAGCCCGGCAATGCTTGGTTTTCATATTCCCCATCCAGTGCCAGCCGTTCCACTGTGCTTTCATCTCCTGCGTCAATCGCATTTTGAATTGCCATCCGGCGATATTCTGGGTTAGAAAGATGCCGGTTGATGAAATTCTGCTGTTCCTGCGGTGTTCCATATCGTTTAAGGATTTGAAACTGCTGTTCTGCCAGTTCTCTTCGTTCATATTCCGTCGAAACAGCTTGCTGATATTGCAGAAACTCTTCCAACTTTTTTCGATATTCAGGCAAGGCACACAAACACAGCAACGATGAAAATACAAAATGTTCTCCGCTAAGCTTGTCTTTGTGAAATGCATGCAGCAAAGATTGATACACGGCTTCTATTGTTTTGGGGTCTTGCCGATTTATAACGCCCTGTACAATGTTCAAAATGGCATCTGAACAATCTGTAATACTTTCATATACAACCCAATCCGATTCGCAGCTTCGTTCCTCTAATTTCATTTCCAACAGCTGTACAATGTCTAAAATTGCCTGCACTTTTTTCACATCGTCCGCCCAATCCTGTAGAGATTCTAACAGAAATGTAATGGTTTTCTGCAATTCTTTCCATGTTATGCTATTGGAGAAAAAGCGGTTACAAGTGCGGTTCAGAATGACAAGAAATTCTGTTTCCTGCAACTGTTTTGACACACGCAGTTGCAAATAGTCCCAGAATCCCCGATTTTCCTTTGCATATTCCATCATCCATGCAATCAGTTCTGTTTTCTCACAGGCAGCCAATTGTTCTGGCAGCGTCTGTTTTTGTTCCGGCTCTTCCACAAACGGAATATATTCTTCCTGTTCCCGCAGTGCATATAAAACCGCTGCCTCATGCTTGCAAAATTCTTCCCAATCATAAGGGCAATCACAGGAAATATCAGAAATTTCACCGTTTTCTTCCAGTTCCACAAACACGGTATAAATTTGGCTGCCCTCTACTTCTGCTTCATAATATCCTTCTTCGATGCGATCCAGCATGATCACATGATGATTCTGGTAGTATTCTTTCCCACGTTCTAAAACTCTCGGGCTGAAATATTCTTCAAAATCTGTTATATTCATACTTATTTTTCTCCCTTCTGTTTCATCGGTTCTGCGGATTCTATATGCTTCTGTCCAATTCGATTATAGGCAAAGCTAATGCCAAAGCACAGCAGCCCGCAAATCAAAAATGCTCCTGCCCATAATAGCGGTGTCTGATAGGACAAATCCAACAGCAGCATTTTACACAAAAAGACCATCATTGCAATCAAGCTATAAATTCGCAGCCCTTTTTGATGAAAACGGAATCCCACCAACAGCATACCAAATGAAAGCAGCGTTAAAAGTCCACTACTCCATGCAGCCTGCTGGAAGAATGCACCGCTGACCACTGCCCCCAGCAAGGTCATACGAATGCCAAGGTATACACCGACACCATTTCGATTCGGATACTTTCGCAGCAAATACGGCACATTCAACAGGAAAATCAAAACGACAAATGCAGCCAACAACATCGTATCCCATGGAATGACGATTCCTGCATCGTTTCCCGTCTGCCGAAACAGCGAGCCGATTGCATGCCAAAATGCTGCAACTGACCGGAACAAGCCCTCCAACAGCAGCAAACACCAGCCCTCTACCATCAGCCAACCCGTTACACAAAGCGACAGAATTTCCATGCCTCGATGGGAACGGCAATAGCGAAGATACAAGGTCACAGCAATGTCAATGGCAACCCATGCACCATACTGCAAAGTAATATCATCCAGAACAGAAATTTCCGACAGGATCAGCCGAATGCCAAACAAAAACAGCACATAGCCCAGATACAAGCAGCAATTTTGCTTTCGTACGTGCCACATCACAAACAAAACCGCTTCCAACAATACCCATCCCAGCAATGCTGGCAAAATGGACAACGGCAACAGCCATAGAAAGGCAAAAATACTGCAAATACAAGCCATCAGATTTCGCAGAACGGGTTCTTCCTGCTTGCGGTCATAGAGCATCCAAACTGCAATGGCAGTCAGAGCGGACAGCAAATATTTTCCGGTATCCCAAAAGAAAAAGAACCAATGTGCCTGCAACTGTACCAACAGCAATCCAGACAGAGCGGTAAAGAAATATCCGATTCCGCTTCGCTCTGCCGGACGCATCCGCATGCGATACCAAATCAACTGTGCCAAGGTGTACAGCATCAAAAGAATGCCTTCTGCAAGCAATAATCCAAACATTGGCGTATGCAGAACCCTTCGCAGCGTCACTGTAAACAAAATGGTGAGAATCAACAGAGAAATGGCATTGCAAAGCAAAGTAGACAGCTGGCAAGCAATTCCGATTCGACGGTCTGCGAACTGATAAAGTGCCGACACCAACACGAAAAAGAAGAAAATCAGTCCGGTTTCCAGTGCATTCAGCTGACGAAACGCAAACAACAATGACAATACGATTCCGCACTGCCCAATCAGGCGGAACAAAGGCACGCTTTTTCGGGACATCCAAAGCACAAACACTGCCCAGAGCAACAGCATTCCATACATTGCCCATTTCCCAACTACAGAAAAATACCAATAACTCAGGAGAATGGACAAATAGAGAATCCCTGCTCCGCATCCGGCAACACTCAGGAAAAAGTAGGGATACTTCTTTTTAGAGATCCCATAAAGTCCAACAGCGGAAACACCTGCTCCGATGACGAATAACCCGACCATCTGCAAGATACCGGGCAAAAATGCATATCCAATGAGAATCGCTGCAAAGATGAAAATCGAAGCAAGAATCCCCATGACAATTCTTCCAAACTTCTGCTCGGCATCCATTCGCTGCGGCGGCGGAACAGATTGTATGGTTTGTACCTGTGATGTCCACGGAGCATTCTGTTGAAAAGAGGGCGGAGGCGGTGTAGGCTGCGTGGTCTGCATTGGCGGAATCTCCGCAACAGATGGCGGAATGATCGGTGGCGTTTCCTGCTGCGGCATGGCAGGCGGTACAGGCGGCTGCAAGGATGCAGGTGCATTCTTTTCTTGCAATGCCTGTTCCAGCTGAGCAATTCGCTGCTCTAACCGCTGTACTTTTTCTTCTTCTGGCGACAATTTTGTCCCCTCCTGTCTATTTTTTAAGAAAAGTATAACATAGTTTCGGTTCTCTGTCAACGAACATTTCATATTCAGAAGCATCTAGAAAAATGGCTCGAAATGCCGTTTCCTGGCACGCTTGCCATCCAAATTCTCCCTTTTCTTGCAGCATCTTCCGCCATCCCTGAAAAAAATCTGGTTTCTTTGCAAATAAGACTTGAAAAAAAAAGAAAAATCCGCTATACTATAATAGTAAATTGCTGACATAGTATCCCCTGTGTCAAACAACGAGAGAGAAAGGACGAAACAGGGAAATGGGTGAAATTCTTGTAACTGGCGGTGCAGGGTTCATTGGAACACATACTTGTATTGCTCTTTTACAGGCGGGGTATTCGGTTGTCATTCTGGATAACCTTTGCAATGCCAAACAAGAAAGTCTGCTGCATTTGCAGGAGATTACCGGAAAGTCCATACCATTCTATCACATGGATATCCGCAACGCTGACGGTCTGCGTCAGATTTTTCAAACACATCATATTTCTGCCGTGCTGCACTTCGCCGGACTGAAAGCAGTTGGCGAATCCGTACAGCAGCCACTGCGATATTATCAAAATAACATTGGCGGTATGATGACTTTATTGGAAGAGTTACAGAAAACCGACTGCCGGACGCTGATTTTTTCTTCTTCCGCTACGGTATACGGAACACAACATACTGCCCCCTATGCGGAAACTGTCACACCGCTCTCCGCAAGCAATCCCTACGGGGAAACAAAAATCATCAGCGAGCAACTGTTACAAGACCTCTGTCAGGCTGATTCCGACTGGCACATTACAGCACTCCGTTACTTCAATCCGATTGGAGCACATGAAAGCGGATTACTGGGCGAAGAACCACATGGTATTCCAAGCAACATTGCCCCGTATTTAGCACTGGTTGCAAGCGGTCAGCTGCCTTATTTTCGAGTCTATGGCAATGACTATGATACCCCAGATGGCACGGGTATTCGGGACTATGTTCATGTTATGGATTTGGCAGAGGGACACGTTTCTGCCCTACAGTACAGCATGAAGCACGCTGGCTTCTCGGTATTCAACTTGGGAACGGGCAGCGGTTGCAGTGTGTTGGAACTGGCAAATATGTATGAAGCTGTCAGTGGAAAGTCGATTCCCCTGAAAATTTTTCCACGGCGTGCCGGAGATGTGGCAACGTCCTATGCCGATGTATCCAAAGCCAAAACCGTGCTGGGATGGACGGCAAAACGCAACCTTCAGCAAATGTGTGCAGACAGCTGGCGGTTTATCCAAAAACAAGCTCAGAAAGGAGCGGATTCCAAATGATCAATAATATTCATTACGAAGAAGCCTTAAACAATATCCTAATTGTCGTCATTGCAGCAGCGGTGGTACTGGTACTGGTCATGCTGCTGGGGTCGAAAAAAAGCCGATTCCGGAAAAAGCTGAGTACCTTCTTTGCAGATGATACGATTGGAACGGCAAAACATCCAATGGAATTTAACCGGGAATATTACATCACCGGTGAAAAGAATATGCGGAAGCCTGCCAAGACGAAAGGGGCGACCCGAACCGAAATGGTCATGCTGGTGCAGAAAGTCGATGAACGCCGGCGTACCATCGACCCAAACGGCACATCCAAGCTGTACAATGAATACTACGAATTGATTTTCAAGACCCGAAAAGGGGAAATTTTACATATCGTCACCACAAAGGTGGTCTATAAAGAAGTACCGTTCAACCAGCAGGGTTCTCTGACGTTCCGTGGAGAACAGTTCGTGAAGTTTAAGTATCTCGGCGGAGAAATCACAGAAGCAAAAACCCATTATAATGCGGAAGTCATCAACAAGTAAAGGAGAACTATAAATGGGGTTATTGGGTGCTCTTAATAAAATGTCCGGGTATTCTGCGGAAAACATGAACAAGGTATTTGATGAATTCCTGCCTGTAATGGATTCCAAGGCAATTTGTCCAATTGGCATTTCCCTGAAAGCCAAAGGGCTTTTCTCCTCAAAGCCGATTGCTTCTGGATTTGCAACGATTACAAATACCAGTCTTTTTGTCATCTATACGATTATTCCCATCAAAGGCGTTGCGATTTACGATTTCCGCAATGCAAAAAAGTTAGTCATCCGCAATCAGATTGCCAATCAAAAGGTGATGGATGCGAAATTGTTCAATCTTCGCACGCAGGAATTTGAGGATGTCTGCCTGCAAACTGCCCCGAAAATCAACGGCTTTCCGCAACAGGAAACGCACTTGGAACAAATGCTTGCAATTTTAAAGCCGTATCTGACAGAATAAAAAATAGAACAGCGTCTGCTCCCGATGAAATGCTCCCCTTTTGTTAGACAATGTGGTATAATAGAAATATACCGAAATTGAAACTAACGAAAGGGGGCATTTTTATGCCTAAAGGACAG
>CABQIF010000056.1 GCA_902464115.1 uncultured Ruminococcus sp. | reverse complement strand
GTCCAGTACCGTGCTTTCCATGCCGGTTGCACCGCCAAACACGAATGAACCATGATTGGTTTGGTGTCCGTAGAAATCGGCATCGGCAGTTCCAAGCATCTGCGGAAACATCTTCGGTTCTGCTTCGGTGACCAACGCTTCAATCAATTCTTCTCGCATCGGAACGTCAATGCCAACGGTTTGTGTTAGGAATCGGCTTGCATAACCAGCTGCAACCAAAACCTGATCGGCTTCATAAACAGTGGTTTTCGTACAGACCCGACGGAGTTTTCCGTGTACTTTTTCCAGCTTGACAACCTTTTCTCCCATATGAAACACCACACCCAATGCTCTGGCATTCTTATAAAAACCAAGGGTGGTTGTCAGTGGATTGGCGTGTCCATCGGTTGGACACCAGCTGGCACAGGTCACTTCTTCGCTCAAATATGGATTGATTTTCCGCACTTCTTCTGCATTGATCATTCGGACATTCAACCCACAAGCCACGGCTTTTTCTGTCAGTCCGGTTAAAATTTGTTTGTGGGTTTCTGTTTTACCCAACCGCAGATTGCCTTCTTTGTGGTATTCCACATCGACTCCCAACTCATCGGAAAGGGTCGACCATACGTTTTCCACACCATAAATGGCAAGCGGCAATTCTCTCGGGTCACGTCCGGACTGCCGGACACCGCCACCGTTTCGACTAGAACCACCGTTTCCAACGCTTTCATCTTGATCCAGCACCAAAACAGACATTCCCTTTTTCGCCATGTAATACGCTGCAGCACAGCCAATGACACCGCTGCCAATTACAATTACATCTGCTGTCTTTGTCATTTTACTCGTCCTCCTTTGCCTCTGCTGCAAATATTTTCATCTCCAAAGGACGCATCGGAGCACGGGAGGTTGCCGGCTCTAATACTGCCGGAGAAACTTGCAATTCCTGTGCAACGATTCGCTTTACCAATTTTGCACAAGTCTGACCCTGACACAATCCCATGCCTGCTCGCAAATACCGCCGAATTTCAGTAATGGTAAACATCCCATCATGAACCGCTCTGCGGATTTCTCCCTTTGTCACTTCTTCACACCGGCAAACAATCCGGTCATCATCCGGTTCTGGTACAAATTCCCCCAGCTGCACGCTGCGGTCTAAAATGTTTTCCATGAATTGTTCCCCCTTTTCACTGTGCCTGATAGAATCTTGCCCGCATTACCATATCGGTTGGAACTTTTATCGTCAACAAATTTGTATGGTCAAATGTCTTCGCAGTTTTCACAGATACCACTTCTGCTTCACAGACTTTCTTTCCGCCACGGTCATATCCAAATCCACGGTCGCCCTTTTTCGGGAGCGGCAGAAATTCATATGGTAATGTTACCGTTCCATAACCCGGTTCGTCGCATTCTTCCTGTACCAGAAAAATTGCCTGACCGGAGCAGGACGAAACACACAATCCGCAGCCAATGCATTCCACTTCTTGATCGACTGCCGGCAACGCTGTGATATGAGAGCCAATCTTAATACAATGTTTTGGACAGGCATCCTGACACGGATTGCAAGGAATGTTCTGCACACATTCAATCACTGGATGAATCTTTTTATTTCTCGTCACGCCCGGATACTTTTCAACCTCTTCTTCGGTTAAGTAACCGCTTTTCAGCAGGTGCATTGCGGTATCAATACCCTCTTCGGTCTTTTCTACCAGCTTACCACGATTACACGGGGCAAACATTCCCTGCCGGAGCGTTTCCAATGCTGCTTCGTTGGCAGCAATTTGTTCTTGCTTTTCGGATTCTTCCAAGAATCCCAGCGAAGCAGCAATGGCAATCCCGGAAATTCTACCTTCAATCATCGCAGAACTTGCTTCTTCAATGCCGGAAACATCGCCTGCTGCAAAAATTCCCGGAACAGAAGTTTCTCCATATGCATCGCAAATCGGAACTTGTCCACCACGTTTCGGATTATCTTCCATCTTGCAGCCTGCCATCTTCAACAGCTGCGACATCGGAGAAAGTCCGACTGCCAAACAAATTGTATCTACATCAAAATGCTTTTCTGTGCCCGGAAGAAACTGAAAATGGGAATCTACTTCTGCAATGGTAACACCGGTTACATGGTCTGTTCCCTCTGCCTTTTGAATGGTATGGGAAAGATAGAACGGTACACCACACCGGGCAATCTTTGCTGCATGAACACCATAGCCGCCAACTCTTGGAGCTGCATCCACCAACGCAACCACTTCACAACCTGCCTGCAACAGCTGGTAGCTGACTACCAAACCAACATTTCCAGAACCCAGCATCAAAATCTTTTTCCCTGGTCGAATGCCATGCAGATTCATCATGGTCTGTGCAGCACCAGCACCAATTACGCCCGGCAGTGTCCAGCCATCAAAGGTGACCATGTTTTCTGCTGCACCCGTTGCAACTAAAACCGCATCGCCTTTATAATGGTGAATCTCTTCTCCAATCCGAACGACCAATTCTTTTTCTGCATACAAGCCAATAACGGTTGCATTCAAGATAACGGAAACGCCGAATTTCTGGGCTTCCTCTAACAGCTGCTGTCCAATGACAAATCCACGAATCTTTGCTTTGTGTTCCTTAGAACCGAAAAACTTGTGAATCTGTTTGAACAACTGTCCGCCCGGCTTTGCGTTTTCATCGAATACGGCAACCTGCATACCTCGTTTTGCAGCTTCAATGGCAGCGGATAATCCTGCTGGCCCTGCTCCTACAATTAAAAAATCATATCGTTTCATGATGTCTGCACTTCCTCCCTCAAAGACTTACGGCTGCTTGGAAAATGGCTCTGCGGATACGCCATACTGTGTTTGTACCTGCATTCCGGCTTCCAATGGTGTCACACACGTTCTGACATTGGGCTTTCCGTTTACAATCATGACGCAATCGGTACAGCGACCAATTGCACAGAAAATACCACGGGGTTGATGTTCCTTTTGTGTGTAACGATGCACCATCACACCAGCAGCTTTCAATGCCATGGCAATGGGTTCGCCTTCATAGCCTTCTAATTCTGTTCCATTATACTGAAATTTCACCTTTTTCGAGAGCCCCATTGCTCCTAAAATCGGGTGTTCCTGCATCCGAACGTCCATGATGGATCCTTCCTTTCTGCCAAAACAAAAAAGGCGTCTGAAATTTTCATTCCAGACGCCTTTGACTGTTCTTTCTGTTCTGTTTTCTTTTGATGCTTCTATTCTATCACAGTGGTTCGGATTTGTATTGTAAAAAACGATACTAAGCAGAATTTTTTCAGTCTTTGGATAAATCTGTCATTTATACCTGCTGCTCTAATTAGTGATGGTGCGGAGCCCGGGAGTCGAACCCGTGTACCTCCATCAACAGTGACGGCACTCCATCCGATGAGCTATCTCCGCATTAGCGATTATGATGGTTCGGCCGATTTTTCGCTGTCCAATTTTTGGGGGTACGGATCAAAATAACACCAAACGTCAATTACAGCAGATCATTTTCTTATCAAATACACGCCAAAATTTAAATTGATTTTTCATGCTGCTTATGTTATAATAAAAACAACAAAAAATGCCAAAACAAAACGAAAAACAAGAGGTATTTGCCAATGAAAAAATTATTAGGAGTTACAACCGCACTGTGTTTGAGTCTATCCTTAAATCTGTCCACTTCCTTTCCTGTATATGCACAAGCAGAACCTTCTCACATTGAAAAAATTGATGGAACATTCATCCAACCATGGTTATATATGACCTATGACGACGAACAATGGAACAATGAAATGCAGGCATTAAAAGAAGTTGGTATTGACTATCTGATTATGGGCGATGTCGCAAATCATAATTCTGACGGAACGTGGACAGTCTATTATCCATCCAAACTGGATTATTTGAGCGATTACATTGCATATAATGCATTAGAACCCTTGCTCTATTACTGCGAAAAATATGACATCAAGCTCTATCTTGGCATGGGACTTGACTGTGCTTGGAACAGTGACATTGTTTCCGAAGCGGGCAGAAATGCCAATCAAGCTTATATGAAACAATGCAATGAAATCACTACAGAACTCTACAATCAGTACAAATCCCGCTATCCGGATACCTATTATGGATTCTACTTTGTGACAGAACTTTACAATACCCTTTACATGGATACCGATGCCGGCATTGATGCTTATGCAGATAGCTTAGACGAAATGTTTACAATGGTAATCGAGAATTGCAACGCCTTGGATGAATCCATGCCGCTTCTTTTCAGCCCTTATGTCAATATTTTTGGCTATGGTTATGCAAGCGTCAACATTGACCGATTTACAGAATACTGGTCGGATGTTTTAAGCCGCATTCCATTCCGAAACGGCGATATGATTTGTCCACAAGATAGCTGTGGCGGTGGTGGTATGGATGTTGCACATCTCGCCGAATGGACAAAAGCCTATCGAAATGCAGTTGACCGTTCCAACAAAAATCGTGGGACAACCCTTCTTCTTGGAACAAATGCAGAAATGTTCGTGCAGCCAGATGCAGAAAGAATGACTGCTCCGCATGGCGTATCCTATTCCGATATCAAAAATGTACGAGATTTTACAACCAGACTTGAAACGGCAAAACCGTTTGTAGATGCTCTATTTTGCTTTGCATATCCCCATCACTACTCTCCCTACAATACCGACCCACAGTTTCACGAATGCTTAAAAACCTACCTGAAAACGTGTGAAATCGAATCCGAACCGCCAACACCACCAACTAAGATCGAAGTTCAACTCATAGAAAGCAATGGAAAACAACTCCCGAAATTTACATTTACAGGCATGCAAGACAATACTTCTGTTGTGCACACCAACATTTATAAGAACGGAAAACTTTATGATTACATTGTCCCTGCTGCAAAAGTTGGCGGCAATGCAACACAAAATGTCTGGACAGATTACAACTTTATAGATGACAATGCCATCTATGAAATAGAATGCGTCGATGTCTGCGGAAATAGCTCTGATAAATGTTCTTTCTCACTAGATTGGAACGCACTCAAAAAAACAGGAATCCTTTCCATTACACCATCCGATGCAATTGATTGGAATTGGACATCGTTGGATTTTCTCAGCTATTCCGTTACAGATTCCGGCGTAAGAATCAATGGTTGTGATAAAAATGCCGTTCATATTGTCATTCCAGATGAAATAGATGGAAAACCTGTTACAGTCATTGACTGGTATGCCTTTGAACGATGCGAAAAATTAGAATCTGTTGTCATTCCAGAAACCGTTACACACATCAGCAGATTTGCATTTGCACATTGTATTTCATTGGAATCAGTCAATCTGCCAAAATCACTCTATTCCATTGAACAGTATGCCTTTTATGACTGCCCGAACTTAAAGGGGCTGAACTTGCCAGAAAATCTCAACATCATTGAAGACAGAGCGTTTAGCGGATGCCGGTCTATTTCAGAAATTGTCATTCCAAAAAGCTGCCAGAGCATCGGCGATTATGCATTTTTGGACTGCGATTCTTTAGATTCCATCACCTTAAATGGAGCATCTACAACGCTTGGCACAAAGTCCATCGGATATGAATATGACAACGGATATGCTGTAAAAGATGGGTTCCTTTTGATTGCAAAAAACGAAAACGCCATTCGTTATGCAGAAGAAAATCACATCCAGATTCTATCTGAAATCGTTTCCGGCGATGGCAATGCAGATGGTGTGTGCAATTTAGCAGATGTGGTACTGCTGCAAAAATGGCTTATCGCTGCACCGGAAACAAAACTTGTCAACTGGAAAGCAGTGGACTTGAATCAAAATCATCAGATTGATATTATAGATTTGTGCCTGTTAAAAAGAATGCGATTATAATCCCCCTTTCCATTAAAAATCCAAAGAATGGTATACTATAATGGCAATGAAAAGCCATGAACCATTTGCAAAAAATATAATAGGAGTGAGATTGATGTATCTTGGAACAATCACCCGTCAGATGAAATCAACCAAAAAGGATATTTTTAACAACTTGCTAACACGAAAGGATTTTGAATCCAAACTGGAAAAATTAAAAAAAGCCAAGAAATCGCAATTCCCGACCATCTGTGCAGAATTATGTGAAATGTTTGATGCGTTGGGAATTGTATGCAAACCACGTATGCCCATTTCTTATTATGAAGAGCTGGTTTCCCATTCTGATTTGCCATCTTTTTCAAATGTGGAAGAAAGCATTCTGAAAACCATGTTTTTATGCTTTGACAAATACCCCACACCAGAAACATATATGGCTCGCATTGTAAAGCGTCTATCTAATCCAGAAGATGGCTGGAGTACAGATTCGCTTCGTCTGCAAATTTTAAAGCGTTTCCTCAAATATTTAAATGGTTGTGTTTATATCACGCCAGACGGCAAAAAAAAGTCGATTTATGGATGGGAAAAAGTCATCGTACAATATACCGAAAAAAAGGGGTATTCCAAACGCTTACCAATTTCAGAGACGGTTTCTTATGTGGATGAGGGCATTTTTGACGTTTATGCTACAGCAATCGCTCAATGTCAAGCCAAATTAACACAGGCTCAGAACTTGCCTTGTATCTTGGAACTTCGGGAAACCATCAAAACTTTAAAGAAGGAAGAACAGTCAACGCTTTCAAAAGAAACTTTACGAGATGTAAAAGCAGCCTTACGAGATGCAAAAACAGCCCTGAAAGAAGAAGAAAAGAAAAATATTGAACCAGCAAAATCGGAACTGAAAAAATGTCGGGAACGCTATGGTATTGTGAAATTAGCTGACGAATTATCAAAAGGAATCTTCCGAGCAGGCGGTGCAACCAAACTCGATTTATATTTGTTTGCAATTGCATTTGATATGACCTATTCGACTGCAAAAGAAGCTGCTCCCGGACAGACCACGTTGCTGTTTGATTATGAATCAGACATCGAAAAAAATCTCTTTGAAGATTACTATGCCAATAATCTCATGCGGTTTATCACCGATGCTTATGAAAGTGGAAACTTCAGTGCATTTGAGTTAGACCCATCGGGACGGGGTATCAATTATAAAAATTTCGCAGAGATGGTTTATCTTTACTTCTTATCGAAAAGTTCTGAAACATACACGCCCATCGAAAAACTGTGGTTTGCAACAGAAATGATTCAGCGACTAAAGAAAAGAGAACCAAAAGATAAACAAGTCAACACTTCCACACAGTTTTATACTACAATATTTACGGAAGATATTTTGAATTTGCCAGAAGCAAAATTTGAGGAATTTATTTTTGAACATTATGACTGCAAGGTGATCGGAAAATCAGAAATGCAGATTCAAATATCTCAGAAAACCGCTTTTCAAACATACACAAACTTGATTCAAAAAATAGAAGCCATAGAAGCAGAACAAAAATCGTCCGAATATCCGTATTTCCATAAGGAAAACTGCAACTATGGATTGTGGTTTGTGGATGTTTCTGCATTTGAAAAATACGGAACGCATCCAATCGAAAAAATGCTTGAGAAAATCGACAGAGAACAGCAATCATCTAATCCAGAAAAAATCAAGCAGTTTCTTGCACTGTTATATGGCATCAATATGTACATCGGTCATCTGTTTATCGAAACAGAAAGCAATCAATCCATAGAACAGGAACACACAGAGCCATCCAAAAGAGTCATCAAAAAAATGTCCATCCAAAAGCCGGAAGATATGACTCGCACCGCTCTGATTGTCGCATATTATTACTGGTATAATCAGTTGAATGAATCCCGCAATGCAGAGAAAAGCTTTGTGGACGTAATGGATGATTATACAGATTTTGAATCGGAAACAGGTCTGAATGCTATGTTGGAAAAAGCAGGATATCAGCCCATCAACGACAGAAATATATTTGATTTGGCGGTTATCTTTTCGTCCTATGCGTATTTGTCCATATGAACAGAGATGAGAGGGGAAAACAATTGGTGGAATCTTTCAGCATTGCCGGAAAACATCACAATTATGAAAGCAAAAACAATCAGGATGCAATCTTATTCAAACGCAATCAAAATTATTGTGCAATGGTTTTGGCGGATGGTGTATCCACCTGTGAACAAGCCAAAATGGGAGCAGAAATTGCATGTCAAGCTACTACCGATTTTTTATTGCAGCATGCAAAACGCATTTTTCATATGAATCACCTTGAAGCTGCGGAATGCCTGATTGCTTATACACACGACTGCTTGGAAAAAATTGCGAAACAAGCAGAAAAAGAAGTATCCGAATATTCCAGCACGCTGGCATGCGTGCTATTCGACAGAAATAAAAACCAATTCTTTTTTTGCAGCATTGGTGACAGCTTGATTACCGCTACAAAAAACAATAATTGCTATATCATCGCAATGCCGGCAGATAGTAGAAATGGTTGCTGTGTCACCACAACACCAAACCCTATTTCTATGGCAAAAGCTGGCGTTTTAGATGCCACAAATATCGAATCCATCATGATTTGCTCCGATGGTGCATGGCATTTTATGTATCATCGGAACAGAATGCAGCAACAAATAAAAGAAATCCTGATTCGTCAAGATTATGAAACGCTTAAGAAAACATTTTTAGAAAAAGAACGATTCGATGATTGCAGCTTTATCACCATGAATCCGGCAGCATTTTTGAGGAGGAACTCTGTATGAACAAGCGAAGTTATCTCAAACGCAAAGAGAAAATCTTGCTATGCGGAGAAAGCGACCGTGGAACTTTTCTCAGAACCTTTTCCATTGAAAGTATCATCAATGCGTCAGATGGTGCTTCCACAATCTGTTATACCGCAAAGCATGATAAAAGCGGAATCGGTGTATTAAAAGAATTTTATCCGTTCAGCGTTCATTCCCTGGTGCGAAATGATGCAGGACAATTGATTCAAAATTCAGATATAGTAGAGGAAAACGAAAAATTTGCCCGCCTCTTAAAAGCCTATATCGAACCATATGATATTCTGTTAGAAATACGCAGGCAAGGCGACCTCGCTACATTTATTCCTCCATTTGAAATTTATTATGGCTGCGATGAGGACGGGAACTGCATTGGAACAGTCTATATCTGGTCGCCAGAACCCACTTTAGAAACCTTCGACCATGTTTGTGAAGAGATTCATGAACACCCGACAGTCAATCCGGAATTGAATTTGGTGCGTATTTTATATGCTATCGAATCCTTGGTGAAGTGCACTTGTGTACTACATAATACCGGACTGATTCATCGGGACATCAAGCCCTCTAATTTTGGCTTCGTAAAACGAGGACAAGAACTGCTCACACAAACCATTTCTTTTTTCGATATTGATACAATTTGTTCGGTATACCATGTCCCAAAGGATTTTACAAAGATTTCAAATGGTTTTGCAGAACCTGAATTGAGCAATCGAAAAGCGAATAATTTGACCGACATTTTTGCAATTGGTGCTTGTCTTTTTCATGCAATCATTGTTCATGACGATGTGAAAAAAGAAAATTATCTATACCACCCTGCTTTTTATCCGAATCTGAAAAAGCTGGTCGATGAATCGGAACTCATCCAAGCCTCTGAAGTCAACGCACATCCACACCTCCGAGCAGTTTTAACGAAAATCTTGCAAAAAACACTCTGCGGACGGGATGAACGCTATCAGAGTTGCGAAGAATTGCTGGCGGATGTCCAAAAGGCACTCTATTATGTCATCCCTGCCAACATTGCAGATAGAGGAAATGCCGGCGAACAGTGGATATTAGCAGATGTGGAACAATTGCATCTGCTTGATGCCAATAAAGATAAAAACGCAACCCTTGCACTTCAATATCACCTCTATACCACTCCGCTTTATCAACATTGTTCCAAAGAGAAAGATACTCTCGATGTGCTGATTGTTGGATTTGGAGAATATGGACAGAAGTTTTTAGACCTCGCTTTACAAATCGCTCAAATACCGGGAAAACATTTATGTATTACCATCATATCGGACTCTCCAGAAGACAAAGCAATTTATTTGGCGGAACGTCCGGAACTCTCTCAGTTTTTCAATATTGACCACTCCCTGTCAGAAGATGCAGAAAGCTATGGCGAGATTCGATTTGTCGAACATACATTTCTGTGTGATGATGCAGATAAAAATCTTTGTTTTTTGCAAGAATTGTTTTCCTCCGACACCCCAGACTATGCGTTTGTCGCCACTGGTCGGGATTCTCGCAATCTTTTCATCGCAAAATCCATAGAACCATTTTGCCGAACATGCCTTACATGGGAAGGTAAGCATATCTCAAAAAAAGAATGTGCTTCTCTTTATCCGATTTATATTCATGAAGATATTCGCACTTATCCATTCTTTTCGGAGCTGGAAAGAATGGCATTCAATGTTCATCTTATCTGGAATAAAAATTTGAATATTCCTTTCGGAGAAGTTCGGGCAGAATTTAGAAAATCCTATAATCACAATTCCTGTGTTTCCTTTGTTCTTGCCATGAAGTATAAATTATATAGTATTGGAATTTGTATGGATTCTGGTACAACCACTGAGATTGCAAAATTATACTTTGATTTTATTCATGACCACCCAGACCAAAAAGATATTTTGGTTTATTTTGAACACCGCAGATGGGTGACAGAAAAACTCTGCCTTGGATATACTCGCATCACAAATTTGGATGCCTGTGCAAATGGCAAAACAAAAGACGAAAGACAAAAACGTCATGTATGCATTGTCAGAAGCACACCGAAAAATACACTTTCTTCTTCTGATTGGATGATTTCATCCAATCAAATCAATCAAAAAAAGTGGGATAAGCCAACTAAAAAAGACCTGCAAACATTAGATGACTTGGATCGAATGTCTGTAGAATTACACCTCGTCTATTTAAAACATGCGAAAATGGAAATGAAAAACAACATTTTCAATGGCGAGATTGTAACAGCCATTACCAACCAAATCGAACGAGATGTTACTTGTGTGGTTGCTTTTCAGGAACTGCTCACCTGCATGAAAGAGATTCGCAACAACGATTCCGAACAGTGGAAACGCTATGAAGGACTTCGTCATTTATTCATGGATTCCATCAAGCAATCAAACATTCTCTCGGAACGAGATCAAAAGGCAATCCGAAAACTTATGGATTCTCTGCATGAAAAATTTTATCCGATTTTAGCCAGCCAGCAATATCGAGATTACAAAAAAGATGATGTTGCACTGGTAGAAGGCATTCCGTTCATCTTAACTTACTCGGATTTCTTATATTTGGTAATTCCCTATGTAACCGGAAACAATACCCAATTATTCGCAAATTTGGCAGCTCCTACAGTCATCAACCCTGCAAAAATTCTCTATGTTGCCTACTGTAACAGTATGTCCGATTTAAAAAAAATAGAAGAGGACTTACCGTATCTTTCCAACTATATGAAAAAGAAAAAAATTCGTGCCCATGTAGAATGGATCATCGGTGTGAACCCCTCTATGGAAATAGAAACCGCCAACATCGCCTCTTCTTTTCAAGAACGGAGTGAAAACCGTATTAGCAGAGTGAAATGGGTCGTTGCAGATTCAAGGAGAACCTATGTGAAATCCCTCAACGCCTATTTCAAACGAAGACAGAAAGGAAACTGCCATCTCTTGCTGGAATCCAATGAAACGACACTTTCCGGTGTTATGGAGGGCTTAGGGCTTTTTGAAGCGTTTTCAAGTTATCAGTATGATTCTATAAAAATGAAATTTGATGTCATTCATGATTGTGAGATTGTCAACTATATTCGGGTTCATCCATTTATCACAGTCACGGATATGTTTGCGTTTAAGATGTCAACCAGCATCACCAGCAATCAGCCTGAATTTTTCAATGATTACAAAGATCTTTGGAGCAAGTATCGTATGTTCACCAGCGTATGGAAATTTTTGTGCCGAATTTGTCGGGAATATTCGGATCGTAATGATGTGGTTGCATCGTTTAAACGAAATAATAATGATTACGGTTCTGAAGAAGAATACACCTACATCATTCCGTTCAAATGTAAGCAGGTTGTAACAAAAATCATACAGACATTGCAATCAGAAGAAATCATCGGAAACCAAAGCCATATCAGCAGCTTAACGACACACTCTTGTATGGTTGTCATTCAGGATTTATATCGCAACAAAAAAATTTTTGACATTTTATTCTCTCGCATGGATATTCTGCTGCAACCGGATTTTGTTCAATGCATTGCGGATACAAAATCCCATGTTGTAAAAGTACTATATAATAACCTGATGGTGCATCAGCTTGACTGTAAAACCTTGCAGGACGGCGGGTATGAATTACTGGATTATTTCCATTCCAAAAACTATATCATTCATCTTTCTTACGATAAAGCAGCCAAAAAAGCGAGCTTTACCTATGCAACGCCACAAATCAAGGATTTGCTGACAACCGAGGGCAGAATGTTGGAAATCTATACCTACCATAACGCAAAAGAAACAGGTGCTTTTGATGATATCCGCAGCAGCTTTGAAATTGACTGGGAAAACAGCATCGCATCGAATGAATTTGATTGTATCCTTACAAAGGGCTTTTCTGCTCTCTTTGTGGAATGCAAAGCGACAAAAAGTATTGAATCTGGATTCTATACAAAGCTGTCCCGACTTGCCGAACTTTTCGGAATCAATGCAAAAGCAGTTCTCATTGCGGACACACAAGATAATCTGGATTATAAACCGATCAACGATCGACAGAAAGAACATGGCGAAAAAATGGATGTCATTACGATTTCTAATCGAGCAGACATCGACCATATTGGAACAAAGCTGTTATCACTCCTATAAGAAAAATTCCCCTCACTAAAGATTGGTGAGGGGAATTTTTTGAATGTTCTATCAAAAAATAGAGTATAGATGGTTTTTTCAATTTCTATATCATAAAATGTCCGATAAAAGTTGGATTTTTGTGTAAAATGCAGAGATTTTCGCTATTTTTTCGTAATAGCTTGACAGAAATGGACGGAAATGTTATAAT
>CABQIF010000055.1 GCA_902464115.1 uncultured Ruminococcus sp. | reverse complement strand
AGTTTATAGACCACAGCAAATACGAGGTAGAAAGAATGAATGGGAAATATAGAGTGCTTTTTTTAAAAAAGATGTTTCTAAAACTGACAGATAGCGAGCATTACCTATCAATGTCAATGATTATAGCAAATTTAGCTAAAAATGGTTTTTCGGCTGGAAAAAGAACTATCAAAGAAGATATTGATGCACTGATATATATGGGATACGACATTGAATACATTTACAATAAAGGGTATCATTTGAAAAGCCGAACATTTTCGCTCAGTGTTCTTAAAATGCTTGCTGATGCAGTTGCTTCATTTCGCTTTTTAACAGTTAAGGATTCTGAAAAATTGCTTAAACTGCTGGAAAGTCTTTGCAGTATTTATGAAGCTCCACTACTCAGACGTGAAATCATGCTGACCAATCGTGTGAAGTCTGATAACGAGCATATTTTTGACAATATTGATATGATAAATTCTGCCTTACATAATAATCAGCAAATCAGCTTTGACTATTATGACTATGATATAAATAAGCAATTAGTTCTCAGAGATGGAGTAAAACGAACCTGTTCGCCGTTTGCATTGGTGATGTGTAATGAACAGTACTATGTTGTATCCAACTATGAAAAACATGGTGGTACCTATACGAACTTTCGTATTGACAGAATGAGAAACATCAAACTTATCGATTTATACAGAAATACTCCCTGTGAAATATTGAATCTGGAACAGTACATCAAATCATCTTTTTCTATGTTTAGCGGAAAGAGTGAGTACGTTACGCTACGCTTGCCGCTGGAAAATAAATATTGTAACATCGTGATCGACCGGTTTGGAAAGTCAGTTCTCATGCTCAGGGACAAGAAATCGGACAATCACTTTATCATTCATGTTCCTGTAAGAGCGGAATATCCGCAGCCGTTCTTCTCCTGGATATTTTCATTTAGGGGAAAGGTGGAGATCATAAGTCCGATCAGACTGAAAGAACGATATACAAAAGTTCTCTATGAAAGCTGTGTGCAGCAATATATGAATTAACGAAAACAGGCACTTCGTAAAATTGAAGTGCCTGTTTCATCATTCTATTTCGTTTTTGTCCTGACTTCTCTCTTTCGGCTTAGGCGTTTTCTGTCTGTCTTTAAAGGCTTCCTTTTTGAGTTTCGCCCTCTCAAAGTAACAGGTGCGTTTCTTTTCAGGAGCATTCTTTTTGGCTTCAATCGCCGCCTGATTGAGTTCATCAGTAAGAGAAGCAAGACGTTCTGTTTTCTGTTCCAGTTCTGCTTGTTGTGGAAATGGTGTGTTGACGATACGCTGAGCATTTTCCAAATCCATTTTCAGCTTGTTGATGCTGTTTTGTGTATCACTGATTGTCTGGTCAATTTTGTAGAGCGTAGATTCCATACGCTTGAGATTGGCAGAAAAGCTGCTTGTTAAAGCACATTTATGTTCAGCATTGCCTTTCATGGTAATGGAAATATCAGGCTCATTGCCAAACATGACAGCTTTGACGGATAGCTTGAATCCCTGAAATTCGCCAACATCCGTTTCCTGATCGGAACTGTTCTTTACAAAATCAAGCACCGCATTCTCAAGAGCCTGTGCGGCTTCTTTTCGGTCTGTGTATTCCGCGCCATCAATGGTGATTTTGAATACGGGCAACTTGGTTTCTTCATCGACCGGCAGCTGACGCAGTGCCTCACGGTCTGCTTTCAGATTCTCCAGTCTTTCCTCTGCTTTTTCAATCTTCGCAGGAGTGGAAGTAACTGTCTGCTGCATATCAAATACCGTATTGGTATGTTCTGCTTTCAGAAGATTCAGTTCCTTTACCTCGTTATCCAGCATCATCTTTTCCTTGATGCGTTCATCTCCTGTACAGAGTGCCTTGATCTCAGAATAATTGAGTGCCTGCTGATCTACGTCCTCACAAGTTCTTGCAGGTGTTTTGGAAGTCATGATCTGTCCGATGAAACGCTGTTTTGCTTCCAATGTCTGATAGAGATATGCGTCAAAGCTGCCTTTTGTCACATAGTTAAAGACATGAGCCACGCTGTTCTGGTTGCCTTGACGTTCGATACGACCAATTCGCTGTTGCAGGTCGCTCGGTCGCCATGGAATATCCAGATTATGCAATGCAATCAACTTTTTCTGACAATTCGTACCTGTACCCATTTTGCCTGTACTTCCCAGCAGAACTCTCACTTCGCCTTTATTCACACGGTCGAAAAGATCAGCTTTCTGCTGTTCGGTCTTGGCATCGTGTACATAAGCGATCTCTTCCGGTTTTATGCCGTCTGCAATCAGCTTATCCCGAATATCATCATAGACGCAGAAGTCACATTCTTCCTCTAAAGATTCTCTTTCAGAAGCAGACTTTTCATCAGCATTTTCTCCCTTATCCGTTGACTGTGAGTTTTTCTTCGGAACACCCAGATCGCAGAAGATGATCTGTGTCAGCTTTTCCTCTGCTGTATCATGATAGATCTGCGTAACGTTTCTGACACACTGATTCAGCTTTGTATCAGGGCTATCCTCAAATGACGGGTCGATCAGTCTTGGGTCAAGTCCCAGCTTTCTGCCGTCGGAAGTAATACGAAGCATATTGTCAACAGAAGGGTCAACATTTCCGCTTTGTACATCATCAGCACGGTCAGATAATTCCTGTACAAGTGTTTTCTGAAAATCCGTTGCTTCGATGTTCTCAATGTGATATTTCATTTCCGGTGTAGCAAGGTCGAGCGTATCTGCTGTACGCACATCGGCAACCTGTTTGAACATACTCATCAGTTCCGGCAAACCTGTATAGTTGGCGATTCGGGTACGTTCCTTAAACTTGTTGCCGGCAGGAGCAAGTTCCCATTCGGTTTTCTGTTGACCGAATACCGTTACCCAGTTATCAAAGTTATTCAGTCCATGATCTTTCAGGAAGTCATACTCCAAAAAACGCATCATGGTATGTAGTTCGGTTACAGAGTTGCTGAGGGGCGTGCCAGTAGCCATAATAACGCCTTTGCTTCCAGTTTTTTCATCGAGATAACGACACTTCATAAAGAGGTCAAGAGCCTTTTGTGAAGCGGAAGAGGAAATACCTGCCACATTGGTCAGTTTCGTCTGAGTTGGCACATTCTTAAATTCATGGGCTTCATCGACAATCAGCTTATCTATGCCCATTTCTTCAAAGGTGAGAATGTCATCATGTGACTTTTCCAGCTTGTCCAGTCTTGCTTCCAGCGATTTCTTGGTACGTTCCATTTGCTTGACCTGAAAACGTGAACCATCTGCCTTTTTGAGTTCTGCAATGCCTGCCATAATATCATCGATCTGATCTTGCAGAATGGATACCTGTCTTTCCTTGGAAAGTGGGATCATGCCAAGCTGCGAATGACCGATAATCACGGCATCAAAATCACCGGTAGCAATTTTGGAAAACAGCTGCTGTCGGTTTCCTTTCTTGAAATCGTTTTTTGTTGCCACCAGAATATTTGCTCCCGGATAAAGCTTCTGAAAATCTTCACCGATCTGTTCGGTCAGGTGGTTCGGAACGGCAAATAACGGCTTTGTACATAAGCCCAGACGCTTGGATTCCATTGCCGTTGCAATCATCTCAAACGTCTTGCCTGCACCCACACAGTGTGCAAACAGCGTATTACCGCCAAATAAAGCGTGTGCAATGGCGTTTTTCTGATGCTCTTTCAGCGTGATCGCTGAATTCATTCCCGGAAAACGTAGTGCTGAACCGTCATACTCACGGGGACGAATGGAATTGAACTGCCTGTTGTACTGTTCCACAAGGGGAATGGCACGTTCCGGGTCTTTGAAAATCCAGTCCTTAAAAGCCTGTCTGATCTTTGCCGCTTTCTGCTGAACGATCTTCGTTGCCTTGACATCAACCACTCTGCGTTCCTTTTCATTGCCGTTCAGATCGAGATACGTTTCCGATTTATACACCTTTGGCTCTTTTAGATTCAGCAGCTGTTCCATGATCTCATAGGCACTCATGTTTTTCGTACCAAAATCCCTGCGGCTCAAAACAGAACTGTCCGCTCTCTTGTTCTCGATATGCCAGGTGTTGGTGTGTTCGGAGTAGTCCACCGTAATATCTTTCGGTTTCACCCAGAACGCTTTCTTTACGTCCGCACGGTTTTCTCTCGGTGTCTGGAACAATTCATACATGAACTGCTGATACAGTTCTTTCGGAATCCATGTCGCACCGATCTTCACATCAATATCGCCAGCCTTTAACGGTTCCGGCATCGCCTTTTCCAGTGCCATGACATTTTCAGCAAAACGGCTGTCCGTTTCTGCAAAGTTTGCCGCAATGTCCAGCTTCTGACGAATGTCACCGGACAGATACTCACTTGCCGACTGATATTCTCCTGTATTCGGTACAAGAAAGATCTCTCCCTTTAACTCTGAGATCAGCAATTCCTGCGACATATCGGTCAGCTTGCTCATGTAAGCAAGGTCAACCTTTGCCGTTTCCGCCATAGAGATCGCAAGTGCTTCCAGTGCCGTATCCACATGATCGATCGGTTTGGACGGTCTGACGGTACGCTTGGTGAAAATATCCGACTTTGCGACCAGCTTGTCCTTGTCGATTTCCTTTTCCAGCGTAAGCAACAGGTTGTAGGAACAATCATCACGCAAAACCTGACGATTTTTACGGCTGTGCAAAAGTCCGTATTTCTTGTAGAAGTCATCATACTGTTTGGAAAGCTTCTGCTGTACCGCCTGAATCTCATTTTCCGGTTTGTCATCTGCCTGTACCTTGAGAAGTTCACGCACCGTATCACGCAAATCGATAAATGCGGTCATGCGGCCGTAGTCCTTTGATTTGGTATCCATTACTTTGGAAACATCAAATCCTCCCAGTTTGTGTTCTCCGCCCTTGAGGTAAATATCGCCCTTATCATCTTTGAAAAAGCTGAACGGACGGAGTTCAGCAGCGGTCATTGTGACCTGCCTGTCACTGAAACGGAATACTTCATTTGTTTTCACAGAGGAGATCTGCGTGTCCATTTTCTGTACCGCTTCGTGTATCTGCTGACGGAGGTCTGCACCCTCTATGGGGATACACATCGTATCGTCATTTCTGCCGTAAAGCTTGTTGCCCTCTACAATCGTACCAAGTACCATTTCGGGATTTTCAGCAAAGTAGCTGTTTACTCTGAGTCCGTCCTCTGTCTTACCGAGATGTATCCATTCCGGCAATTCTTCCGGCGGTGCAGAGCGTTTCTGTAAAAAGAGAATATCCGATGTCACTTCCGTGCCTGCATTTGCCTTAAAGGCGGTATTCGGCAGACGGACAGCACCGACCAGATCTGCCTTTTCTGCTAATTGTCTGCGGAAGCTCTCATCTTTCTTGTCGAGCGTTCCTTTCGATGTAACAAAAGCAACGATTCCGCCCTCTTTTACCTTATCTAATGTCTGAGCAAAGAAGAAATCATGCAGTTTGGTCGTGCCATACTGTTTATCCGGAAAGTTCAGATCACCAAATGGCACATTGCCCACTGCCACATCAAAAGAGCCATTCTGAAAATTGGTATTTTCAAAACCGGTTATCTGAATATCGGCATCGGGATAAAGCTGTTTTGCAATTCGTCCGCTGACGGAATCAATCTCAACACCATAGACGGCTGTCTGTCCTGCTATTTCCGACGGCATTTTTCCAATGAAGTTGCCAACACCGCAGGACGGTTCAAGAATATTACCACCTGCAAAGCCAAACTTTTCAAGTGCTTCATAAATACCGTCAATGATCGCAGGAGCGGTGAAAAAACTGTCGAGAACAGATTTTCGTGCAGCTTCATATTCTTCCGGGGTCAGTGCATCGGACAGCTGGGCAAACTCTTTGCTCCACTGTGTATTTTCTGAATCGAAAGCCTGAGAAAGACCGCCCCAGCCAACGTATTTTGACAGGAACTCCTGTTCTTCAGAAGTAGCCGTTCTGTCCTCACTTTCAATCTGTTTTAATGTCTGAATGGCAAGCAGATTGTTTTTGAACTTGGTCTTTGCACCGCCCTCACCGAGATTGTCATCGGTTATGGTGAAATTCTGCGATTTTTCTTCTGACTTAACTTCCGGTTCAGTTTTTTCGTCAACAGTTTCCACTACAGGTTCGATTTCTGCATGATTTTCACGATGATCTCTGCGTTTGATCTCGTCCTGTGTGAAATACTTATCATGTTTGATAAGGTCTGCTGTCAGCTTTGCAACTTCCGTCCAGGTGAAATCAAATGTTTCATTGCTGATACCATTTTCCTTGCTTCTGACGGTAAATTGCATACCCTTGGAATCATGGTCAACAGAGAAGATGTTGCCGTCAGACGTATGACCGCCTGTGCCGTACTCGTTTTTCAGAAAGTCAGCAAATTCCTGAGTGCTTGGGTGATTTTCCTGAAAAAACGCTTCAATGCGAAATTTCCCATTCTCGAACCCGCTTCCACGCATGATCTCCTTGTGCAATTCCTGAAAACGATCCACATCAGCAATCGGTTCACCATACTGAACAGGAGAAACAGTTTGTGCAGGTGCAGACGAATTGAACGGTTCTGCTTCTCCGAACAATGTCAGCTGTTCGTATTCCTGTTTTGCATTTCCAAAAGGCTTGCGTTCCTTGTCATCTGCAACAAACCCCAGTCCGGCATCGGCGATGACATCTTCCTCAAAAAGTGGGGTATCATTAGAAATTTCTGTTTCCTCTGATTTGACTGTAACCGATTTCTCTTTTACAAGTTCTTTTTCCTGTTCCACAAGCTGAATATCCGTAATTTCTGCATCGACCAGATTCCAATCCTTGATATATTCGTTAGCGATTTTCTTTGCTTCCTCTGTGTTTTTTGCCTGACAACGCATGGGCGAACTTGCACCGCTTTCCTGATCGAAGATGTACACATCAAAAGTAGGCAGATCGGATTTCGGTTCAGTTTTTTGGGGTTTATCTGCTGTATCAGGAATATCCACATTATGCTGTTCCGGATTTTCAATATCTGCATGACGATCAACATATTCGACCACCTCAGACAAGAACGTTTCCAGTCCTTCCTGCGGCATAATGATATTATCCGTATCACGTGAGAGCATGATTCTTCCTCTGTTCTCATTGATACTGTCAATATGCCACTCTTTTCCCTGAAATTCAATTTCATCGCCGACTTCGAACGGCAAATCAGAACTTTTTGCCTGAATGACCGACGCAATTTCATCATCAGAAAGAGATACCAGATCATCGAAATCAAGTACCGACAGAGCATTTTGATTCATATCTTCCAAAGAATCATACTGCTCATCACGGACAACATTACCGTCATACTCAAATACAAGCCTATACTGTTCCAGATCTGCATAGACAAGTATGGGGAGGTTATGTTCCTCATCAGTCGTGTAGGCAAGAGAGATCTTTGCCATATCCGAAAACTCTGACGGTTCACCAAATTCACGGTTGAGATACTCTGCGATGTGCTGCTTGGCAATGTCAAGGTCTGTAGGTTCACGGTTCTGTGTCTTTTCGGTCGGATCATCTTCTGCTTTTGCCACAGAATCTGCAATGGCAGGTGGTTCGCTCTGAACTGGTTCCGTAATTTCTACATCAGCAGCGGTACGAATCGGGTTCTGTTCCTTGAAATCGTCCAAAATTTGTTTCTCTTCTGCGGTAAGTGCTGCATTTTCCGTTAAGAAAGGCACAACACGGTCAAGAAGATAATTCAACGATTCACGGTCGTTTTCATTGTACAAAAACTCCTGTTCCAATGCATTCTTTGCAAACTGTTCAATGTGATCGATCAGCGTTCCGCCGCCTGTTCCAGCACCGTCCCCAATATCAAAACGTCCGGAATGACGGAACTCCTGTCCATCAATCATGGTGGTAACTGTAAAATCTGTTTTCTTGTACCAACCTGCATTTAAGCCGGCAATATTGCGTTCTGTATGCTGTTTTTCATCGAGATAACCAAGTACCGCATTTGCAAGGGCAAATGACATTTCAGGATTATCCTGGACAAAATCAGCAAGCAAATCACTTTCGGTAAACCATTCCTTACTTTGGTCGCCAAAGCGGAACGATATGGAATCTAGTTCCGGAAGATTAATCTCATCATCGGATAACAATTCTTCACGATGAGCAATTTGCAGATCAAACTCCTGTTTGGCAGACATGAGCCGGTCAAGATGCTCGATGTTATCAAGGAACTGACCGGTATCGCTCTGATTCAGATAATCGACCAGCAATTCATTCATTGTCCCAAGCTGTGTGATGTCATAGTCACTGGAAACATAGTTCTCAATGACATTTGCCATGTTGTTTCGGGAAGCAATCTCAATGGCAGAAGAAAGAGCCTGTATCTGCGGTTCATTCAGTTCCATACGGCGTAAATTTTCAAGAATCTGATCTTCACAGATGGTCTGACGAAGAATTGCCTGAAAGTGCGGTGCATTCTCTTTTTCCGTGGTAAACATAACTTTGCTGTCACGGATCAGACCGGAAAACTCTGCACCACGTTCTAACAGCTTTGGTTCGATCTTGTGATACCTTTCCGGTGTCAGCGGTGAGATCATAAACTGACGGTTTTGTATCTCTCGGTATGGCTTGTTGCCGATGATCTCCTGAGAAGCCTGTCTGGCATTCTGGATCATCGGTTTTCTCATGTCTTTTACATCTTCGTGTATCGCATTCATATGAGCCATGTCCGCCTGCGAAACCGTCATGACCGCCTTGCCACTTGGATAGATTCTTGCGGAAAATGAAATGTTCGCCTTGTTTGCCAGTTCCGCCATTTTGAGAATGGTTTCACGGTCGTCATTGAGATAAGTTTTCTGCGGAATATATTTGTAATCGGTATTGCCGATGATGTTCTTGTCCTGTGGAATATGTTCCTTGCAGGACTTCTGCAATCTGCAAAGGGATTCCTCTAAACCGGTGACCGTTCGGAATCTGTCCACTTCGGAACTGTTGACGGCAACCATGGCATTTTTGCCGTCACTGTATGCACAATAGTTCAGCCCTGATCTGTCCAGTGCTTCCTGTATCTGCCTGAATGTATCTTCACGCATGATGGCAACGGTCTTATCTCGGTTATCTGTTGCTTCCTGCCAATAGGTATTGCCGTATCGCTTCATTTTTTCCATTCTCCCTTGTAATATGTCATTCCAGTCTTTTGCTCCGTTTGGTCTTACTCTTTTCATGGCAGGATACTGAGCAATCAGTTTTTCGGCAAAGTCATTTCCTGCCTTGTCATTATCGGTGCAGAGATAGATATTCTCCGGCGGTATTGCATATCTTTTCATGGTTTCTGTTACCACAGAGGGCTTTACACCTGCCATGGAAACCAGTCTGTAATCTCTGTGTTCCGGGTGCAGGTCAGCAAATGACACCGCATCGATAGCACTCTCAAAAAAATAGGTGCTTTTGGGTTCACCGATGACCATTTCAAAGCCGTAACCGTTTGCCGACCCTTTGTCAAACGATTTGAAACGCACATCTGCTGATGTACCGACCTTTTCTGCTCCGACCAGCAAGCCATTTTCATCGAATATCTTGAATACTGCATTGCCTGTCGTTTCTTCCTGCGATAATTTTTCCTCAATAGTCAATTTTTCAAGAGAAGCGATAGATAATCCACGAACATCATGCAGATATTGCATTGTTCGGGATAGATCTATACTCTCATGCAGTGTGATCTCACGCTTCTTCGGAGGTGCAATAGAATCGTAAACTCTGGACGGAACAGCTTTTTCATCGCTTAAAAGTTCTACCGCAGAAACAAAGTCCAGTCCCATAAATTTCTGCACAAACTGGATGTTGTTGCCGCCCCTGTTTTCCGAGAAGCGAAACCATTTTCCAACTTCTCCGGCTTTGTTATCTTTGATGTGCAGGCTGTCATGTTCTTGCAGAATGTACTCTCTGCCGACCGGCTTTAAGACAAATCCCTGACTTCTCAGGAAATCAGGGAGATTGATAAGATTGGCACGTTCGATCTGTTCCGGTGTGACTTTCATCGGAGTTCCTGCCCTTTGTTTTTCGGTTCTTTTGGTTTTGTACCTTCCGTTTTTACTTCCTGAGCCAGCTTCTTCATCTGTCTGCGGCTGAAATATGCAGGTGCTTCTGACTTGCGTACCGTAACTGCTGATTTTTCACCGTCCAGTCTGGCAGAAAAGGGAATCCCGTCTTTTTCAAGCTTCTGCATGGTTTCCTGTGCTTCCTTTTCAGACATCGGCTGAATCGCTCTTTCCGCCTGCGGTATCTGCTTGAAAACTTCGGGATTGACCAGTCGGACGTGCGTATCTTTTGCCTTGTCCTCTGCAGCACGAAAAGCACCCTCATTTTCTTTGGAAACGGTAATGGTAACGCCTTTCTCTGTTTCCACGGCTGAAAACGGGATCTTCTGCTTTTCCAGATCTGTCATGATGATTGCACCCACCTTTGCAGGCTCATTGGTGATCACTCTGTCCTCCGGTGGAATCTGTCTGTAATAGCCAGGATTGATCTTGCGGATTCCCGAACGGTTTCTCTGCGGTTCTTTCTTTTCCGGTATTGGTTTTTCTGCTTGTTTCTCCACCTGTTTTTCCGGCTGTGCCTGCATGACAGTTTTCGCAAACAGATTGATCAGTCCCGCATGGGAACTGAGAAAGAGCTTTCTTTTCGTGTAGAGTTCCGGTATATTCTGCATCGTATCTTTGGCAAAATCCTTGACTTCCTTGCTGATTCTGCCGTCTGATGTCCCTTGCAGAACATTTGCAAGCACAAAAGCGATACGGTCGTCGGAAAATTTCTCACGCACATCATGAAATGCCTGTTCTGAATTCAGGGTATATCGCTCGTAGTCGTAATTCTGAGAGAGTGCCTGCGAGATCTCCTTTGCACATTCCATATTGGCTTTTGCAGATTCCCGAAACGATTGCAGTGTGGCATCATCACAGGTGCTGACATCGATCTCTTCGAGGAATAACGGTACATCGGGACGTTCTTCTTTTTTGCCGTTGTTGATGATACCATCGATCATATTGAGGTCATCTTCCATAGAAATTTCCGCATTGCGAAGATATTCCGCTGAATCCAATGTGACCGTTTCCATTGGCTTTTCCATATCGGAAATTTCACCGCCTGCCAGAAAATCGGTCTGTTCGATTTCACTTTCGGTCTGAGCAATGGTCTTGTCAACCGTATGGTCGTCTGCTTCCTGAAATTTCGGAGCAGTTTCCAGCTTATGGATTTTCGCTTCTACAGCAGAGATACTTGATTTTACTGCTTCGATTTTTTGACCAAGCTTGAATTTTTCTGCCATGGAATCACTTTTTTCATACTGTTCAAACAGTTTGGAAAGCTTGCTCTTTTCTGCATTCATGCTGATACACAGCAGACCTTTGCTGCTGTTCCGCAAATTTTCCATGGATTCCTTGAACAGTTCTCTGCGTTTCTGCGGATCAGGGGTCAGAAATGAACGGATCACATTGCTGAAATTCCGAAGTTTTTCCGCTTTCAGTTTTACGACAGCAATTCGGTCGTCCAGTTTGGCAATCTTATCCGTATTCTTTTGAATACTGCTCTCCAATTTTGGAATCTGTCTTTCCTGAATGGCTTTGATCTTATCCGCATTGGCATCTATGATCTTCTGTGCAATTTTCGGCAGCTTTCCATGGTCGATCAGTTCACCGAGCATGGCATTGGTAGCTTCCAGTTTTGCGGCTTTTTCTTCGAGAACGGCGATCTTGTTTTCCGACTTGCTGATCTTGTCCTGTACTTCCGCCTTGTGTTCCTGCAAATTGTCCAGCCTGTCCATGTGATCGTCATAAGCTGCATTGAAAATGGGCAGAAGTGTTTCACTCTGATGTGCAGAAGCTTCGGTTCCCTGCGGCTGTCTGACTTCTTCATTTTCCTGTATCGGCATTTACGTCACCTCTCAAAGCGTTTCATAGCCATCAAATGGATTCTGATAGTATCCGTTCTGATAACTGCTGCGGCCATTCGGACGGCTGTTCTGCGGATACGGATTTCTGTTGTAGTTTGCAGAATTTCCATTCTGATAACCGTTATTCTGTGTGTTGTTCTTTTGCGGATTCGATCGGTTTCCTGTAAAATAGAAGTTGGTCACATAGACCGCAGTAGTGTAATGCTTACTGCCGTTTCTGTCCGTAAAGCTTCCGGTTCGGATATTTCCCTGAATTGCAAGCATATCCCCCTTGTGAAAGAATTTGCCGATGTTCTCAGCGGTCTTGCCCCAGGCAACACATCGGATAAAGTCCGTCGTCTTGTTTCCGTTTGCATAGCGGTCAACCGCAAGGCTGAAATTCGTGCAGACGTTTCCGTTCTGTGTTCTTTTCAGTTCAATCTCTCCGCAAAGTCTGCCCATTAAATTGACATTATTCATCTCGTTCGCTCCATTTCATGTTTTCTGTGATTTGAAATTTCCTCTTTTTCCGGTTCAGGCTCTTTTGCAGCCTTTTCATCTACATACAGAGCCTGTTCCAGTGCTTGTTTTATGTTGCCATGATCGCTGTGCCAGCAGTTGATATATGTCTGTGCAAGTATCAGCTGTACATCGATCGGCTTGCTTTCCAACTGTGATATTGTCACGCCCAGCACATCGGCAATTTCCGGCAACAGCAATCTTGCATAGTGCTGACTTTCCGGTTCGGATAGAAAGAGCAGCATTTCCTCGGTATACGGCTTCATCGTTCTTCCACCATTCTGACAAGTTCATCTTTTTCTGTACCGATCGCATACTCATACATGAGATTCAGCTTTTCATTTTCAGAAAGCGGCATCAGACGGTCGATGTCCATGCCGGTATTTTCTGCGATCTCACGCATACCGAGAATGAGCGTCCCTTTTCGCCACAGCTTTTCAATCTCCTCATACTGCCTGTGTGCCGAAAGTTCGTCACTTGCTTCATACTGTCTTACCGCAGCGCAAATGTCCTCCTGGATCTCCTCCGGCATCATGCGGAGCTGATCCGTGAGAATGCCGAGAACATCTGCGGCTTTTCTTAAAGTTTCCGTGTTCATGACTACTCCTTTCTGGTTGCCCAGTTGTAATATGTCTTGCCCTGAAACGCATTTTCTGCCACCTTTGGC
>CABQIF010000054.1 GCA_902464115.1 uncultured Ruminococcus sp. | reverse complement strand
TTCGCCCCGCCTCGAAAAGCTGTCGCTTTTCTCACCACCCGCTCCGTGTGCCAAAAGCATGGCACAGGGATTTCGCTGCCTGCGGGCAGCGATCAGGGCTGCTCGCCCTGAACCTCGCCAACATTTTTGAAAAACTGCTGTACCGAAAAACTTTTTGGTTGCCTACGGCAGAAAAATTGCCGCCAATTCGATTTGGCGGCAACTTCCTTTTGATTTTGTTTTGCTCTTATTTCATTTCATTTCATTCTGAGCAGCTGGTTTTGTTGGTTCAGCGTCTGTTTTCGGTTTTACAACTGCCGGACGCTTTCCAATCTGCTTGACAATACACTGCTTCGGACATTCCTTGACGCAAAGTCCGCAGGAACGACATTTGTCATAATCAATCACAGCATGATTATCAATGACATGAATCGCATCGAATTTACAGATTTTTTCGCACTTTTTGCAGCCTATGCAGGCATGCTGACAGGCTTGCATGGCTGTTTTTCCCATGTCCTTGGATGAACAGAGCACATCCACCTTTTTCTTCTCCGAACGCAATGTAATCAATCCGTTTGGACAGGCTTTTGCACACTTTCCGCAGGAAATACATTCTTCCGTGCAGATGACTGCCAAACCGTCTTGAATCCGAATGCAATCCTTTTCACAGGCAGCTGCACAGTCGCCCAATCCCAAACATCCATGCATACAGCTTCCTGTACCGCCATAGAATCGCTTTGCAGAGGCACAGGTCTGAACGCCATCAAATGCAAATTTCGGCTTGGTTGCTTCACAAGTACCATTGCAGTGAACAACCGGAATTTTCCGTTCTGCTGCGGTAACCGCAACACCCATGATTTCGCCGATTTTGGAGGCAGCAGCTGCACCGCCCGGCAGACAGGCATTCATCGGAGCACCTTTGTTCACGATGGCATCCGCATAGTCCGCACAGCCGGCATAGCCGCAAGCACCGCAGTTTGCACCCGGCAGAGTTTCGGTGATTTTTTGTGCTCGTTCATCGACCTTGACGGCAAAGACTTTTGAAATGACTGTCAGCAGAACGCCAAAGACAATCCCGAATACAATAAAAATGCCAATTGGCAGGATATATTCCATTGTTTTTTCTGCTCCTTTCTCACTGTCCCAGACCGCCGAAGCCGAGGAAACTCATTGAAACGATGGCAGCGGCAACCAGTGTTGCCGGAACGCCTCGGAACATCGCCGGAGTTTCTTCGTCTGCATCGTCTACCCTGGAACGAACGCCGGAGAATAATACCATTGCCAGTGCAAACCCAAAGCCTGAGAAAAAGGCGTTGATGAGGGATTGAACGAAGGTATAATTTTCATCAATGTTCATAATGGTAACGCCCAAAACGGCACAGTTGGTGGTAATCAGCGGCAGATAAACGCCCAGCGTTTTATAGAGCGGCGGCATCACTTTTTTGATGATCATTTCCAGCAGCTGTACAAACACAGCAATGACCAGAATGAAGGCAACCGTGCGGAGATAAGTCAGGTCGTTTGGCTCTAACAGGAAATAATAAATCGGATAGGTGACCAGAGCCGCACAGACCATGACAAATACAACCGCAGCTCCCATACCAATACTGGAATCTAATTTTTTGGAAACACCTAAAAACGGACAGCAGCCGTAAAACTTGGAAAGAACAAAGTTGTTCGTTAAAACGGCAGCAATGATGATGGTAACAACGGTACTCATGCTTCAACCTCCTCACAATTTGCAGCCCGGCAGGCAGCCGCATTCGGGCAGGCACTGCATCCGATTTTCTTCGGGGGCTTTTTCTTGGAAAGACGGCAGACAACAGCAATGATAATACCCAGAACAAAGAAACCGCCTGCCGGCATGACGAACAGTGACATGGTGTGTCCCTGCATGAACGGAATGGACAGCCCGAACCAGCTGCCAGAGCCGAAGATTTCTCGAATCGAACCCATCAGGAACAGGGCGAGTGTAAAGCCCAGTCCCATGCCAGCACCATCTAAGATCGATGGTAACGGCGTGTTCTTGCTGGCGAACATTTCAGCTCGTCCTAAAATGATACAGTTTACGGTGATCAGTTCCAGAAATGCACCCAAATTCGTGTACAGTGCCGGAACAAAACCGTGCAGCAAAAATTGAATCAGGGTGACAAATGTTGCGATGATGACAATATAGCAAGGCAGCTTGACCTGTTCCGGAATGACTTTCCGCAGCAGGCTGATAACCAAGTTGGAGAAAATCAAAACGAAAGCGGTGGAAAGTCCCATACCGATGCCGTTAAATGCTCCGGTGGTAACTGCCAGCGTCGGACACATTCCGAGCAGAGAAACCAAGGTCGGATTTTCCCGAATCAGTCCTTTTGTAAATTCTTTTCCGTAATTCATGATAAAATGGCCTCCTTACTCTGTGCGAAGGTATCCATGGCACAAGTGACAGCGGCTTTCATGCCGTTGGAAGAATAGGTTGCACCGGTAATGCCGTCTACTTGTTCAACGGCGGATGCATCAGATAATCCGACAAGGTTGTCCGTCAACAGTTCCGGATTGCTCTGAACTTTTGTTCCAAGTCCTGGCGTTTCGGTGACAGATACAAAGGTGATGCCTGTGACAGTGCCCTCTGCGTCCAGTCCAATGACGACCTGTAGACCGCCCTTGTTATAGCCGTTTGCAGTCACCAGAACAGCAGTCTGCTGGTTTTCATCCACATAGACAGCGGTTGCAGTTGCTTTTTCGTTGTTTGCAGGCTGGAAATCGGAAACCTCAGTGAAATTTCCAGCGTTCGGCAGCTGCTGCAAGCTTTCCTGAATGGAGGCAGCTTCTGCGGCTGCAATTTTATCTTTTGTGACGCTGTTCGCAACGGCAAGCAGACCGCAGCAGCAGGCACAGACGACCGCCAACACAACCGGCGGCTTGATGAGATTGTTTTTCGATGCCATCTTTATGCTTCCTCCTTCTGTTTGATCGGCTTTGCACCCAGCGGTTTGGTCATGGTGAACTTGTCAATGTATGGCGTGAGCAGATTCATCAGCAGGATGGAGAACGAGCAGCCTTCCGGCATGCTTGCAAATTCTCGGATGACAAATGTCAAAATGCCGCAGCCAATGCCGAAAATCCACTTGCCCTTTATCGTAATTGGGGTGGTAACATAGTCGGTTGCCATGAAGAATGCCCCGATCATCACGCCGCCGCTCAGCAGAGCATACGGAACCTCTGTCAGAGAACCGCCAGTTGCAAGGGCATGGAAGAAGGTCAGGATTCCCAGAGAGCCTAGGTAAGCGATTGGGGTGGACGGGGAAATGACACGGGTGAAAATCAGGAACAGTCCGCCGAGGAGCAGTGCCAGTGCGGAAGTTTCACCGATACAGCCGCCAACATTGCCGAGGAACAGATTCGACAGGGATTCTGTTCCTGTTACGAGCGGCGTTGCAGAGGTGACAGCATCCAGATCCAGCGAACCAGCGGAGGAACTCAGCTGATTCCCGATGGAAAGGCCGTGATAATAGAACGGCTTGACCCACGTTGTCATATCACCAGCAAAGGATAACAGCAGGAACACACGTCCAGTGATGGCAGGGTTGGCGAAATTGCAGCCCAGACCGCCGAACAGCTGTTTTACAACTGCAATGGCGAAGATACAGCCAACAGCTGCCTTCCAGAGCGGTAAGGTTGCCGGAAGATTCAGGGCGAGCAGCAGACCCGTCAGGGCAGCACTGCCGTCAGAAATGGTTACCGGCTTTTTCATGAGTTTCTGACAGACCGCTTCGGTTGCCATGGAAATCAGAATACAGAACAGCATGAGCAGCAGTGCCCGGATGCCGAAGAAGATGACACCGCAGATTGCTGCCGGAAGCAGGGCAAGCAGTACCAGCCCCATAATTTTTTGTGTTGTCATACCACTCCGCACGTGCGGAGAAGGGGAAACCGTCAATAATTGCAAAACAGACACTCCTTTCTCACTTTTTCATCGCTGCCATTGCCATTGCTTTGGCAAACTGGTTGGTTTCTGCGACCGGACGTTTTGCCGGACAGGCATAGGTACAGCAGCCACAGTTCATGCACAGTGTTACATGCAACGCTTGCAGGGCTGCAACATCTTTCTGTCGGTATGCCTTTGCAATTTGCGGCGGCATCAGCCGCAGCGGACAGGCATGGATACAGCGTCCACAGTGAATGCAGGCGGATGGTGCGGTTTCTTCCAGTTTGGAAAATGCAACAATTGCATTATTTGCCTTTAAAATCGGGTCTTGCAGGTCGGCAATTGCCATGCCCATCATTGGCCCGCCATAGAGCAGCTTTTTTGCCCGTTCCAAATCGCACTTTGCAAACGTCAGGACATCTTCCACAGGCGTTCCCATCGGCACAATGACATTGCAAGGATTGCCGATGCAGTCGCCGTCGACAGTTACCATTCGCTGTACCATCGGCATGCCGGTTTTCAGGTAGCGGCTGACAAAGGCAACAGAGGAAACATTCATGACAATAACGCCTTGGTCTGCCGGCAGTTCGCCTTCTGCCACAACTCTGCCGAGAGTGTGGTAAATCAGGACTTTTTCAGCTCCCTGTGGATAGGTAGATGGTAGCGTTACCACTTGAATGCGGTTGTCGCTGGCAGCTTTTTCGGTTAAGATCTGAATGGCTTCCGGCTTGTTGGATTCTACACCGATGATGCAGTGTGGAATGTTCAGCCAGTGCAGCACCTGTTGTATGCCATCAATGACTTCTTCCGGATGTTCCACCATCTGCCGATTGTCGGATGTGATGTAGGGTTCACATTCTGCGGCATTGATACAGAGTGTGTCAACGGTCTGCTTTGGTGCTAACTTGACATGGGTCGGAAAGCTTGCCCCACCCATGCCGACCAGACCGCTTTCCCGAATGGCGTGCAGGAAATCTTCTTTGCTGGAAATGACTGGCGGCTGTACGGTATCCGCAACCGTTTGCAGTCCATCTGTTTCAATTTCCACGCATTTGCAGATTCTGCCGTTGCTCATTCGGAAATCCGAAACAGCCTTGACCGTTCCGGACACGCCGCTGTGGATCGGGACAGCCATAAAAGCATCGGTGTCACCGATTTTCTGCCCGACACAGATACTGTCCCGTACCTTGACCAGCGGGGAACAGGGTGCACCGATGTGCATACTCATCGGAATCCGAACCCGTTTCGGCAGCGGCAGGGGCTGGCTGGCAGTGTTTGCGGTGTTTTTGTGATGTGCCAGTTTTACGCCGCTAAGTTTTTTTCTCATAAAATAGCCTCCTTCTGGACAGAACATTTCGACCAGCGAAATCTTCTGCGGAAAAATGGTGTTTGTTCCTGCGGACAGCAAGCCAAGTTCCAACGAATTTCTGTTGTGCAGGAAGTTCTCACAGATTTGCATAAATTCGGCAGTTCTTTTTCCTGAATTCTCATAAAACCTGCACATATATTTCTGGGACAATCAAAAAATAAGTGCAAAAAAAATTTTCTGTAGAAACAGAAACCTCTTTTTTTTTTATGGAAAACATGGTATGATAGACATACTGTCGAATGCACCGGAGCAGGTTTGCTTCGGTGTGCAGACGCACTTTTGATGAAAAGGCGTACGTTTCTATTATAATAAAAAGAGCGGCGATTGTAAATAGATTTTGGTCTATTTTTTAGAAATCCGTCGAAAGTGCAGAAAATCATGACAGCAGCAGAAAAAATTTAGGAAAGAGGGCAAAAGATATGAAAGGATATCGAATCAGTTTGATTCGTCACGGCAGAACAGAAGCCAATGACAAGGGCATTTATATCGGGCGGACGGATTATCCGCTGTCGCAAAAGGGCATCAGCGAACTGTATAACAAATTAGATGAATTTGAATATCCGCATGTTGGAAAAGTTTATAGCAGTCCGTTGCAGCGGTGTACCGAAACAGCAGAGATTTTATTTCCGGATTCCTCGGTACAGATCGTAGAAAATCTGATTGAAATGGATTTCGGGGACTTTGAGGGAAAATCTGCGGATGAACTGGTCAAGAAACCAGAGTTTTTGGAATGGCTCAAGGGCGGAGCAGACAGCCGTCCGCCAAAGGGTGAGAGTTTGCAGGAAGTACAGCTGCGGTTGTTCAAGGCACTGCGAACTATTATTTTGGACATGATGCAGAATGATATTTTGCACACTGCCGTTGTCACACATGCCGGTATCATCACCAATTTGATTGCAGGGTTTGGACTGCCAAAAATTGACCCGAAAGAACTGCGGCCTGCTCCGGGAGAGGGGTATGATATTTTGGTGACGGCATCGCTCTGGCAGCGTTCCGGTGCATTTGAAATTCTGGGCATGACACCGTATGCCAACAACTAAAAAAGAAGTATAACTGCCTTTTTTCTGGGTGATACTATCTGTAATCATTGGAATAGATAGCACAGAAAAAAGGAGTAAATGCGATGAAGCTGCACACCCTATCCGGATTTTCAAAAACAGTTATGCGACAGACAGAACAGCCCGTTTCCTATTTTTTCTGGAGCTGGCTGGGCGGTTGTATCTTGTGGATGCTCTGCCGCATTGCATTTTGCTATGCGGTGCAGATTAGCTTTACCTTTCTGGAACTGTTGCCAGCCTTAGAAGCAACTTGGTATGGATTGCGGCTGTTGTTTGCAGTGGGCGGATTTATCTGGCTGCCCCCCTTGCTGTATCGTTGCCTGTATGCGTGTGCAGCTGCTGCCAGCCTGACGAAACAGCCTGCTCCGAAAAAGGGGGCAGTGTATCGCATGGCATTGTGTCTGCGAGGACTGCGGCTGTTGGTCTTGCTGCCGTTGCCATTGTGCCTGTGGAGTTTGCGTTGGTGCTTAGAGCAGGGAACAACGGTTTCGGATGGTGTGTGGTGGCTGTGGACAGGGATGCAGTTTCTTACATTGGCGGTGTTATTCTTGGCTGGCTGGCTGTGGCTGTTGCCGGTTTGTCTGGCTGCCCTCGTCTTGCAAGTGCTGTTTCCGGAAAATCGCTGCTGGAGTCTGGTGTGTGATGCTCTGACGCTCATGGAGGGCAGGCGGAAAGAATGGTATCGGCTGATGCTGCGAAGCTTGCCGTTCTGGCTGCTGCCGCATCTTTGGAGCAGGCTGGCAATGATGCAGACCGTTTATGTCGGTGTCTGCTGGGTAGAAACACAGACTGCCCAACGAAAACGAAAAGGAGAAATGTCCCGTGCCGCAAATACGCACATGGCGAATGGAGCAGGAACAGCCTTGCACACTCGAACAGTTTCTCAGAACCGAAAAAAACGATTCTCGGCGACTGCTGACCAAGCTAAAATGTACGAACGGGCTTTGGTGCAACGGAACACCCATCCGAAGCATTGACTTAGTGCGGTTCGGTGACGTGATTGAACTGCGATTGCCGGAAGTGCCGTCTGTGGTGGCAAATGTGGTTCGTTCTGTGTCGATTTGCTTTGAAACGGCAGATTTTGTGGTTTATCATAAACCATCTGATTTACCTGTGTATCCTTCTCAAAATCACTTTATATCGGTGTCTGCTAGATAGAAACACAGACTGCTCAACGAAAACGAAAAGGAGGAATGTCCCGTGCCGCAAATACTCACATGGCGAATGGAGCAGGAACAGCCCTGCACACTCGAACAGTTTCTCAGAACCGAAAAAAACGTATCTCGGCGACTGCTGACCAAGCTAAAGCGTACGAACGGGCTTTGGTGCAACGGAACACCCATTCGAAGCATTGACCGAGTGCAGTTTGGGGATGTGATTGAACTGCGGTTGCCGGAAGTGTCGTCTGTGGTGGCAAATGCGGTGCGTTCTGTGCCGATTTGTTTTGAAACAGCGGATTTTGTGGTTTATGATAAGCCACCGGACTTGCCCGTGCATCCCTCCCAAAATCACTATACGGATACGCTGGGAAATTGTTTTTGTGCAGCCTATCCGGGGCTTGCCTGTCGTCCCGTGAATCGCTTAGACCGCAATACAAGTGGGTTGTGTGTGTTTGCGAAGAGTGCCTATGCAGCGAATCAGCTGCAATATCGCCTGCAAAAGCGATATTATGCAGTGGTGGAAGGGGTGTTGACCGGTTCGGGAACGGTTTCTGCTCCGATTGCACGGGAACAGGAGTCTATTATCATTCGCTGTGTGCGAGCAGATGGAAAGCCAGCCGTGACGCATTATCGGGCGTTGCAGCACAATGACAAATATACATTGCTGCAATTGCGGCTGGAAACAGGGCGAACCCATCAGATTCGGGTACATATGGCTCATATTGGGCACCCATTGGCAGGAGATACGCTCTATGGCGGCAGAACAGATGCAATTGACCGGCAGGCATTGCACTGCGGACGGTTGATCCTGCCGCTGGGGCAGCAGACGGGAACAGTGACCGTTGGGGCAGCATTGCCGGAAGATATGGCGAGTCTGCTGTAAAATTGCCGCAGGCAGCCAGCAGCAGAATTTCCTCAGAAGTCCGATTTGCAGAGAATCCAAAATCGCCTATAGACAAATGTTCAAAATTATGCTATACTAAAGGAGAACCGTATCATTTCAGAAAGGAGTCGCTTTTATGATGCATGAAAAATCCTGTGGAGCAATTGTCTATCGGAAATCCCACGGGAATATTGAAATTCTGCTGATTAAACATGTAAACAGCGGGCATTGGTCGTTTCCAAAGGGGCATGTAGAAGGTACAGAAACCGAAGTCGAAACGGCAAAACGGGAAATCAAGGAAGAAACTGCCATTGATGTCCTGATTGACCCGACCTTTCGGGAAACGGTTTCTTATTTCCCGAAGCGAGATACCCAAAAAACCGTTGTTTATTTTATTGCCCGTGCAAAAAATTATGATTTTTTCCCGCAGGCGGAAGAAATTTCAGAAATTCGCTGGGTCGATATTGGACACGCTTCCAATATCCTGACGTATGAGAATGATAAAAACATCGTCACAAAAGCGAAAGTTGCAATTCGGGAATTCGAATGAGCAGGCTGTAGAAACAACAGGCAATCCCACGTTGTGCAAAAAATGGCATAGCGATGGGATTGTTTTGTTCCAGCAATCTGTAAAAATATTTCGTTTGGCATTTCCCTTTTTTAAAAAGTATGATACAATAGAATCCATATTAACCGCAGCGTGAAACCTGCTGAATAGGAGGCGTTTTCTTGAATCCCACTCTTCGACCCGACCCATACGACCCGTTTTCCAATCCAACCCAGCACCGTGCGTATGCATCGCACTATCGCACCATCTTGCCCCAGATTGGATTGCCCGGCTATCAAGTTCCCCTGAAACCAACCAAACAGGAACGAAAACGCATTCGGCATTATTTCAATGCTGCTGGATTCGGCTTGACCGCACATTTTTTCTTGGTGCAGATTTTTGCATTGGTTGTCATGGCAGTGCTGCAGGGCATTATGGGCTTTGCGGAAAATGGCGTGGATGCCAATGCTTATATACAGCAATCTTCCATCTTAATGGCAGTGAACGGGCTTTTATTTTTAATGGCGAATACCAGTGTGGCTGCCATCGGCTGCCGTGTAACAAAAATTCCCGTCCGCAACTTGTTTCATACGAATACCTTTCGATTTTCGGAGATTCTTCCCTATCTCTTTATCGGGATTTTTATTCAGTCAGCGTCTGGCAATGTGTCAAGCTGGATAACAGACTTGCTGGGGCAGGGCGGGATTACCGCTTACTCGCCGGATATTGACTATTACGGAACCGGAACGGCAGTTGTTGCAGAGATTTTATATGGCTGTTTGATCGCACCGATTACAGAAGAGTTTCTCTATCGGGGATTTGTCTTGAAGAATCTCTCCCGTGTGAGCCAGCGGACAGGGATTTTGCTGAGTGCATTTCTGTTCGGCTTGGGGCATCAGAATATTTCCCAATTCCTGCTTGCATTTCCGCTGGGTGTTTTTCTTGGAGCACTTGCCGTTCGGCACAACTCCATTTTGCCTTCGATTTTTGTACATGTGACCGTCAATTCCGTTGCAACGATTTTCGGTATGGGCTATGAACGGATTACTGACCCAGAAGCTGCTTCGATGTTCACTGTCTATGGAAATATATTATATACGCTGCTGGCAGTCATTGGTGGCATTTTGCTGGTGCTGCATCTGCGAAAGCATGTTTTCCCGAAAAATACCCCTGCACAGAGCCTGCGGGGCGGACGGATTTTGTGTACAGCACCGTGGCTGTTGGTGATTATTCTATTGAATCTTGCAGTTGCAATTGAGGCGATCTGGTCTGCATCGGTTTAAAACTTGTGGAAAAAGTAATCCCTGCATCCTGTTGAAACAGGAGCGGAGATTGCTTTTTTTGTTAAAACAGCATCAGGAATGAAAAACCGTCCTCTTGAATGAGAAATTGCAGGTTGCTCTGTAAGTCTTTTAACTCTGCGGTAAATTCGTCGCAGTCTGATTCCAGCAGTGGTTTCAGCCGATAGACAGAGATGGAGGTGAACATGAGTTTATCTCGCAGAACCGAGCGCAGCAGCCATGGTTCTGCTTTTTCCCATGCAGTTTCGACGGCTTCGCATTGGGCAGCGGTCGGAGATGCCGTTTCAGAAACCTGCTGAACTGCCTCTAAAACAGCGTTTCCAGAATGCCGGACGGCAGCCATTGAACCAATGCTGATTCCCAACAATACAAGCAGAATGGCAAGACTGATGCGGAAACGGGTCATGAAACTGCTCCTCCTTTCTCATGAAACTGTTTTGGAATGCAAGTGCAAATGCCGTTGCGGTCAGCGGTCAACAGAAAGACATCTTTTTCCTGTAATTTTCGCTGTTGCAGTTCCGCAGCAACCCAGCTGTGTTCTTTTTGCAGGCTGTGCAGGGCGTTTCGGCTGAGTTTTCCGTCTGAAATCAGCGTAACAGGGGGGTCGATGGTTTTGGGGTGCAAGTCCGCATCTTGCAGCGTGAATGGCTGGTGTTCTTTTTTCAGGTAGACAGAAACGCTTCCCGTTGTTTCTACAATGGCAAACTGCACTTCTTCAATGGAGAATACTTGATTGCCCCGCAGTGCAGTCATGAGGTCATCAATGGAAAGTCGCAGTTCTCGCATGGTGTCTTGTTCGATTTGTCCATTTCGGATGATAATTTTCGGGCTGCCGCAAATCACACGCCGCAGACGGCGGCTCTTGAGGGAAAACCACGAAATGATGACTTCAAAGCAAACCATCGACAGAATGGGCAGAATGCCGGGCAGCAGGGGAATCGCAGTGTCCTCTAGCGGCAGTGTTGCAATGTTGGAGATCAGAATGGTGATGACTAGTTCTGAAGGCTGCAGTTCGCCCAACTGCCGTTTTCCCATCAGGCGAACAGAAAAAATAACGACAAAATATAAAATCAATGCACGGATGAAAATCGTTCCCATGTTTGGATGCTCCTTTATGATTGAAATCTGGGAAATGTGATTGGAAAACCAGTATGAAAATCCTGCTGTTAGTGTATACCAAGCGGCGGAAATTATCCATGCATTTGGAAAAGCAGTTGAAAGCAGCGATTTTTTTCTTGTCGGCAGTTGATTCTTGTTGAAAAATATGCTATAATGAGGGGCATGAAATGATATGTGAAAAAAGGAGGAAATCTGCTATGAAACGGGTTTTGATGCTTTCGACCGTTGCTTCTTTGCAGGATCAGTTTAATATGGCAAATATCCGGATGCTGCGAGATCTGCATTGTGATGTGCATGTAGCTTGTAATTTTGTACAGGGCAATAATACTTCTCCGCAGCGAATTGCAGTGTTTCAAAATGAATTGGCTGCATTGGGTGTGACGTGTCATCAAATTGACTTTGCCCGCAGTCCGTTTCATCTGCTCCAAAATCATCGTGCTTATCAGCAGTTAAAAGCCGTTCTTTGTGCAGATGCATTTGATTGCATTCACTGTCATACGCCAGTGGGCGGCATCTATGGGCGAAAAGCTGCTGCTGCCTTTCAGATTCCGGTGATTTATACTGCACATGGCTTTCACTTCTTTCAGGGAGCACCGCTGTGGAATTGGCTGCTGTTTTATCCGGTGGAAAAGTACTATGCCAAAAAAACAGATGTGCTGATTACCATCAACAGCGAGGACTATGACCGTGCTGTGCGGAAAATGCATGCGAAACAGGTTGTCCGGATTCCGGGCGTGGGCTTGAAGCCGGGAAAATATCGGTTTGCCAGCCGTTCCCGTGAAGAAGTACGGGAAGCGTTGGATTTGCCGTTAGATGCCATCCTGCTGATTTCTGTCGGAGAACTGAACCGCAACAAGAACCATCGGGTGATCATTCAGGCAATGGCACGCCTGCCACAGCTGCCGCTATACTATATATTATGCGGAAAGGGTAAGGAAGCAGAATTTTTGCAGGAGCTTGCCCAGAGTTTGCATCTCTCTAATCGGGTGCGAATTTTGGGATATCGGCAGAATGTCTGTGATTTGCTGCACGCTTCGGATATTTTCTGTTTCCCATCCAAACGGGAAGGTTTGGGCATGGCAGCATTGGAAGCAATGGAAGCCGGTCTGCCGCTGGTCACTTCTAACATTCATGGTATTCGGGACTATTCCCTCAGCGGCGAAACGGGATTTGCCTGCCCAGTATCGAATGTAGAGGAATTTGCCCATGCGATTGAAACGCTCTCCGAAAATCGCAACCTCCGGAAACGGATGGGGGCATATAATCAGCAGGCAGTAGAAGCCTTCTATCAGTCGAAAACCGATGAGATCATGAAATCCGTTTATACAGGTGTCTTAAAACTGGATGAGATCCTGCCCGAATCCGAATCAGAACCGGCAAAATCAGCATCTTCCTCTCGTACATAAAAAGTTTACAAAATAAATTGCAAAAATCGGGCATTTTCTCTTGCAATTTGCTTGCAAGTGTGTTATAATACTCCTTGCGTGATTGCAATAGATATGCGATGAAGTGAAAGGTTGCCGGCGGTATGTCGGGTAATTTTCATGGAGTATGTCCGATTTAAAACCGGGCGAATCAGGATATAACACAGTCTGTGGGTAATTTTGTCTGTACAGTGGTGCATACTGTACGGCGGACAGATTTGTGCCTAAATCAGCTCGGAATACCGGTTTTATACGGAATTCCGAGTTTTTTATATGCTGCCGCGCGGAAACACCCGGCAGCGTG
>CABQIF010000053.1 GCA_902464115.1 uncultured Ruminococcus sp. | reverse complement strand
CGATTCCAGCGAACCGACCAGACTTTCAAAAATAAAGTTTCTGAATGTTTCTCTCCACATTACGGGAACAAGCCCTTGATGACTTCTGCATCAATCAGCCGTTGCAATGCCACCACATACGCACCCATTCGCAGCGTGCAATGTTTTTCCTGAGCGGTTTCATAGAGAGCTGCAAATGCCTTTGTCATTAGCTTTTCCAGCATCTCGTTGACCTGTTCCCGCTCCCAAGTGAGTTCCTGAATGTTCTGCACCCACTCGAAATAGGATACAATGACACCGCCGCTATTTGCAAAAATATCCGGTACTAACACAATACCACGCTGTTCCAGAATCTTATCTGCTGCCGCAGTGGTCGGGCCATTTGCACCTTCTACAATGAACTTGCACTGCATTTCTGCTGCAATTTCTTCATCAATCTGATTTTCCAGAGCAGCCGGTACAAATACATCACAGGCACAAGTCAGCAATTCTCGATTGGAAATATGCTGGATACCAGCACCATCATAATCTTTCAGCAGACCGCCGTTTCCGGTATAAGCTGCAATCGCATCCGCATCCAGCCCATCTGCACAATAAATCCCGCCGGAAACATCGCTCAGAGCAACAATTTTTGCATTCCGATGATAAAAAATCTTTGCTGCATTGCTGCCAACATTGCCCATGCCCTGAATGGCAACCGCAGTTCCAGCCAACTCTTTTCCATGCTTTCCTAAAATCAGTTTGGTACTGATGACAACCCCTCTACCGGTTGCAGACGGTCTTCCCTTTGAGCCACCCAGTTCCACTGGTTTTCCGGTTACAACACCCGGACACGGCTTTCCTTTCAGCATGCTGTAAGTATCCAGCACCCATGCCATGGTTTGTGCGTTGGTGTTGACATCTGGTGCTGGGATGTCCTTATCCTGTCCAATCAGCGGTTCAATGGCGTAAGTATACCGCCGTGTCAGGCGGCACAGTTCCCGTTTCGACAGCGTATGCGGGTCAACCCGTACGCCACCCTTTGCACCGCCATACGGAATATTTGCAACTGCACACTTCAAGGACATCCAGGTTGCCAGTGCCTTGACCTCATCCAGATTGACATCCTGATGAAACCGGATCCCGCCCTTAAACGGCCCACGAATGTTGGAATGCTGCACCCGCCAGCCCTCAAACACGTGAATGCTGCCGTCATCCATTTCTACCGGCAAATACACTTTCGTTTCTCGCTGCGGATTTCGGATAATTTCAAACATTGTCCGGTCAATTCCGCCCACTTCCATGGCTTCTTCCATGACAGTCTGTACATTCTCAAACGGATTATATGGCTTTTCCATTCAGTACCTCCACATTGTAAACAGATTTGTTTTTGTTTCTGCATGTCTGCCATTCGGCAGGAATTTGTTTTTCGCTTCCTTTCGCAAACAGAACATGATTCTGTGATTTTAAAAGTCTGTCGCCATCCTGTAGAAACATTAAAAAGCAATGTCAAACTGTCTGAATTTCTGTATGAGTATCATTATACACTTTTTAAATCATTTTGCAAGGGCTATCTAGAAAAAGAAAAGAAAAAAATCATTCCATCCTATCCAAATAACAAAAAATCAGTTTGATGCAAAAAAACCATCTTTTTCAAAGAATTCTGTTCGTGCAATTTGTTTTTAAAAGCAAAAACGTGTTTTTATAGAAAATCCAGTTGTTTCTTTGTCACGGACAGTGATACGAATTTTCTCTTTTTTCAAACAAAAAAGAAGGGCATCTGTTTCCAGATACCCTTCTTTTCTGTAAGAATCAATTTGCTTATTCCGGATTTGCTTCGGTGTCTTCTTCTGCTGGTGCAGCAGCATCCAATGTTGTAACTACAGTTGTCGTTGCTCCTCCGGCAGCACCTGCTCCCGTATTTTTCTGCATTGCATTTGCCAGCAGGCAATCTTTCCAGAGTGGCAGCGAGCTACCGCCCAAGTGAATGCCATCTGAAGTATAATCCGAATTTAAGTAGCCATTGCTGTCCACCAAAGAAGGATTCAGGTCAATATAAAAAACCTGCTTATTATCGGCAATCTGGGACAGCAATGCATTCTTTTCGTTGATGTTTGCATTGCTGATGACATCGGTTTCCGCCGAGGCTGCAACATTGATGATACTTTGTACATAGACGATCGCATCCGGCTGCATCTGACAAATCTGCTGTACCACAGACTGATAGTATTCTACGAACGACTCAGACGTACCCGTGCCCAATTCATTGATGCCAAACATGATATAGATCTTTCCGTACTGCTTGGCAGTCAGCAAGCCAGTCAGCGTATTGGTAGAACCGCTTTCCGGCGGTACATCAATATTGGCATCCAGAACATCATAAATCGTCATGCCGACATCTGCAAAGAAATCGGTACTTTCTGGCATATCTCCAAAGAGATACATTCCCACGGTTCGAGAGTTCCCGATAAACAGAGCATCTTCAAAATAGCTTTCATCCGCATTTGCAAGCGGAACATATTCCCCAGCTGCTTCTGTTGTAGCGGTTGTTGTCGTCAAATCACTGCCGGAAACAGTAGTTTCGCTGCCGTCTGGTGTTGCTCCATCATTGGCAGGCGGTGCAGTCGTTGCAGTTTCTGTTGCCATCGTCGTGATTTTTGCAACTGTTGTCGGAGCAGCCTTTTGACTGTCATCCTCTTTTTTCAGCAGTTCCCACGGAATCAGCAGAGAGGTCAGCAGCACACAAATCAACAACGGGCATTGCTTTAAAAAATCCATGAAATCTCCTCTCCTTAGAACTGATAATACAGGAACGGGTTGCTGGTCTGGGTCTGCATCTTATAAACAGACATCAGGTAAATCAAAACCAGTCCCAAAATCACCAGTTTGCTGTTTTTATGTTTTTCATACCATCTGGACGGGAACGGCAGACAGAACACAACGCAGGCAATCAACAAATACCAATAGTCGTGCAGTGCCCGTACAACGTCCTTGGTGTTGACAAAGCTTGCGGTGTTGTCTGCAAAGAACGGGAACAGACGGGAGAAATATGTTCCAATATCCTGCATATTCGGCAGAGCAAACACGACCCATGTCAGCGGAATCAGGAAAATCACATAAATATGTTTCAGTACCTTTGTTTTTGCCAGCAGTTTTCCCAGCCCCAGCCGTTCAATCGTCAGGAGCACGAAGAAAATCAATCCCCACAACACAAAGTTCCAGCTTGCACCGTGCCAAAGTCCGGTAAATGCCCAGACTACAAACGTATTCCGAATGGTCTTTGCAAAGCTGCACCGGCTGCCGCCCAGCGGAAAATATAAGTACTTCTTGAACCAGCGTCCCAGGGTCATGTGCCATCTCCGCCAGAATTCCGCCATCGAGCCGGAAATATAGGGATGGTCGAAGTTTTTCGGCACATACAAGCCCAGCATCTGCCCCAGACCCATCGCCATTAGAGAATAACCGGCGAAGTCGAAATACAGCTGGAAACTATATCCGAACGCCCCCAGCCATGCATACGGACAAGACAGCGTTTCATAGCCATAACGGGACATCCCAGCCCAGAGCGTTCCCATCGGATTTGCAAGCAGCATCTTTGCACCCATACCCAGAATAAAGGTCTTTAACCCCGATTCCAGATTCAGCACAGAGCAGTGCCGGCGGAGCAAAGTCGGTTCCAGTTCGCTGTACAGTCCGATTGGCCCAGAGGTAACTTGCGGGAACATCGCAATATATACGCCCAGATTGATGATATTCTTAACGGGACGCTGTTCGCCTCGATAGACATCCACTAAGTAAGAAACCACTTGGAATGTATAGAAGCTGATCCCCAACGGCATGACCACAGAAATGGTTGGAATCTGAATGTGGGTCGCCGTGAGCAGGGCATTGATGTTTTCGATAAAGAAATTGGTATACTTGAAAAATACCAGCAGCCCAAAGTTATAAATCAAACCAAGCACCAGCAAAAGCTTTTTTTGTGCCCGCCTCTCTCCAATCAACCTGCCAAATGTATAGTTGACGACAATCGACAGCATCAGCAACAGCAAATAGAAATGCTGTCCCAACGCATAAAATACAAAGCTGCCGATCAATAAAATCAGGTTTTTATATCGTGTCGGCACGACATAATAAACGATTAGAAAGATGGGCAAGAATCGAAACATGAATTCAATCGTTGTGAATGACATAAATCCTCCCTAATTCCCTATTTTTTTGTTTCTGAATGCATCTGGAAAACACGCCTTTTATTATAGACGTTTTTTCGCAATCTGTCAAGTAGGCATGCAAATTTTGGATATTGATTTTTTATTTTTTTGTATTTCTGATTGAATTTTGGTTATTCTCATTCTATGCAGCCATTCCCGCAACCTTTCCGCCCGATCTTCATACAGAGAAAAAGCGTGCATACAATCGCATACACGCTTTCTTGTCAATCAGGAAATCCTTATAATCTTGTCAGGAACTGTGCCAGCAGTACAACTAAAATCAACGCAATCGGATAAGTTGCAGCATAAGCAGAAGCCACATTCGGGGTGTTGGCTGTTTTAATCAGCGTGCCCAATGCCGGCGTACTGGTCATACCACCGCAAATCGAACCCAAGTTGTTGAACAGGCTCAGCTTCAAAACATACTTTGCAAACAGGAATCCAACAATCATCGGAATCAAAGTCATCAATGCTCCCCACAGGAACAGCAATGCCCCGTATTCCTTCAAGACAGCAACAAATTCTGCACCGCCGTCCATACCAGCACCAATTAAGAACAGAATCAAGCCCAATTCCTGGAACAGGCTCAAAACGTGCTGGTCAACTTTCAGGCTCAGCTTGCCGATTCTGCCGAAGTGTCCAAAAATTAAGCCTATAATCAATGGGCCACCTGTTGTTCCCAGATTGAATGAACCTTTTCCCAACGGAATATGAAACGAACCCAGTATCAACCCTAGCATCACTGCTAAGAAAAATGCTGCGATGCCGAACTTATCCATTTCAAACAGCTTTTTCTGCTTGCCGCCAACTGCATCATTCGACTGAATCGAAACCAGCTTTGCCCGTTCTTCATCCATGTTTGCATGCAGGATTTTCGGAATAATCTGAACGAACAATACAACGCCGATAACCCCGAACGGGTACGCAATCGCATAGCCAACGGCAACATTGCCATAGAGCGGATTTGCTTCGCCAACGGCTTCCTGTGCTGCTGCAAATGCTGGCGTACTGGTCAACGCACCTGCAAACAGTCCAACGCTCATCGACGAATTGATGTTTGGAACGAGCAGCGTAATGGCTGCACAGACCAGACATCCGGTAATAATGATGATGCCGCCCAGTGCCACATAGGACTTTGCATTCTTTTTCAGGTTCTTAAAGAAGCTCGGCCCTGCAATCAATCCAACAGAGGTGACAAACAAAACCAACCCCAGATTCTGTACCAACTTAAAATAGTGGTCGACTGCCGGCAGGCTCTCCTGCCAAGAAACAATGTCTTGAAATGCAACGCCCTTGAAATGTCCGGCAACCAGTGCAACCAAAAAGATTGCAGCAGAGCCCAACGATACGCCCTTGATGGAAATTTTTCCGACTAGGTAACCGACCACAATAATCGCAAAGATGAAAAACAAGACCAGCGTCATTGCTTTCATGCTGAAAATATGCGTTCCGGCAACCTCCAGAAGTTCAAACTTCATGCATGTGTTCTCCTTTTTTGTTTTTCATGAATGATGAAAATCATACACCTGTGTTTCTTTTTTTGCTGGGCGAATGGGAAAAATGACCAGACCGCACGTTTCCGATGCGTCCCGCAAGACCTGATTGACAAAAATAAGATACGCCTTTCCTCTTGATTCTTGCAATCCTTGCTCCAAAGATGGGACTTCCTCAGAGTAGTACAAAAAAGAAAAGAAAGAGCGTAGACAAGTGACGATTTCTGCATTCATTCTTTTTATTATAGCATGATTTTTCTTTCCATGTCAAGATAAAAATCGAAAAAGCGACATAACTTCCACGATTTTCTTGAAAAGCCCTCTTTTTTTGAAAAAAACTTTTTCTTTTTCGGAAAACCGCCGAGATTCCCTGCAAAAAAATAAAAAAAACCGAAAAAAGACTTTCCTTTTTCAATTTGGTGTGGTATAATAAAGAAAAGCGGTTTTCTGTGTGCAAGGGGTGCATACAGGAGGAACAGACCAAAAAAATGCAGTCTGTCGCCGAAACCGCTTCGGAACAACCGACAGCAGAAGACCCGCCGAAAGAATCGGCTCAGAAATCATCCAAATCCAAACAAAAATCAACCGTTTCCGAATCAGCCGATGCAAAAGAAAACCGACGGACAGGCTGGATTTTGGCAGAAGTTGCAATCTCTGCTGCTCTGCTGGTTGCCATGCGGCTGACGCTGCTGCATCCATTTCTGGATAACTGGACAGAAGTCAACACGATGTCGGGTAGCACTTGGCTGGAGGACAACGCCCAGCAAGTTCCGCTGACCACAACCACGCCGGATTCTACAGATCCAACAGGAACAACAGATTCCAACAAAAATGGCAATCAAAGTGACCTGTACAAGAGCGTTTCCATGGATAATCAGGAAATTCACAACGGAGATCTGATTCTGGTCAACAACTCCACCGCCTATGAGAGCACGGACGAAAACGAATTGGAAGCGGTTTATGAGAAGAAAACGGATTCCTATTCTGTCAGCGGCTCAGAACTAATGCTGCGGGGCGATGTCATCGAAAACCTGAACAATATGCTGGACGACTTCCAGACGGAAACTGGTCACAGTGATATTATCATCATCAGCGGCTACCGCACCACCGAACAGCAGCAGGAATTATATGATGCTGATTTGGAGGACACGGGCGAAGATACGTCTACGCTGGTTGCAAAGCCCGGATACAGCGAACATGAAACTGGCTATGCCATGGACTTTTCGCTGTTTGAGGACGGTATTTCAGCCGACTATGACGGCACGGGAGAATATGACTGGATCAACCAGAACTGTGCTCACTATGGGTTCATTCTGCGGTATCCGGAAAATAAAACCGACCTGACGGAAATCCGGTATGAATCGTGGCACTACCGCTATGTGGGGCAGCCTCATGCTTATTATATGCAGCAAAACGACCTTTGTTTAGAGGAATATACAGAAACACTGAAGGATTATTCTGTTGACAACCCGTTGGAAATCACCAACTGGGACGGAAAGGTTTATCAGGTCTATTATGTACCGGCAGAAGCTGGCGACAGCACCTATGTCATGGTACCGCCGGATCAGGAATACACCGTTTCCGGAAACAATGTCGATGGATTCATTATTACTGTTGATACTGGGGTAACCAATCTGGATGAAGCCGAAACGAAAACAACAACGACAACGGCAACCAGTGACAGCGAGGATACAGAAACAACCGAAACGGAAACAGAAACCGATGCACTGGCAGAAACCGATTGGAATACAGAAGATTGGGAATATTAACGAAAATCGCATTTTTACAAAAAGACGATGCCGGCTGTAACAAGTTGGCATCGTCTTTTCTGTTTTGTATCCCATTTTATTCCCCTGCACCGTAATTTCATCATTCATGAACCCCCGTCCTCCTGCATAAACTAAACCAAACCCATAGACAGGAGGGACTTCATGCAACGAAAAAGTATTCTCAAAGATACCATTCAATTGACCGTGGTACAGTTTTTTCTGGAATGGGTAAGTTTATTGCTAAACGTCTGGCTCACGCACCGCATTGGTGCTGCAACCGTCGGGATTGTCGCATTGACCGGCTCTTTTTTTCAGCTGGCTGCGGTCGCTGCCAACGGCAACGGCTTTCTCTGCACCAGCCGCTTTGTATCGGAGGAGTTGGGAAAGCCCAACGGCAACCCCAACCGTGTTTTAGGCTATGCCATTGGGTTTTGTCTGCTGCTGGGGATTCCGGTTTCTGCCCTGATTTTTTGCAGTGCTGAACCGCTGAGCCTGCGATTCCTGAAAAGTGCAGACCTCGCTGCTGCTGTCCGCATCTTTACACTGATTTTACCACTGGGCGGTGTTTGTTCCTGTTTAAAGGGCTATTTGAATGCCGTCTGTCGGGTGGCAGACCCTGCCATCTGCGATATTGTCGAATGTCTGAGTCGCTGCGGTGTGCTCATGCTGTTGTTGCAGCTGCAATCTGTTCATACGAATGCCTCTGTCTGCATGGCAATGGCATATAGTACCGGATGCAGCACGATTCTAGGCTTTTTCTGCCTGCTCTGGTTCTGCTGGAGAAGCCGCCTGCCCCGTACGGGTATCTGTTCGCTCTCTTTTGGCAGATACATTCATGCAGCGATACCCGTTTTATTCGGCGGATGCTTAACAGCTGCCCTGAGCAGCACCAACGATGCTTTGATTCCGGTCACACTCCGGCAAGCTGGAAACTCCACAGAATTGGCACTGAGCCAGTTCGGCACATTTGAAGCGATCGTGATTCCGGTGCTATTTTTCCCGTCTACCATTCTCTGTGCTTTATCTGGCATCTTAATTACCGAAGCTGCCCGTGCAACGGCTGCCAACAACCAAGCCCACTTGCAGCGGCTGACAAAAGCAGTCATCCAGAAAACGTTGCAGCTCTCTATTTTTATTGCTGCTGGATTGCTGTTATATGGCGATCTCATCGGCACATTGTTAGATGGCGGAGCATTAGCAGGTTATTTGATTCGCCTATTAGCTCCTGTTGTGCCCTTTATCTATTTGGAAATCGTCTTGGAAGCCCTCTTGAAGGGCATGGGGCAGCAGTCATTCTCCTCCCTCAACTACTTAGCAGAATACACCATTCGGATCGCAATTGTTTTGATTTGTATTCCAAAATTTGGCTTTTACGGAATCGTGCTCTCCTACTATGCCAGCAATGTTTGTGGAAACTGTTTCCGCCTCTGGAAAACCTGCAAAACTGCCCGTATTCGCTTTTCGTTCTGGAGTGATGTCGGATTTCCGCTGTTTGCAGCAGCATTAGCATTTCAAGTGCCACTTTGTGGACTGCGGTTGCTGCACGGCATGCAGTTCGCATGGATTTGTCTGCTGCCTGCTATTCTCATTGATTACGCTTTGCTCAAAAGTTACGGGAAAATCACTGCCATTCCACTGCTCTCCAAAAAACAGCACGCCTGCGCTTCCGCCTGATTACTCAATAATATCTGCAAAGGTGCAGCCTGTCACTTTCTGAATATCCAACGGGGAAACTTCCAACTGATGCCCAATTTTCCCAGCACTGCATAAAATCGTATCAAATTGCAGGGCACTTTCATGAATAACAGTTGGAAACAGCTTTTTCATGCCGATGGGAGAACAACCGCCGTGTACATATCCGGTCAACGGCAGCAATTCTTTCTCCTTAATCATAGAAACTGCTTTTTCCCCGACGGCAGTCGCTGCTTTTTTCAGATGCAGCGTTTCTGCAACAGGAAGCATAAAAACATAATGATTTCCGGATTTCCCGACCGTAACCAGCGTTTTAAATACCTGTTCCGGTGGCTGCCCGAGTGCTTGTGCCAATTCTACACCCGTATTCTCTTTTGTCGCAGCTGGCCAGCTGCGGTGCTGATAGGAAACCTTTTCCCGTTCCAAAATCCGGATCGCATTGGTTTTCTCTAATTTTTCCTTTGCCATGTTTCATCGTTCCTTTCAATTTATTTCCATCCACAGTCGGTCATTTCACAGAGTCTGATCTGTCAGCAGAGAGCTGACTGTAGTTTGCCTCGTGTCAGTGGGGATACCGATTTCTCTCTGCCCGCCACTGACGTTCCCGTTCTGATTTGCAATTTCTCTCACCACCTATAGCGGTGAAAGAATCCTTGCTGTGATTCGTTGAAACAGAAAAAACGGACACTGGTCAAGATGTCCGTTTTTTCTCTTTGATACCCCTGCCCGATCAAAAAGCAGAAATTGCGTGTTTGGATGGAGAGAAATAATCCTCCAGAATTGCAATGTAAGACCGGAAACAAACTTGGTCATTTACATACATGACATCATTGTTCTGCGGAACGCCCAGCCGCTCTAAATCCTGATCGGTCAGATTCCGCAGATAAATGGTAGCGTCTTCATCATAGCCCAACGCTTTCCGGTCGCTTGCCGGCAGCTGCAACGTGACATCTTCGGAAATGGTCAGCAATTCTTCGGTAATCTGCTGACGGGTCTGGGTTTCCCAGCGAACAACCGTTTCTTCCTGCATGGGTCGTTCCAGCGAAACCGTCCGTTCATAGCCCTCTGCCCGAAATTCCAGAACGCCCAAGTTTACATCATAATTATTCGGCTCTACGGTCACGGCAGTGCTGCCGTTGGAGCTGTCCTCGGTATTGACGACTTCATACCGATACTTACGAGAAGGCGAAATACCGCTATCCACAACGGTTGATGCCATAGATGTAGAGAACAGCGAACTACCTAAGAAATACGCCAGCGAGCCAAGCACATACAGCAGCAGGAAAATCGTTCCAAAGACGGTTTTAATCGTTTCGGTACAGCCACATAGGAAAAATGCCAGCAGAGCCGTCACGACCAAAGGGACTAGCACTTCCCACTCTCCGAAACAGAGCAGCACAGATGGCAATAAAAATGGCAACAGCAACACGCTGCATATTTTCGTCAGCACCTGTTTTCTGGAATAGAGCATCGCTGCCAGTGCACCGCCGGAAATGGCGATCAAAACCACACAGCAAGCTGCCTTTTGCGGAACTTCCACCGTATAAAAAAAGCTGAGCACCGCCAATGCTACAATCAGCAGAAAATATAACAAGCTAATGACGGACATCGCACGTTTTCGTCCAAGATTTTGCGTTTGTTCCATAATGCGTTTTTTCCAGTCCGGCATATCACCGAACGGGAACTCCTTTCTATCCGACTGAAAAAGATCAAGACATACTTCTCTGTTATTATAACATTTTTTTCTGGTTGTGACAAGTCCTATTCTAAAAAAATCATACGAATTGCAGTTTCTTTTTCTGTTGCCTCTGGAAAATCCAACCATTTTTCGCTTGTTCGTCAGAATTTGTAAAAAAATCCCTTACAAATTCGTTCCCCAGCTCTTTACTTTTTGCCGGAATCTGTGTATAATAAGAGCATCATTGAGAAAGAAGGTTTTTTGCTGATGCAAACACAAAAATTTTATCAGCGTTCCAGTTTCTGGTTCTGCTGTACGCTTTTATGGTGTGTTGTGATTTTCTGCTTCTCTGCACAGGATGCAACACAATCGAACGCAGTTAGCAATGGCGTTTTACATAAAATTGCAGAAATTTGCACCGCTTGGATTCCAGCAGATGCAATGGACTTAGAGAGCAGCACACACACTTCCATGGCGTTTCTCATCCGAAAAATCGCTCATTTTACGCTATATTTCATCTTGGGGCTGCTCTCTTGTGCAACGATGATGACGTATTGCCAGAAGAAAAGCCGTTCCCTTTCCGCAGGCTGGTTCTGTGCGTGGGCATTTTGCATTTTCTATGCCACCACAGACGAATTCCATCAACTGTTTGTTCCGGGCAGAACCGGCAGGCTGCTCGATATTGGAATTGACAGCTGCGGAGCACTGCTGGGCAGTCTGATTTTGCTCTTTTTCGTCTATCGTGCCGACCAGCGACATCAAAAACCGGAAAAAGGCGTTTGATCGTACTGTTTCCGCAGCATGGCGATTGCCCGTTTTTCCAGACGGGAAACATATGAACGGGAAATGCCCATCTTCTTGGCAACTTCTCGCTGTGTCATGGGAATCTGCCCATACAATCCATAGCGATGCACCAGAATATCCACTTCCCGTGGTGTCAGCTTTTGCTGTAAAAACTGGTAGAGCTGCTGAATCTGCATTTGTGATGCCACCTGTTCCTGAATGTCACAGCCATCCTCGATGATGTCCAGCAACGTCAGCTGGTTGCCATCTTTATCCGTATCAATCGGCTCTGCCATGGAAATGGCATCTCCCTGTTTCCGGCAGGTGCGGAAATGCATTAAGATTTCATTTTCAATGCAGCGGCTGGCATAAGTCGCAAACCGTGCTCCCTTTTCATAGTCAAATGTAGAAACGGCTTTCATCAGTCCAACTGTTCCGATGGAAAGCAAGTCTTCCTGCTCCGCCTGATTGGTGTAATATTTTTTGATAATGTGTGCAACGAGCCGCATATTATGCAGAATGAGTTTTTCCCGTGCTGTCGCATCTCCTGTTCGCATCTGCTGAAAACATCGCAGTTCTTCTTTTTGTGAGAGCGGCTTGCGGAACGCTCCAGAGGTTTCCACGTGCAGAAAAAAACAGAGCAGCTGTTGAAATAATGCGGATAAAAACATCAAAATCCCCCCTTTCTCTCATCTATATGCCGGAAAGAAATTGTCCTATGTCCGCATATGATGGCAGAAAGAGGGGATTTTTCTCATGCATCCAAATTTGATTAAGAATGCACGGTCGTGGTTTCTTTGGTCAGGGAAAATGTGTGTTCGTTTGCAGACAACAGCACTTGGTCACCCGCAGCAATGGTTTTCTGCAAGAGTTGCTGTGCCAGTTGCGTTTCCACTGCCTCTGTCAGATATCGCCGCATCGGTCTTGCTCCATATCGTCCGGTATCCGGTGCATGGGCAAGCTGCTGCACCGCTTCTTGTGTGAAGTGCAGCTGAACATGAAGTTGTTCCATTCGTTTTTGCAAATTTTGCAGCTGTTTTTCTGCAATCTGACAGAGTTCTTTCTGTGTCAGGGGCTGGAATGGAATGATTGCATCCAACCGCCCTAAAAATTCCGGTGAAAAATACTGCCGCAGAGCCGTTTCACTGGTTGCCTGTGCCGTCTGTACAAATCCAGCCGGCGGCTTGCTTCCCGTTCCGCCGAGGTTAGACGTTAAAATCAACAGGGCGTTGGTAAAATCTGTTTTTCTGCCGTTGGAATCGCTCAATACACCATCTTCCATAATTTGCAGCAGGATGTTACAGATGTCTGGATGTGCCTTTTCAATTTCATCGAAAAGAATCACACAGTATGGACGTTTCCGCACCCGTTCGCACAGCGTTCCGCCCTCTTCATAGCCCACATATCCGGGCGGTGCTCCAATCAGCTTGGAAACCGTATGCTTTTCCATGTATTCCGACATATCAAACCGGATCAGGCTATCTTTGTCGTCAAACAAATGCAGAGCGGCTGCTTTCGCCAGAGCCGTCTTTCCAACACCGGTTGGTCCTGTAAACAAAAAACATCCGATTGGACGGTTTTCCTCTCGCAGTCCCGTTCTGGCACGAATCAGTGCAGCGGAAAGCTGCCGAATTGCCGCAGTATGCCCGATAATTTGCTGCTGCAACTCCTGTTCCAATGACATTAATCGCTGCTGCTGAGCAGTCGTAATCTTCTGCACTGGAATTC
>CABQIF010000052.1 GCA_902464115.1 uncultured Ruminococcus sp. | reverse complement strand
CTGTCCTTTAGGCATAAAAATGCCCCCTTTCGTTAGTTTCAATTTCGGTATATTTCTATTATACCACATTGTCTAACAAAAGGGGAGCATTTCATTTTGTCCGCAGTTTTTAGCGTTCCTCATAAATTAAGCAGTTGGCTGATCATCTTCTAATTCCGTTGCCGGATGGTCGTCATAATCCATCTTCCGTACATGATACTGTACATCTTCCAAAATCTTTCGATTCGCTGCAACCGTATCCCCCAGCAATCCCATGATAATCGTTTGAAATCCAATCATCAGCAGTACTGCCGTTAAAATCAGGGACTGTACGTGACCGCTGCCCTCGCCCATGCCGAGATAAACCAAGAACCGAATTCCCAGCAGAACGCCCAGTGCAAAAATCACAGTGCCCAGTGTGCCGAAGAATTTCAGCGGTTTATACATGACAAAAGAACGGGTAATGACAGAAGCAGAGCGTTTCATATATCGCCACATACTGGAGAACAGACGGGATGGACGGGTTTCCGGATTCGTGCGAATCGGTACAGAACCGATTGCCATCTTGCTTTGTCCTGCCTGAATGATGGTTTCCAGCGTGTAGGTGTATTCGTTGACCACGTTCATCCGCATGGCTGCCTCTCTGGAATAGGCACGGAATCCGCTCGGTGCGTCCGGAACATCCGTCTGAGAGGCAACCCGTACCACCCAGCTTCCCAAATGCTGAAATTTCTTTTTCTTCCATGAGAAGTGTTCTGTTTCATCAATCGGACGTTCGCCAATGACCATATCGGCTTTCTTTTGTAGAATCGGCTGTACCAGTTTTTCAATGTCCGCTCCGCAATACTGGTTGTCCGCATCGGTGTTGACAATGATGTCAGCTCCTAGCCGTAGACAGGCATCCAGTCCGGCTAAAAAGCCTCTTGCGAGTCCCTTGTTGCGGCGGAACGAAACAATATGATGAACGCCTAACTTTCGGGCAGCCTCTACGGTTGCATCTTTGCTGCCGTCATTGATGATGAGGTATTCAATCGTATCAATGCCGTCAATGTGTGTAGGCAGGTCGTGAATCGCCAGCCCGAGGGTTTCTGCTTCATTGTAGCAGGGAATCTGTATCATTAATTTCATTGCTTCCAATACTCCCTATCTCTTTAATAAATAATAACTGCTTGTTTGTAGCACTGTTCATAGCATTCTTTGAACCGATTCATGTCATATTCCATTTCGCCGTTTAACGAGTCGTTGACAATGACAACATTGCGATCTAAGTCATAGCCCTTGAGCAAGTAGACGTGTTCGTTTTCCAACCAATAGACATCCAAATCCTTTGGGGTGGATGTACTGCCATCGCTGTTGGTTTCGGTGTAGTTGTAAATGGTGTATGCATAAACTTCCTGAATATCCACAAGGTCAATACTTGCCCAGATGGCAACCGGATGATTGCTGGCAACTTCCCGGAGCAAGTCTTCAAACTTTGCCCCTGTGAGGTCTTTGACGATTCTGCCGCTGTTCTGTGCAGCAAGATATTTCCGGGCAGTGTCTACGATAACTGGAGCATAACAGCCATAGCCGGCAGAGTCGTACGGCGAACCGATGAATGCCTGCTGGAAGGTTGCTTCTCCTTCACTCTTGCAAGTTAAATAGCCTTCCGCCAGCTGAACTTTGTCCACTTGGAATCCAACTGCATCCAGCAGCATGGCAAGCGTTGTAACTTCGCAGCCAGTCGGCAGTTCCGGCAGCTGTAAAATCGGGTCAACTTCCATGGAATAGGTTGTGGGCAGGTCACCAGAAATCAAATACTCTGAAGTTGGCGGGTCAGTGACCGTAGTTTGTGGAATAGTAGGGGTTGGTTCGGGAGCCGTTGTTTCTGGCATCATGGATGCTGGTTCGGGAACCGTTGTGGTTTCCTCTGTGGTGGTGGTTGTTACCGCAGCGGTATTGTTTTTTTTGTCATTATGGGAGTGAACACAGGCAACGCAGCCTTTCCGGATGAGAAAGACGAACAATGCCAGCAATAACAAGGCGATGATTCGCCGGTTTCTGGCTTGTGTGCGGGTCACACGCTTTTTCGGTCGGGGGGCATGTGGTGTTGCAGACTCTGCCATAAGAGCAATCCCACCTTTCTAATTTCTATTTTGTGGTTTCTCCTTATTATAGCACGAAAACAGGTTTCGGTCAATGCATGGAATTCGACAAAACGGGAAATGGAACGCAAGTTTTTATAGCAAAACTGTAAAAATCGTTGAATCTTTTTCCGATTTTGTGGAGCAAAAATGAAAAAACGGACAACATCCAGCTGTCCGTTTTCTTTTTTTGTTGATAAAATATTTATTTTTCTGCGGCTGCCGAGGCAAGCATCAGCTTGATGCGGTTTTCCTGATTGACCTTTGTTGCACCGGGGTCATAGTCGATGGCAACAATATTTGCTTCTGGGTAAGCCTGCTTGATGGTACGGGACATCCCCTTTGCCACAATGTGATTCGGCAGACAGCCGAACGGCTGGGTGCAGATAATGTTTTTAATGCCATGTTCAACCAGCACCGCCATTTCAGCGGTAATCATCCAGCCTTCGCCCATACAGATGCCCTGATTGGTATATTTGTCAGCCGCTTTCCGCAGTTCTTCAAAGTCATGCATTGGTGTAAATACGCCATGTTCCTGCATACAGCGGATGGTTTCCATCTGCTTGCTGTGTAAGAACTTGTAGCCAATGCCGAACAATGCGGTATGTAAGTTGCGATATTGATAGAGTTTTGCATTGTTTTCCGAGTTTGCTGCACAGTACAGAATGAATGACATCAGCGTTGGAACGACTGGTTCGCAGCCCTCTTGCAACAGGAAGTCTTCGAGGTGGTTGTTGGCGAGCGGAGAATACTTGACATAAATTTCCCCGATGATGCCGACCCGAATTTTCGGCTTCTGACTTCTGGGAATCGCTGCGAAATCCTCCAGCATTGCCCGATACCATTTCTTTGTGTGGCGGTAATCATTTGTGCGGAACAGCTTGTCCAGTTTGTCTTGCCACTGTTCCAGTGTCTTTTGCGATTCGCCCTCATTCAGTTCATAGGGGCGGCACTGGTTGTAGATGGTCATGAGCAAGTCGGCATACAGAACACCATAAACCAGCTTGATGCAGAGCGGCAGTGTCAGTTGAAAGCCGCTTGCTTTTTCAAGTCCGGCAAAGTTCAGAGAGATAACCGGAACTTGTGGGAACTGCTGTGCCATGCATTTCCGGAGCAGATGAATGTAGTTGGATGCCCGACAGCCGCCGCCCGTCTGGGTGATGAGCAGGGCAGTTTTGTCCGGGTCATATTTGCCGCTTTTTAGAGCCTCCATAAATTGCCCAACAACAAGCAATGCTGGGTAACAGGTATCGTTGTGAACGTTTTTCAATCCCTCTTCTACGACCGTACGGGAGGAGGATTCCAGTAGTTCCATGTTGTAACCGAACTGACCGAAGATGGAGATCAACAGCCGAAAGTGAATGGGCAGCATATTCGGCACTAAGATGGTGTGCGTTTTCCGCATTTCGGGGGTAAATTGCTGATATTGCATAAATCACAAACTCCTTGCAAACAGCCTGCAAACAGGGGAGCGTCTGCCGGAACGAATTCCGGCAGCAGTCCGCACTTGTTATACAGACACGGGTTCTTTTTCGTTCTTCGGTGCGACTTCGGATGGAGCAGCTGCCGGCTTTTGCGGAACGTCTGCACCAATGGCAGCCTTTAAACTTCGCAGCCGGATTTTTGCAGCACCCAAGTTGCTGATTTCATCAATCTTCAGTTGGGTATAGAGTTTTCCGCTCTGTTCCAGAATCCGGCGAACTTCGTCCGTAGTGATGGCATCAATGCCGCAGCCGAATGATACCAGCTGTACCAGTTGGAAATCCGGCTGTGTTGTGACATACTGGGCAGCCCGATACATTCTGGAGTGATACGTCCACTGGTTGAGTGCCTGCAATTCCGGTGTGTGTGCGAGTTCGGCAATGCTGTCTTCGGTAATGACTGCCATGCCAAGGCTGCTGATGAGCTTGTGGATGCCGTGGTTGATTTCTGGGTCAATGTGGTATGGTCTGCCAGCGAGAACCAGAATCGTCTTTCCAGCCGCTCTTGCCTGCCGGACAATTTCCTGAGCCGTCTGGGCGATCTGGTTGCGGTACTGTTCCAGTGCAGCAAAACCATGTTCGAGAGCCGCTGCAATTTCTTTCTTGGTGGCGTAGTCAGACAGACAGGCATATAAAACCGTAATCAGATGTTTCCGGCGGTTCAGGTCTAGGAATGGATGCAGGAAATTCTGTTCGTTTAGTTTTTCGTTGTTTGCCAGCAGCAATTCCGGATAATAGGCAACGACTGGGCAGTTATAATGATTATCAGAGTCGCCCTCGTCCAGATTGTAAGTCATGCACGGATAGAAAATGAAATCCACGTTCTGTTCCAGCAGGCTTTCAATGTGTCCGTGTGCCAGCTTTGCCGGATAGCAAACCGTATCAGACGGAATGGTGCTCTGTCCTTTGTAGTAAGTCTTTCGGGTGCTCTCTTCAGAGAGTTTCACAGCAAAGCCCAGATCCGTGAAGAAGGTATACCACAATGGCAGCTGGTCGTAATAGTGCAGTGCCATCGGCAAGCCAACAGTTGCCTTTGGCTGTTCCGGCTGGCGGTCGGTGAGAGAGCGAAGCGTTTCATATTTCCAGTCAACCAGATTCGGAATCTGGTCTTTCTTAGAAACCCCTGCACCCCGTTCGCAGCGGTTGCCGGCAATGAAGCGTTTCCCGTTTGAGAACCGCAGAATTTGTAGGTTGCAGTGTGCCGTGCAGCCGTTGCAGGTGGTATTCTGTGTGCGATAGGTGAGGGTGTGTAAATCCATCAGGGAGAGCAGCGTGCTGCTGCCGGAGGTGTGTTCCTTGGCATAAATCGCAGCCCCAAACGCTCCCATCAGCCCAGAGATTGCCGGACGGATGACATCCCGTCCCATCTCTCGTTCAAAACAACGTAACACGGCATCATTCAGGAACGTGCCGCCCTGTACAACAATGTGTTTTCCGAGGTCTTCCGGTGACTTTGCACGGATGACTTTATAAATTGCATTTTTGACAATCGAACCGGACAGACCAGCGGAAATATCGGCAACCGTTGCACCGTCTTTCTGTGCCTGTTTGACACTGCTGTTCATAAAGACGGTACAGCGAGAACCAAGGTCAACCGGACGTTCTGCAAACAAGCCTAACTTTGCAAATTCCGCAACATCATATCCCAGAGCATTGGCGAATGCCTGAATGAAGGAACCGCATCCGGAGGAGCAGGCTTCATTCAGCATAATGCTGTCAATTGCTCCGTTTTTAATCTGGAAGCACTTGATATCCTGCCCGCCGATGTCAATGATAAAATCCACATCTGGACAGAAAAACTCTGCTGCTCGGAAGTGGGCAACAGTTTCGACAATGCCGAAATCAATGCCAAGTCCTGCTTTCAGCATTTCTTCGCCGTAGCCAGTGACTGCACTGCCGCAGATTTTCAGGTTCGGATTCTTTTTCTGGTAGAGGGTTTCGAGAGCACGCTTCACGCATTCAAGCGGCTGCCCCTTGTTGGTTTCATAGAAGGAATAGAGCAGGGAATTGTCCTCGCCGATCAACGCCACTTTTGTGGTAGTCGAACCAGCATCCACGCCTAAATAGGCATTGCCCTGATAGGTATGCAGGTCGCCATGAACAACATCGTTTTGTGCATGTCGTTCTCGGAAGCGGTCGTATTCCTCCTGATAGCCGAACAGCGGCTTGTCAGCAATCACTGTATGATTGGTTTCAGCGGATTCGATTTGTTTCAGCAGGGCTTCGCCTGTGACAGGTTTATCCGCACTGTTTTCTGCAGCAAGGGCACAGCCATAGGCAACGAATGTTCTGCCATCTACGGGGAAAATCGCATGTTCTGCATCTAGGTGCAGCGTCTGCATGAAGGCATTCCGCAGCCCTTGCAGGAAAGAGAGTGGGCCACCTAAGAAGAGCACGTGCCCTTGAATTTTCCGCCCCTGAGCCAGACCGGAAACCGTCTGGTCTACCACCGCCTGATAAATGCTAGCAGCGACATTTTCCCGTTTTGCTCCCTGATTCAGCAGCGGCTGAATGTCCGACTTTGCGAAAACGCCGCAGCGTGCAGCGATGGGGTAGGTGCGGTCTGCCTGCAATGCCATCTGGTCGAGTTCATCCACCGTGACATCCAGCAAGGTTGCCATCTGGTCGATAAAAGCCCCCGTACCGCCAGCACAAGAGCCGTTCATACGTTGTTCCACGCCGCCGGTGAGGAAGATAATTTTTGCATCTTCTCCGCCCAGTTCGATGACGGCATCTGCTTCGGGATAGCGTTCTTTTACGGCGAGAAAAGCAGCATGCACTTCCTGTACAAAGGGGATTTTTGCAGCAGTTGCAAGTCCCAGACCGGCAGAACCAGTCATATGCACCGAGAACAGCGTTGCCGGATGCTCCTGGATAATGGCTTGCAGTTGTTCAGAAACGGCTTCCTTGACTTTGGAAAAGTGCCGCTGATAGGTACTGTGCAGGACGTGATGGTCTGCATCTAAAATGACGGTTTTGACGGTGGTAGAACCAACGTCAATGCCGAGCGTATACGCAGCCTTCTGCTGCAATTTGATTTCACTCACAAAAAATCTCCTTTCAAAGGGCTTGGGAAAGCCGCTGAAACCCCGTGCTGCTTTCGATGATGCAAAATAATTATTTGATCTCCCCGTTTACAACCACTCTCGGTACACGCTTTGAAATGCCGCAGACGATTTCATATCCGATCGTATCATAGAAGGCAGCCAGTTCATCCGGTGTAATGGTCACATTGCCTTCTGTTCCGAACATGGTGACTTCATCGCCCGGCTTGACAGGTTCTTTGACCTCGGAAATATCCAGCATCAATTGATCCATGCAGACTCTGCCGACAATTGGGCAGGCAACGCCGTGCACAATGGCATATGCCTTATTGGAGAGCAGGCGAGAATAGCCGTCTGCATAGCCAATGGTAACAGTTGCGATCCGGCACGGATGCGAAACGGTGTAGGTTCTGCCGTAGCTGATGCAGTCGCCTTTTTCGGCTTCCTTGATGTGGGAGATGACAGACTTCAGCGTCATGACTGGTTTCAGCGGCAGCGGAACGGGAACGGGATAGTTCGGCAGCAGACCATACAGAATGATACCGACTCTTGCCAGTGTGCAGCGTGGATTCGGGCGGTAAACAGTTGCCGCACTGTTCATGAAGTGCAGGTGCTGTAACTGGTGCCCGTTTTCAGCGAGCAGGTCATAAACGGCAAGAATCCGGCGTTCCTGTTCGTCGGTATAAGCGGTGTTTTCGGCATCGTTCGGGCAGTCTGCAACCGCAAAGTGGGTATACAGCCCTTCGATTTTCAGCTGCGGCAGTGCAAACAGCGGCAGCAGTTCTTCGACACAAGCCTGTGGGTCAGCACTGCGGAAACCGATGCGTCCCATGCCTGTATCCAGCTTGATGTGACACCGAACCGGTTCACTGCCAGCGTGAGCCGCCAGTTCCTGTGCATATTCCGTGGACATGACCCCCTGAATAATGTGGTGTTTGGTGAGTTCCGGAGCGAGTTCCGGCGGGGTATAACCCAAGATAAAGATCTCACTGTCCGGGCAGTACTGTCGAACAGAGAGGGCTTCTTCAAGATTGGAAACGGCGAACCAGCGAATGCCCATCTTGTGCAGGGCAGTGCAGATTACTTCATCACCGTGCCCATAAGCATCCGCCTTGACGACTGCCATAAAATCGGTGTGTTCCGGCAGGATTTCCTGAATACAGCGGACGTTGTTTTCCAGAGCGGACAGGTCGATTTCTGCCCAAGCACGATGTAAAATAGATGGTTGATGCATGATTGATTCCTTCTTTCCGCACGAATGGAGTGCGATTTCTAAAAAAATCTCTTGTTCTTTTTTCCAAAAACCAGTATAATAGAAAATAGGAACGAGGGTGTTTCTATGATTGTACCATAGAATCTGTTGTCTGTCGATACACAGAAATTACCATGAGATTAGGAGGGTCTGTTTTTGGAGCCAGTTGCATTTGTTTTGAATGCGGATTATCCGCAATGTACAACTTTTTTACAATTTCCGGGAAAGACGGCTTGTTTCAGCGGACATCGGGAAGATGCCCTGCCGCTGGAGGAAACGGTTGTAGGCTATGCCGCAACAGACCTCTTGAAGACACTGTTGGCTGGGTGTATCGAGCAGGCGGTACAGGATGGATACCGTTATTTTTTGGACGGCTTAGCCGAGGGCGTTGACCTCTGGGCTGCCGATGATTTGATTTACCGCAAGCAGCATGGCACAGAAGTGCTGCATCTGATCGCAGTTGAACCGTGCCTGCACTATCTGGAATGTCGCCGCAGCGGTCGGGAGGCAATGTTGCACTATGTGGAACATTGCGAAGCAGTTATCACCATACCGTATCAGGGAAAGTTCAGTTTCCTGCGGCGGAATGATTATATGTTGGAACACAGCTGGCGGCTGATTTGCGTGATTCACAAGACTTCCGGCGGAACGGCATATACTTTAAAGCATGCGATTCGGGAGCGAAAAGAAATCTCCTGCATTTCGATGGAGAATCGGGACTTGCTGTTTCAATTTGCCATGCACTTTCTCGAAACGGGGGAAGAAGTGCCTCAGACGGCAGCGGAGCGGTTCGCCTATTATCACGGGCATCCGGAGCGGCTGAAGCTGTGTCAGTCCCTCTTAAAAAGGTATGCGAAGTGGTGAGCCAAATAGAAGGGCACGCTGCTATTCATCATACCACAAAAAGCGGAAAAATGCAAACAAAAGCAAGCTGTTTGCCGCATAAAAAATCTGTTCAGATAACAAAAAACCGCATGTCGTCCAGACAACATGCGGTTCGCTTTTTTTAGAAAACGTGCGTCTTAGTCAGCAGCGTTGAGCTTCTTAGCCAGCTGGGACTTCTTTCTTGCAGCTGCGTTCTTATGCAGTAGACCCTTTGCACAAGCCTGGTCAACCTTCTTGATGGCAACACGGATTGCAGCTTCCTTATCAGCAGCATTTTCTGTGCAAGCCAGATCAGCCTTCTTGATCATGGTCTTGAGGTTGGACTTTCTTGCCTTGTTGGCAGCAGCCTTTGTAGCGTTTACACGAACTCTCTTCTTAGCGGATTTAATATTTGGCATAACTTGTTACCTCCTGCTGTAACTTCAAAATTTTCTGCATATGCGAGTTGGTTTGTCAGCGAAAAGCGGAAGTGACACGGTACCGCTTTCTTGCAAATGGAACGACCATATGCGGATGTCATCGGGTTCTATGACATCATGACTAACCTTTATTATAACACAGCTTGTGGAAAATTGCAATTGCAGATTTTGAAAAAAATAGACGAAATTACGGCGTGGAAAGATAGCAGTTTGCACAAATTATTGCAGTTGTCTGCGGGTGATTCCCTGAACGCCAGCACGCAGCAGCTTCATGGAAAGATCCGCCATATGCTGGGCGGATTGCTGACATCCATCCTGTAACCACAGGTCGATCATGCCGACACAGCCGGAGAGAAAGAAACTGGTGACATAGTTCAAGTCCTGTGCGTCCAAGTCTTTTTCATCAGAGAGCAGCCGGAGCGTTTTCACGCCGTCCTCCGCAATCAGCTTTTCAAGTTTCCGAACAAAGGCAATATCGCCATTCGGACTCATCAATGCACGGCAGAGCGGCTGATTTTCGGCGAGAATGGCAAAGAACTGTTCCAGCTTGTCCGAAAATTCCTGCAGGGTAAGGCTGGTGTGATTTTTATCGATGATGGCAAGGAACTGATCCATCAGATTATTTTCGGTCTGTTCGAGCAAGTCATAAATATCGGTGTAATGCAGATAAAAGGTGGAACGGTTGATGTCAACCAGATCTGCCAATTCCCGAACGGAAATATCTTTGACAGATTTTTGCTGCATCAGTTCAACAAATCCGGCAAGAATCATCGCACGGGTGCGACGAACACGGCGTTCCTGTCGGGAAGGAGCAGCGGAAGCAGTTTGTTGCATAAGAAAAGCCTTCTTTCTGCTGCAAACGCAGCATGTTTTTAAAAAGTGTCTAGTAATAGCATAGCAGTTGCGAAATGAAATGTCAATGGCAATTTCGTCAGAACCCGTAGAAATACAGCAGGCGGCAAGAAACTTACCGCCTGCGATTCATGCATCAAATTTGGATGTCGTTACTGGGAAACTGCCTGCTTGTGGCTGGCAATGGATTTGGTTTCTGTTTCTTCGATGAAGTCTGCCTGTGTCTTTTCCCGCTTCCATTTCATCTTGTAAGCCGGAATCATCAGCAGGGTGAAGATGGCTGCCAATGCGATCATCACAACATAAGTGGTAGCATTGCTTCTGCCAGTTGCAATTGCATTCCGGAAGCCCTGAACCGTATAGGTGAACGGCATGAACGGCTTGATCACACGGAAGAACTTTGCGGACAATTCGGACGGATACGTTCCGGCACAGCCGCTCAACTGAAGTACCATGAAGACCAGTAAGATGAAGCTGCCGATCTTTCCGCAGTACATATTCAAGCAGAAGATAATTGCCATATATGCCATCGAGGAGAATCCAGCAACCAGAATGGTTTGCAGCATATCCTGCGGTGCAAAGCCGTTGAAAAGGTGGAGCAGCAGAACCATGCCGATTGCCTGAGCCCAAGCGACCAACAGCAGAACTGGAAGTTTCTTTGCCCAAGAATGAACGGCATTCTTGCCGGTCAACGGAACTTCATATGGGCTGAACATGATGCAGTAAGCGAGGCAGGCAACCCAAAGACCAACTGCCATCATGTACGCCGCCATTGCGTGACCGTTGTTTTCAACGTGGTTTGCATAAGTTTCTTCGGCATCGACCGGAGAAGCGAACATATCATAGGTATCATCGGTGCTGTTGATGTCATTGATTTCTGTTGCACCATCCTGCAACGCTGTCCACAGCGTGCCAGAACCATCGGTCAAGGTAACCAGACCATCTTTCAGTGTTGCAGAACCATCTGCAAGCTGAACTGCACCATCCTGCAAAGCGGCTGCACCGTCTTGCAATTGTTTTGCACCGGATAACAAGGTGTCATTCTGTGCAGTTAATTGACTGGTACCATCGGAAAGCGTCTGGCTGCCGCTTTGCAGCTGACTAATCGCAACGGTCAAGGTTGGCATTTTGTCAACTAAAGTAGAAATTCCATCATCCAGTGCAGCTGCACCACTCTGAAGGCTGCTGCTGTTGCTGTGGAGTGTTCCCAGTCCATCGGAGAGGGCACTTGCACCTGCTGCGGCAGTCTGTAAACCGCTCGACAAGGTTGCAGAGCCATCGCTCTGGCTTGCTGCACCGTCTGTCAGTGCAGATGCACCCGGTAACAACTGGTCATCTACAGCACTCTGTACAGTCTGTAATCCGCCAGACAGAGAAGCAAGGGCTTCATTGGCTGCCGGAAGGGCTTGGTCTGCACCGGCTGCTAACTGGTTGACTGCATCCGGAAGCTGTGCAGACGGTTCCAGAGCGGTTGCCAATGCGGTAACATCGCTTTGCAGCTGTGTTGCAGCCGTGGAGAGGCTGCTCATTGGTTCTGCGAAACAGCCAAGTAATTCCTGCTGGCTTTCAGCGTCCAGACTCTGGAATGCATCCGTACTCATTAAAGCTTGCTGTGCAGATTGTAAGGATGCCAAGCCGCTGCCGAGTGTTTGTAAGTCGCCAGCAACTGCCTGCATCGCTTCTGTAGTCGCTGTTCCGCTGTTGGAAACGGAACTCTTTAAGGTATCAATGCCAGTTTGTAACTGTTCCAAACCAGCCGATAAGGTTTTGATCTGTGCAGCGGTTTCTTCGTTGCAGCTCTGGGAAAGCGAGCTGGAAAGCTGTGATAAACCAGCTTCGAGCTGTCTGCTGCCTTCATAAAGCTGTGCAGCACCGTCCTGCAAGTTCTGAGAACCAGCGGAAAGCTGCTGGCTGCCGCTGGAAAGACTCTGTGCACCGGTGTAAGCACTGGCAACGCCTTCTGTATAGGCATCGACACCACTTTGCAACTGGCTTGCACCGCTTTGCAGCTGACTTGCACCATCCGTCAGCGGAGAAACGCCATCCTGTAACTGATTCATGCCATCTTCCAACTGCTTTGCACCATCATCTACTTGTGCAACGCCGTCTGTGTAGGCAGTTAAACCATCGGTCAATGTACCGCAGCCCTCTTCCAGCGTTAAGGTGCTATCTGCTAAGACTTTCAGGTTATCGCTGAGCGTAACGCTGCCGTCTTTTAATTCTTTTGCACCGTCATCCAGTTCCTTTGCACCATCTGCGGCATCCTGCATGCCATCACCGGCAGTGCCGATCTGGTCAAACAAGGTTTCCGTGTAGGCTTCTGTAATGGTACTGGAAACTTCAGTTTTGAGTTTCTGCATCGCTGTTTCGCTCATTTTTGAGGCGATGTAGTTTGTGCCCGGATTGGTCTCGTAGTAAAGCTGTACCTTTTTCGGGGAATCATCCAGTACGGTCGATGCATTTGCGGATGTATCTTCCGGAATGGTGATCGCCATGTAATAAGTGCCATCCTCTAACCCATCCTGTGCGGTTTTGGCATCTACAAAGGAGAAGTCCAAACTGTCATTATCTTTGAGGTTATCAACGAGGTCATCCCCAATGGATAAGGTCTTGTCGTGGAACGTTACGGACTGGTCTTGATTGACGACCGCAACGGGCAAATCGCTGACGTTGCCATAAGGGTCCCACATTGAACCAAGAAACAGTGTGGTGTAGATGGTTGGAATCAACACAATGCAAACGGTTGCAATTGCATTGAAGTGCCGTTTCAAGAAAGACGGCTGTTTTTCTTCTTTTTCTGCATGTTTCATTCGGTTTCCACCCTTTCTGTGAAAAAAGGACAACTGTCTAATGATAGATGTTCGTTGTCTTACTGTCATTATTATAGACAATTGTCGTTTAAAAGTCAATAGTCGATTATTTTTGAACTGTTGCATACACAACAGACATTATGAAAATAGTTGCTATATACAACAGAAAACGAAAAAATGATGAAGTTTTGACTGTAAAAAGTGTAGAAGAGTTTTACAATGATTCATTTTATTTTTGGGATATTTTGCAAAAAAGCAGCGACTTCTTGGAGAGAAGCAGCTGCTTTTTTGGATGATTGGCTGTAAGGAACGAGCCGCAGGCGAAAGAAAAGTTTTTTGATCCAGCAATTTTTCAAAAATGCTGGCGAGGTGTGGGCGAGTAGCCCACATTTGCGGAGCAAATAACAGAACCGAACAATGAAATGAAATAAAAATCTAAGAGAGCGTTGAAAGAATCGCAATTGCCTTTTAAATCAAGAGGTTGTAATGAGGATACAAGGTTTCAGGGGCAATTGTGGTTCCCAAGGCAAGCTGGGGATGTGCCCCAGCCTTGCCGAACCGGATTCAGGTGGTGTTCCAAGAAGAATGTTTCATGTGAAACGTTGCCCCCAACGAGCCGCAGGCAAATAAAAGTTTTTTGATCCAACAATTTTTTAAAAATGTTGGCGAGGTTCAGGGCGAGTAGCCCTGATCGCTGCC
>CABQIF010000051.1 GCA_902464115.1 uncultured Ruminococcus sp. | reverse complement strand
TAAAAGTTGCATAAAAATCTTGCATTTCTCGTCGAAATAGGGTATACTATATTTAAATTTGCGGAAGATGCAGAAGCGTTTGTGCATTTTTCCAGAGAATCTGCTCTTTTTCAGCATCCGTCAGCGGAAGATTCTGTACCGCTGTCAAGTCCGCAGCAGGGTTGCTCCACGGGAAATCCGTTGCAAACAGAATGCGGTCTGCCCCATGTCTGCGGATGATTTGCAGGAGCAGTTCCGGTTGAATATAACTTAGAATAAAGCTGATGTCAAAATAGACGGGCTTTCCACAGAGTTTTTCCAACACTTCTTCGTGCATACGGTTTGCACCGCCATGTGCAAGGACAATGTTGGGTCGCTCCGGTACGGTATCTCCATAGACCTGCTCTAACATCTGCAAGGTGCGGTCTGGCAGACAGTGTACCGTTTCTGGGAAACCATCATCCACGCCAGCATGAATGACCACAGGTAACTGCAAAGCGACACAGTTTCGCAGAATGCGGATGTATTTCGGGTCGTCTATGTAGGTCTGCTGGTAGTCTGGATGCAGCTTGATGCCGTAAAGTCCAGCCTGCTTGATTTGCAGCAGGTGTTCTTCCGGCGTTGGGTCGTCTGGATGAATGCCGCCAAAGGCAAAAATCTGCGGATGTTCGTTGCAGGCAATGGCATATTTCAGAATGCTGTCGAACTGTTTCGGACGGGTGACAACAGGCAGTGTCACGCTGTGGGTAACACCGCTGGTCTGCATATTGGATAACAGGGAATCAAAAGTTCCATTGCCAAACGGCTGGCTGTTGCTTTTCTGGGCAAGCATGGAGATGGTTTTTTCTGCAATTGCCTCTGGAAACACATGGGTGTGAAAATCAATGACTGGCATATCAAAATCGACCTTTCTATGATAGAACGCTTAGAGCTGCAAATATACAGCTTTTTTTCGATTGTATCATATTTATGGGAAAAATGCAAGCAGGCATTTCTGCAAATTACCACAGAAACCAAAGAAATAGGAGTATTCAAAAAGATGGAACAGCGTTATTATCAGAAAGAAATAGAAACCATGCCGCTGGAGGATATGAAAGCCCTTCAGTCCGAACGGCTGGTTGCACAGGTCAAGCATGTTTATGAAAATGTGCCGTATTATCGGGAAAAAATGGATGCTGCTCATGTGAAGCCGGAAGATATTCATGGCGTTGAAGATTTACATAAGCTGCCGTTCCTGTCCAAGGCAGACCTGCGGGATCAGTATCCATACGGGCTGCTTGCAAAGTCGCTGAAAGACTGCGTGAGAATCCAGTCGACCTCTGGCACAACTGGCAGAAGAGTGGTTGCATTCTATACCCAGCATGACATTGATCTTTGGGAAGATTGCTGTGCAAGAGCAGTCACTGCGGCAGGCGGAACAGACGAAGATGTTTGCCAGGTTTGCTATGGATATGGCTTGTTTACGGGCGGAGCAGGTCTGAACGGCGGTTCGCACAAAGTAGGGTGTTTGACCCTGCCGATGTCTTCTGGTAATACTGAACGGCAGATTCAATTCATGATGGATTTACAGTCAACCATTCTCTGCTGTACCCCATCTTATGCGGCATACATCGGCGAAACACTGAAAGAAAAGGGATACAAGCCGGAAGATAACCACTTGAAGGCTGGTATTTTCGGTGCAGAACCGTGGACAGAAGAAATGCGGCAGAACATTCAGGATTTGCTGGGCATTCGGGCATATGATATTTATGGCCTGACAGAAACTTCTGGCCCTGGTGTTGCATTTGAATGCTGCGAACAGCACGGCATGCACATCAACGAAGACCACTTCATTCCGGAAATCATTGACCCGGAAACTGGCGAAGTGCTGCCGGATGGTGAAAAGGGTGAACTGGTGTTCACCTCTATTACAAAGGAAGCATTCCCGCTGCTGCGGTATCGCACCAGAGATATTTGCGTTTTGAGCCGGGAGAAATGCTCCTGCGGCAGAACATTGATCAAGATGACAAAGCCGATGGGACGCAGCGATGATATGATGATCATTCGTGGTGTCAACGTATTCCCATCTCAGATCGAAACGGTTTTGCTGAACGAAGGCTATTCTCCGAACTATCAGATCGAAGTTGACCGTGTCAACAATACTGACACGCTGGATGTCTATGTAGAACTTTCTCCGGAACAGTTCACAGACTCTCTGGAAGAAATCACCAAGCAGGAAAAGCATCTGGTTTCAGCAATTCGTACCATGCTGGGCATTTCTCCGAAGGTACATCTGGTTGACCCGAAGGCCATTGCAAGAAGCGAAGGCAAGGCAGTCCGTGTTATCGACAAGCGGAAGCTGCATGACTAATTCATAAAACCAAACCGAAAAATGGAACAAGAAAAAGGAGTGTATCATTATGGCAATTCAACAGGTATCCGTTTTTGTACAAAATAAACCCGGTGCATTATCTGCAATCTGTAAGTTGCTGGCAGAGTCCGGCGTAGATATGCGGGCAATGTTCATTTCTGACACGAAAGAGTTCAGTATTCTGCGTTTGATTGCAGATGATACCGACAAAGCGGCAGAAGTTTTGCGTGACCAGAATTGTATCGTTTCTATCAACCCTGTCATCGGGGTTGCTGTACCGGATACACCGGGCGGAATCGCTGGAATGTTGCGGGTATTGTCTGAAACAGGCATGAATGTCGAATATACCTATGCGTTTGTTGCACATCCGGGCGAACGGGCATATGTTGTTCTGCGAGTAACCGACATTGCAGCAGCAGAAGACATTCTGAAAAAAGCAGGATTTTTGCTGATTACAGAGCAGGATATTCAGAACCTATAAGCTTGAAAAAAAGAATAAGCCCTCGGCAGGCTGTCCCAATGGTACAGCCTGTCGGGGGCTTTTGTGTTGGATGGTTTAAGTGGTTTCAGAGTGCAGAACGACGGTATCTCCTGCTAAAATTTCCGTGTCACCCTGCGGAATAATCGTTTCTGAATCACGCTGAATCATGAGAATCAACGTCTTTTTTCCAAGGTTCAGGTTGCGGATTTGTTTGCCGTTCCACTTGTGATGGTCGTCAATCACGAGTTCAGAAAGCTGCATGTTTGCTGTTTGCTGGCAGTTTCCAGCACTCAGTACAACGACATCGCCCTGTTCAATTTTGGTATTTCCCTTTGGAATCACGGTTTTTCCGTTCCGAATCAGCATGGCAAGCAGAGTATCCGGCGGAAGAGCAATGCTGCTGACAGGCTGGTCAATCCAAGCATGATTGGCGTGAATCGGCAGTTGCAGCGTCTGAATGATTTCTTCGTCCGTGTAGTCGGTAAAGGTTTTCAAGACGTTCTGAGAATCGTCAATCATATGTAACTTTTTGGATACCCAAGGAAGAAATGTTCCCTGTAGAGCAATGGAAAAGAGCACAATGCAGAAAACCAAGTGGAAGAGGTCATATTTCAGCGTCACAGAACCGGCAGTTTCAATGCTTGCAACAGCAGTGATGGCGAAAATTGCAGAGGTTGCACCACGCAGCCCAGCCCAAGAAATGAGGAGTTGCTGCGAGAATTTCGCCCGAAATGGTGTCAATAAAATGCCAACGACCAGCGGACGGGCGATAAATGTCAAAAAGATGGCAATGCCCAAAGCTGGCAGCAGCACACCAATCAATTTTGTTGGCGTGCAAAGCATTCCTAAGATGAAGAAGACTAGCAATTGCATCAGACCAGTTACACCATCAAAGAAATGTACGAGGTTTTTCTTGTTGGAGAGTTCTGCATTTCCTAGGATAATGCCGGCAATATAAGCACTCAGATAGCCATTTCCGCCAATCATGGTTGGAACAACATAGGAGAGAATTGCCACTGCCAGCATGAAAACCAAGTCAAATCCACTGGTATCAAACTGGAATCGCCGGAGAAAGAACAGAACTACAAGTGCCAACGCTGCCCCGATTCCCACACCAAATACGATCTGTGCAAAGACTTGATACAGAACAGAGCCAGCAGAAACAGACGTTTCCATCATTGCCACAACAATGGTGACCATTAAGTATGCAATCGGGTCATTACTACCGCTTTCCACTTCGAGCAGAGATGCCGTGCCATATTTCAAGTTCAGCTTTTTTGCACGCAAAATGGAAAAGACAGAAGCAGCATCCGTAGAACTGATGACAGAACCGATCAGCAGGCTTTCCAGCAATCCAACATGCAGCACGATGTGACAAAAGCCGCCAACTGCCGCCGCTGTGAGAAAGACTCCAACGGTAGAAAGCAGGATGGCTCGTCCTGCAACGGGCTTTGCAGCACTCCATTTTGTTCCGAAACCGCCGTAAAAAATAATCAGAATCAGAGCGGCGGTGCAGACGTTTTCGGTTAGTTGATAATCGTTGAACGAAATGCCAAGAATCCCATCTTCTCCGCAGAGCATTCCCACGCAGAGAAATGCCAGCAACATTGGGATCCCGATTTTTGCGGTAATTTTGTTGCATAAAATACAAGCAATCGTGGATACGGATAATAATAACAGTAATTGAATCATGGGAAATCATTCCTCCTTTTCGGTTGTAGACGAATCGGCGGATGTTGTGTCAAAAGAAAGAAGTGCTGAAATCGCTGATTAATCGGATACCTCAACGGCATTTCCCAGCAGTTTGAAGTCCTGACAGTTCTTGCAAAGTTCATTTAAGAATGCAGCAATGGAACGATCCATTAAGTTGCCCTTGAAATCCACATAGAATGCAACGTCAAAGCTGCCGTCCTGAATCGGTCGGCTTTCCAGTTTCACCAAGTCCAATCCCTGTAAATAGAATTGGTTCAAAATTTTGCTCAAGCTGCCGGGTACGTTCGGCAAAGTCATCATGATGGAAATGACAGAGGCATTCGGTGCAACCATCATCTGTTTGGAAATGCAGATGAAACGGGTGTAGTTCAAGGCAACATTGGCGATACCGGAAAATAGGATGTCCATGTGATTTTGTTTGGCACATTCTTCCGAGCAGATCGCTGCAAACGGTTCTGAACTGGATGCAACAAAGGCAGCTGCTGTTGCAGTGTTGCTGTATTCAATTTGTTTGAGGTTGTGATATTTCAGGAAGTCCGAACATTGCATCAATGCCTGTGGGTGCGAGTAAACTGCCTGAATCTGTTCCAGAGAAACGCCCGGTCGAACTGCCAGACAGTGCTTGATTTTGACTTGATTCATAGCAGTAATATAGCAGTTATACTTTCCGAGCAGGTCGTATGTTGGCGTGACCGAACCGCTGGTACTATTATAAACGGGCAGCACCCCAAATTCAATTTCGCCCCGTTCCACTGCCTGAAAGACGTGTTCAAACGTAGGGTAGAAGGTGACAGCCCTGCCGGGGAAGAACTGCTGGGAAGCCGTTTCGGAGTTTGCACCATTCGTTCCCTGACAGCCGATTTTCTGGGCAGCAGAAAAATCTGGAACAGGAAAAATCGGGTCGGTTTCCATTTTGGCTAGGATACGGGATTGCAGCTGTTTGCTGATGTCTAAGATGACAGAGAACAGCGTCCGTGCAGCATGTTTGCGGTCTGGAGAGGTTGCCTGCTCAATCTTGTCCAGCAGTTTTTGTTCCCGTTCCGGCTGGAAAACTGGAAGATTGTGTTCTTTCTTGTAAAGGGCGACATCTCGGCAAAGATCCATACGCCGTTCAAACAGTGCGAGCAGTTCCTTGTCCAAGGCATCAATTTCTGTGCGGATTTCTTCTAAATTCATAATCGCATTCCTTTCAACTTTTTTGTCTTTTTCTATTATACAAAAATTTTTTTGGAAAATCAACATAAAAATTTGAATCGCTATTGAAAGCACCCCTTGAAATATGGTATAATAATAATTGTCTGTAAAACGGACGGGATGAAAATGAGAACAGGAGAACGGCAGTTATGCGAATTTTAGGGGTAGACCCGGGCTATGCCATTGTTGGATTTGGCGTATTGGAATATACCGGAACGACTTTTACACCGATTACATACGGTGCGATTACCACCGCCGCAGAAACGCCGTTTTTACGGCGACTGGAGAGCATTTATCGGGACTTCCGGACGCTGATTCAGCAATACCATCCGGATTGTGTGGCGATGGAACGGCTTTATTTCACATCCAACCAAAAAACGGTCATTGATGTGGCACAGGCAAGAGGCGTTTTAATGTTGACGGCACAGCTGGAACAAATTCCCGTTTCGGAGTATACGCCCTTGCAGGTAAAGCAGGCGGTTGTCGGATATGGCAGAGCCGAAAAAAAACAAGTCATGGAATTGACACGCCGGATCTTAAAGCTGCAAAAAATCCCGAAGCCGGATGATGCCGCCGATGCACTGGCAATTGCCATTTGCCACGGACATTGTGCAACAGGCTTGCGGGGAAGAATGGAATCATAGGAAAATAGGGAGCAGAAAACATGATTGACAGTTTACATGGAACTTTGATCGCCAAGGAAATGAACATGGCAGTGGTCGAATGCGGTGGTGTTGGCTATGCCTGCCGGATTTCGTATCAGACTTACAGCAAGCTATGTGCTGTTGGCGAAGAGGTGTTTTTGTATACGATTCTCTCCGTTTCCATGCGGGAAGGGAATCTGGAATTATATGGCTTTCTCAGTGCACAGGAACGCCGCTGTTTCTCCATGCTGACAGGGGTCGGCAGTGTTGGCGGCAAGGCAGCCCTTGCGATTTTATCAGAACTGACACCGGAACGGCTGGCGCTGGTGGTTGCCTCTGGTGACAGCAAGACCTTGACTAAAGTCAAAGGTGTTGGAACAAAAATGGCACAGCGAATTGTGCTGGAACTGAAAGACAAGATTGCGAAGGAGCAGGGCGGTGTCCTGTCCGCAGCAAATCTCTCCGCTGAAGTTGCTCCGCCGGCAGAAAGCGAAGTGGCAGAAGCCTTGTCGGCACTGACCGTTCTGGGCTATACACAGTTGGAAGTCATGCCGATTCTGGCAAAGCTGCCGGCAGAGTTGTCAGCAACGGAACTGATCAAGGAAACGTTGAAAGCCATTGGAAAACGGCGATAAACAGAAAAAGGAGGACGCATTGTGATTGAAACAAGCGATATGCAGTTTGATTCCCGAATGGTCACGGCAGAAGAAACACCGGAAGACCATGATGTGGAAGTCACACTGCGACCGCAAACATTGGCGGAATATATCGGTCAGGATAAAGTCAAGGAAAACATGGCGATTTATATTCAGGCAGCCAAGCGGCGAGGCGACCCTTTGGATCACGTCTTGCTGTATGGGCCGCCGGGGCTGGGAAAGACAACACTTTCCGCCATCATTGCCCATGAAATGGGTGTCAACCTGCGGGTAACAACTGGCCCAGCCATTGAAAAACCGGGTGATTTGGCGGCGTTGCTGACCAACTTACAGCCGAATGATGTGTTATTCATTGATGAGATCCATCGGCTTTCCCGTGCAGTCGAAGAAATTCTTTATCCGGCACTGGAAGACCACGCCATTGATATTATCATGGGAAAAGGGCCTTCCGCCCGTTCTCTGCGGATTGATTTGAACCCGTTCACATTGATCGGTGCAACGACACGTGCCGGGCAGCTTTCCAGTCCGCTGCGTGACCGGTTCGGTGTGATTCAGCGGTTGGAGCTTTACACCACGGAACAACTGACGGATATTGTCCGGCGAAGCAGCATGATTCTGGAAATTCCCTGCACCTTTGAGGGGGCAGCAGAAATTGCCAGCCGAGCACGAGGAACACCCCGAATTGCGAACCGCCTGCTGAAACGAGTACGGGACTTTGCAGATGTCATGGGCAACGGAGAAATCACGCTGGACATTGCCAAAATTGCACTGGGACGGCTGGAAATTGACGAACTGGGCTTAGACAGCAATGACCGCCGAATGCTTACAATGATGATCAAGGGCTATGGCGGTGGGCCTGTCGGGCTGGAAACGCTGGCATCTGCACTGGGCGAAGAAGCGGTTACATTGGAAGATGTCTGCGAGCCGTATCTGATGCAGCTGGGCTTTTTGTCGAGAACGCCCCGGGGACGTTGTGCAACGGCATTGGCATATGAACACATGGGCTTTCCGCTACCGGAGCAGAGAAAAGCACCGATACAGGGACAAATGACCCTATCCGAAGCGGAAGCAGATGCCACAGAACAGAAATAAATTTTTCTGAAATTACTCTATATTTTTACATTACAACGGACAGCCGCTGACCCTTGGCGGCTGTTTCATCAGACAAAGGAGTCGAATAAAAATGGGCAGATTATTTGGAACAGATGGAGCAAGAGGCGTTGCCATTACAGAATTAACTTGTGAACTTGCCATGCAAATTGGTCGGGCAGCCGCATTGGTTTTGACGAAAGAAGCCAAGCACAAGGCGAAAATTGTCATCGGGAAGGACACCCGAATTTCTTCTGATATTCTGGAAGCCGCTCTGTGTGCAGGGATTTGTTCTGTTGGGGCAGATGCCGTGCAGCTGGGTGTGATTCCAACACCGGGCGTTGCCTATCTGGTGCGTTCGATGGGAGCAGATGCCGGTGTGATGATTTCCGCCTCTCATAACAGTGTCGAATTTAATGGCATCAAGCTGTTTGCATCCACTGGCTATAAGCTGCCGGATGCCGTCGAAGAAGAAATTGAAGCGTTGATTCTGGACACACCGGAAAAAGTAACGCTGCAATCGCACACCAATGTGGGCAGAATGGAACGCTATGAACATGCCAAGGAAGATTACATTCAGCATATTTTAGAGAGTGTCCCAACTCGATTTGACGGGATGAAGATTGCACTGGACTGTGCAAACGGCAGTGCCTCTGCAACCGCAGAAACGCTCTTCACTGCATTGGGTGCAGAAGTTTGCATGCTGAGTGCAGAGCCAGACGGCACAAATATCAATGACCACTGTGGTTCTACCCACATGGAACAGCTGATGGCATACGTGCCAGCACATGGCTGTCAATTAGGTCTGGCATTTGATGGAGATGCAGACCGTTGTTTGGCAGTGGATGAAACCGGAAAGGTTGTAGACGGTGACCAGATGATTGCAATTTGTGCCAAGGCACTGAAAGCAAGCGGCAAGCTGGAAAAAGATACTGCCGTTGTAACCGTTATGACGAATTTGGGCTTTTTCCACTTTACCAAGCGGGAAGGCATCCATACCATTGCAACAAAAGTTGGCGACCGGTATGTGCTGGAAGAGATGAAAAAGGGCGGCTATTGTATCGGCGGCGAACAGAGCGGTCATATTATCTTTTTGGAACACGCAACTACAGGGGACGGCGAACTTTCCGGTGCAAAGCTGGTGGAAATTGTCAAGCAGTCAGGAAAGAAACTGAGCGAACTGGCAGGAGAAATGGAAACATTTCCGCAGCAGATGCAGAATGTACGGATTACAGCTGACCAGAGAAACCGCTGGAAAGAAGATGCGGCTGTTTGCAGTGTGATGAAACAGTATGAAGAACGGCTGGGCGAAGATGGCAGAATTCTGGTACGGGAAAGCGGAACAGAACCGCTGATTCGGGTCATGGTAGAGGCAAAGGATGCCGATTTGATGCAGGAAGCTGTTTCTGCGATTGCAGAAGAACTGGAACGCTATACCAAACGATAAAGGAGCCGTACAACTGTGAGAATTGCAAATCAATGGAACGATTACCGGATTTTAGATACTTCCGGACAAGAAAAGTTGGAGCAGTGGGGCAATGTGACGTTGATTCGTCCAGACCCCCAGATTATCTGGAAAACCCCGAAAGAACATGGAATGTGGAATCATGCAGACGGGCATTATCACCGCTCGAATGCTGGCGGTGGCAGCTGGGATTTTTTCCGGAAGCTGCCAGAATCATGGAATATTCAATACACACCGCTGGATTTGAAATTTCGGATTCAGCCGACCAGCTTTAAACATACCGGATTATTTCCGGAGCAGGCTGTCAACTGGGATTTTGTTTCTGATTTGATTCAGAATGCGGGCAGACCGATTTCTGTTTTGAATCTGTTTGCCTATACAGGCGGTGCAACGCTGGCTTGTGCGAGAGCCGGAGCGAGCGTTTGCCATGTAGATGCATCCAAGGGAATGACGCAGTGGGCAAGAGAAAATGCAGCTCTTTCGGGACTGTCTGACCGCCCGATTCGCTGGATTGTTGATGACTGCGAAAAGTTTGTTGCCCGAGAAATTCGCCGAAATCGGCGGTATGATGCCATTATCATGGATCCGCCCAGCTACGGCAGAGGGCCAGGCGGTGAAATCTGGAAGCTGGAAGACTGTATTTATGATTTGGTACAGCTTTGTGCCGGCGTTTTGACGGAACAGCCGCTGTTCTTCCTGATTAACAGCTATACAACAGGTTTGTCGCCGTCTGTAATGGGCTATATTTTGGGCAGCGTTGTACGCAAGCGGTTCGGCGGAACGGTGACTTTCGATGAAATCGGCTTACCAGTCGCACAAAGTGGGCTGGCGTTGCCGTGTGGGTCAACCGCCATTTGGCAGGCTGAATAATTTTAGTCGCAAATAAGAAATTCGGAAAAGAAAGGAACGGGAATGGAAACACAAGCACAGGCGAAACAACTTTGGTTTCACTATACCGATGAAAACGGAGAGCGTACCTCTCCAGACATTTTAAAAGACATTTCTCTTTCGATTGAAAAAGGTGATTTTGTTGCCTTGCTAGGGCATAATGGCTCTGGCAAGTCCACATTTGCAAAACATATGAACGCCATCCTGCTGCCGTCAGCAGGTACGATGACCGTGGATGGCATCGATACAAAAGACGAGTCGCAGCGTTTCACCCTGCGGAGTCATGTAGGAATGGTGTTCCAAAATCCAGATAATCAGATTGTAGCGACTATTGTCGAAGAAGATGTGGCATTTGGCCCTGAAAATCTGGGCATTCCGCCACAGGAGATTCGGGAACGGGTTGACGATGCCCTGAAAGCCGTGGAGATGTACGAATATCGGGAACACGCTCCCAGTCAGCTTTCCGGTGGACAGAAGCAGCGAGTTGCCATTGCTGGCATTATCGCCATGCGACCGGATTGTATTGTCTTGGATGAACCCACTGCCATGCTTGACCCCAGCGGCAGACGGGAAGTCATGAATACGATTCACATGCTGAATCGGGAATACGGAATTACCATTGTGCTGATTACCCACTATATGGAAGAGGCAGCACAGGCGAATCGGGTTGTTGTCATGGATGATGGAAAGGTTGTGCTGGACAACACGCCGAAAGAAGTCTTTTCTCATGTGGAAACGCTGAAAAAGATAGGCTTAGATGTTCCGCAGGTGACAGAACTTGCATACCGCTTGCAGCAAGCAGGCTGTCCGGTGGATGTGCACATGATTTCAGAGGAAGAATGCGTTGCAGCATTGACAAAACTGCTGAGCGGAAAAACGGGAGGTGCAGCATGGCAATCTTAAAAACAGAAGATTTGACCTATCAATACAGCATTGGCACACCGTTTGAAAAAACAGCTGTGGATCATGTCAATCTGGAGATCGAAGAGGGAGCATTTGTCGGCATTATCGGGCATACTGGCTCGGGAAAGTCGACCTTGATTCAACATTTTAACGGGCTGATTCGTCCGACCTCCGGAAAAATTTATCTGGATGGAACAGACATCTGGGCAGACAAGACAAATATCCGGCAGGTTCGCTTTCAAGTGGGTTTGGTGTTCCAATATCCGGAATATCAGATTTTTGAAGATACCGTTTATAAAGATATTGCATTTGGTCCTCGCAACATGGGGCTTTCTGAAGCGGAGATCAAGGAACGGGTGGAAGAAACGGCGGCTCTGGTTGGTCTGACGCAAGCACAGCTGAACCAATCACCGTTTGACTTGTCCGGCGGACAGAAGCGACGAGTTGCGATTGCTGGTGTTATGGCGTTGCGACCAAAAGTTTTGATTTTGGACGAGCCAACGGCTGGACTAGACCCGAAAGGCAGAGAAGATATTCTTCGAGAGATTCGCCGTTATCACAAAGAAACCGGAAGAACGGTTCTGCTGGTTTCCCACAGTATGGAAGATATGGCAAACTGTGCAGAAAAAATTCTGGTGATGAATGCCGGAAAGGTGTTCTGTTATGATACGGTTGAGAACGTGTTCCGGCAGGCAAAAGCCTTGCAGGAAATCGGGCTGGCAGTGCCGCAGATTACCCGAGTTTGTATGCAGCTGCGAGAGCAGGGCATTCCATTGAGTGATGATATTTACACGGTAGAAGCTGCCTATCAGCAGATTTTACAGCTTTACCGGCAGCAGAAGGAGGGGACAGAATGCTAAAAGATATTACCATTGGACAGTATTATCCGGGGAACAGTTTTGTTCATCGGCTAGACCCTCGATTTAAAATTATCATCACCTTGCTGTACATCACAATGTTGTTCATGGGCAGTCATCTCTATTCGATGGTGTTTGGAATCGTCTTTTTCTTCTTGACGTTCTTCTGTTCGGGCATTGCTGCAAAGGTGCTGCTCAAGAGCATGAAACCCATTCTGCCGATTTTGCTGATTACAGCGGTTTTGGACTTGCTATTCATTCGAGATGGAACAGTCTATTGGTCGCTGGGATTCCTGCAAATCACACAGGAAGGTGTGAAAACTGGCATTCAAATGATCATCCGGATCAGTTTTTTGATTGTGGGAACGTCTATGCTGACCTATACCACCTCGCCAATTGCCTTGACGGATGCAATTGAGCGGTTGCTTTCACCGCTGAAAAAGCTGAAATTTCCAGTGCATGCATTTTCCATGATGATGACGATTGCTCTGCGGTTTATTCCAACTTTGATTGAAGAAACCGATAAAATCATGGCTGCTCAGAAAGCAAGAGGGGCAGATATGGAGAGCGGCAACCTGATTCAGCGAGCAAAGGCATTGATTCCGATTTTAGTTCCGCTGTTTGTTTCGGCATTTCGCCGTGCGGAAGAATTGGCAACTGCAATGGAATGCCGTTGTTATCGGGGCGATATTGGCAGAACAAAGATGAAACAGCTGCATTTGTCCGGCAAAGATTGGCTGGCAATGAGCATTACACTGGTATTCTTTGCCGGTTCAATTGCAATGAAAATCGTTTTGGAATAAAAAAAGGAGTTCCTGATTTATGCGGTCTGGTTTGTTGACTTCCAACCGGAACAATCCGAAACGCTATTTGCTGCTGTCCATGCTGCTACCAGTGTTGTTGGTGGCAATCGGATGGATTGTGTTAGAGGTGCATCCATTTGGGACACGGCAAATTTTAGTGACGGATTTCTGGCATCAGTATTATCCGTTTCTCTGCATCTTACAGGAGAAACTGAAACATGGGGAATCCCTGCTGTATACCTGGCAGTCGGGAATGGGGTCGAATTTTGCAGCGATGATGGCATATTATACTGCCAGTCCGCTGAATCTGCTGACGCTGCTTGTGCCAGCATCGATGCTGCGAGATACCGTAACGGGGCTGGTACTGCTAAAAATCGGGGCAGCAGGCGGCTTTTTTGCAGCGTTCTTAAAGGGAACATATGGCAGAAATGACAGTTCACTCTGTCTGTTTGGCACGATGTATGCCCTCTGTGATTTTATGATGGGGTATTCTTGGAACATCATTTGGCTGGATACCGTGGCACTGCTGCCGCTGGTGATGCTGGGCGTTGTGCGACTGGTGCGGACAGGCTCTTACCGTCTGTATACGGTTTCACTGGCGTTGGCGATGCTGGCGAATTTTTATATTGGCTTTTTTAT
>CABQIF010000050.1 GCA_902464115.1 uncultured Ruminococcus sp. | reverse complement strand
TTTTTATCTGTATTTTTACGGTAATTGCCTATTTTTGTATTTGTATCTTTACCGGAATGGGGTTCAAGCGGTTTTTGACTCGCAGCGGAAAAATGCTGGTAGCAACCGTTCTCGGCTTGGCAATCAGTAGTATTTTGCTGCTGCCAACGTATTATGCCTTACAGAACACGTACAGCGTCCACAACACATTTCCGCAGCATTCCACATTCTATGAAACGTGGAGAAATCTGCTTTCACAGCTGCTTGCCTATCAGATTCCAACGGTCAAAGAGGGCAAGCCGAACTTATATTGCGGGGTGCTCTGTGTCGTATTGGTGGGGATGTTTCTTCGGGCAAGGTCAATTCGGATTCGGGAGAAAGTCGGGGCAATTCTGGTTTTAAGTTTTCTGCTGGTAAGCTGCAACTGGAACATCTTAAATTATCTTTGGCACGGCTGCCATTTTCCGAATATGCTGCCCTATCGGTTTTCATTCTTGTTTTCGTTTGCCCTGTTGACACTGGCATATCGTGCTTATTTGCTGCTGTTGGAACGGAGAATGAAGTGGCTGGATTTGATTGCAATGGTGCTTTGCAGCGGAGTATTTCTGTTCCTTGTCTATACGACTGACCGGAAACAGGTTGTTCTGTATACAGGAATGACAATGCTGGCATATCTGTTGTGGATGTTGCTGCACAAGTTAGGGCTACTGCATCGGCGAGTTTTTGCTGCTGGCATGCTGGTTGTGATGTTGGTAGAAATGGGCTGTCATGTTCGGATTGCAACAGAGGCGGTTTCCACTTCCGATTATACATCCTATCCGGAGAAATACGAATCCGTAGAAGCATTACTCTCGCAGATTGAAGAGCAAGAACCAGAGAATGCATTTTATCGCATCGAGTTGACCAGCTGGTATACTTTAAATGACCCGGCACTGTATCAATATCGGGGTGTATCGCAGTTTTCCTCTCTGGCAAATTGCAATGTAAGCACCTTTTTGAAAAAGCTGGGAATGCCAGCGTCCGAAGCAGGAAATCGGTATTATTACGCTCATAGCACCCCTTATCTGGATATGCTGTTAGGGGTTCGCTATCTAATTCAGAAAACCGGATTTATGCCGGAAACAGAAACGGTTGAGAAAGTTGCTGTCAGTGATACCGTTACAAGCTACCGCAATCGCTATGCGTTGCCGGTTGGATTTATGGTGAACGAAGAAACAGCAGATTTTTCTGTAGACACCAATGAAAACGCATTTGAAGTACAAAATGACTTATTTGCAAAGATGACGGGCATCACAGAACCATTGTATACAGCAGTCGATGTCAAAGATGTTGGGCACAGCGGTGTTGAAGTCAATCGAAATGATTATGGCTATTATACGTATTTTCCGATGAGCACAGAAGCTGAACCCTATTTGAAATATAATTTCATGCCGGAGCAGGATACCTTGCTATATGCGTACTTGTCTGTAGACAAGGTGGAGGAAGTAGACATTTATCAGAATGAACGCTACACATTTTCCCAGAAACTTGCAAAACAGCCGTATATTTTCCCGTTGGGAAGCTATAAAGCCGGAGAAAAGGCAACTTTAAAATGGAATGTTGACCGCAAGAGCATCCAGAACGGAGCGATTACATTATTTGTCTACGCTTTGAATCAGGATGTTTTAGAACAGGGCTATCAGCAGCTTGCTGCTGGTGGGTTACAGGTGACAGACTGGAGCGATACTCGCTTGACAGGAACGCTAAACGCTGACCACGATGGAATCTGTTATCTCTCAATTCCGGCGGAAGATGGCTGGCATGTCACCATAGACGGCAAACAAACAGAAACCATTTCGATTGGTGGAGCAATGCTTGGTGTTCCGGTTTCCAGCGGAACGCATACAATTGCACTGCGGTATTGCCCAAAAGGAACGGTTGTCGGGACGATTTGCTGCGGTAGTGCCATTTTATTGTTGACATTCTGTTTTGTCATCGAACAAAAGCAAAAACGTGCTTGCAGAAGCAATTCTGTGGGCAGAAGGAGAAAAACATGCGAACCTTAAAAGTAATGATGGCATATTGTGGGACACGCTATCATGGCTATCAGCGACAGAACAATGCAAACACCGTGCAGGCGGTGGTAGAAGCGGCGGTTTCCAAGCTGCTGAATACACCGACTGTGATTGCCGGATGTTCTCGAACAGACACTGGCGTGCATGCGGAACAGTTCTGTTTCTCGCTCACCACAGAAAATCCCATTCCCTGTCGGAATTTTGTGCGGGGATTGAATGGCTATTTGCCGGAGGATATTTCGATTTTATCTTGTGAAGAAGTAAAGGATACGTTTCATGCACGGTTTTGCTGTCAGGCAAAAACATATCGTTACTGGATTCACAACAGTGAGTCGAAAAATCCGTTTGCTGCTGACCGATCATTGCATTATCGGCGTGCTTTGCGGATCGACCAGATGCAAGCGGCAGCAGACTTGCTGAAAGGAACGCATGACTTTGCCAGCTTTTGTTCAGGATGCACAGAAAATAAAGATACTGTACGAACAATCTATCAATTTGATATAAAAATGCAGGGAACAGACTGTTTCATCCTTGTAAAAGGGAATGGTTTTTTGTATAATATGATTAGGATTCTGGTTGGAACGCTGCTCAGCGTCAGCGAAGGGGAGCTTTCTGTATCAGAAATTCCAGAAATTTTAGCAGCACGCAACCGCATTTATGCCGGAAGAACGGTGCAGCCATATGGCTTGTATCTGCATGAAATCTTTTATGATGATGCAGCATATCGGCTGCCGCAGGGGGATGCGTTTTTTGGCAGTGCTGTCAGCGGAGGTGAACGAAATGGGAAGTAAAGCAAATTTTGATGCGGTTCAGAAACGAAAAAAACAGCGGACAAAGAACAATTTGAAGAAATTGCTGTTGTTTTTGCTGATTGCTGCCTTTTGTGGGTATCTATATTTGCAGCGGGATGCTTGGATTCCAAAACTGGAGGGCATCGGCACACGCTACGAATCGGTAATTACACAGAATGACGGAACACTGGCAGACGGAAACTTTCCGCTTTCCATTACCAAAAATGCCGATTATCGGGCAGCGGTTGTTGAAAACGATTTGTTTATTCTGAATGCTTCCTATCTGTATCTGTATTCTTTACATGGGGACTTGAAGGAAACCCGACAGCTGGCATATAGCAAGCCGATTTTAAAGAGCAATGATTATTTTGCATTGCTGTATGAAAATGGCGGAACACGATTCCGTGTGGATCGGCAGAGCGGAAATGTCTATACCAAAACCATGGATCAGGCAATTATTACCGGAGCAATCAGCTCGACAGGGGTCGTGGCATTGGTAACAGAATCCGATTTGTATAGCTGTGTTTTGCAGATATTTGACAAAAACGGAAAAAAGCTGTATACTCGTAATTGTATCGAACGCTTGAGTGATATTGCCTTTAATGCAGACAGTACCGGCTGCGTCTTTACGGAGCTGAGTGCCGTAGATGGGGATGTGACGGCAACGCTGAAATGCATTCAGTTTGATACAACGGACTATACATGGGAATCTGAACCGCTGACAACTTTGAGTTTGGCACTGTCTTTGACAGAAAACAATCATGCCTGCGTCATCGGTGATACGACCTGTGCATATTATGATGACAAGGGAAATTTGGAATCGCAGTATGATTACGGCGGAACGCTGGAAAATTATGCAGTGGATGCCGGAAATGCAGCGGTTTTGATTCGGGATGAAGAAAAGCGAGAAACCAAACTGGTCATTTTCCCCGGCTCTGCATCCGAACCAATTGAAATCGTTGTGAATGGCGATGCCAAGGCGGTACAGGTTTATGGCGACCGGGTCTATATGATGAATGCTGAAACCGTTATCGCCTATAACTTCTCTGGGAAAGCTGTGGCAACGGTGCGGTTAGACAGCACCTATGATTCTTTCCTGAAGAAAGACAATTATCTGTTCTTGCTGCGGTATGATAAAATTGACCGGGTGGACTTTAAAGAATAAGGGAATGGCGTATGGCATGGTATTATGATTTGGTGGTTCTGGCGATTCTCGCCCTTTGTGTCTGGAATGGCATGCGAAAAGGGGTTAGCCGTTCGCTGCTTCAGACGGCTGCAACCATTTTGAGTGCAGTTGTGGCTTTGTGGGTGAGTCAACCGCTGGCAGAACTTTGTTATACGGAATTTTTGGAAAAGCCGGTGGTTTCTGCCGTGGAAGGACAGCTGAATACAGTAGACGTTGCTGGACTGGTACAAACGGCACTTTCTGACAATGGCATTCCGGTTTCAAAAGAACAAGTACAAAATATGTTGGCAGACCCAGAGGGAACGGCTGCCCAGTATGGACTAGATTCCGGATGGGTGAATCAGCAGATAGATGCTGCTGCGGATTCCGTAGAAGAATTGACGAATGGCGTTTTGCCCAGCTGGCTGATGAAAGAGATTGCCGGAGATGGTGCGGTACAGAAAGAAACTGCAAAATCTGTGATTTCAGGCGATACCCATACAGCTGCACAGCAATTGGTGTCAACTTATGGGAAACCCATTCTCTGTTCCGTCTTGCGAGCAATTTTGTTTGGCTTATGCTTTGGGGTTCTGATGTTGCTGTTTCAGGCAGTTTTATTCCTGATACCCGTGCAGCAGATGGGACTTTCCGTAGATTTGGTCGTTGGGGCATTGGCAGGATTGGCAAAAGCGGGGATTTTGCTCTGGATGATGGTCGTATTGACAAAAGTTGTGGTTTCTGCAACAGAGGGGACAACGCCCTTTTTCACAGAGGCAACGATTCAAAAAACGTATCTATTCCAGTTGCTTTACGAATTGAAAAAATAACTAGTCGGCATTTCATCCACCGACAGAAACTTGCAGAAAGGTGATGGAGTTATGATTTTATGCAGCAGATGCAAAAAGCGTCCGGCAGTGGTATTTATTACCTCGCAGCAGGGCAATCAAAAGAAGAATGAAGGACTTTGCATGGTCTGTGCAAAGGAATTAAATATTCCGCAAATCTCTGAATATATGAAGCATATGGGCATTACAGATGAAGAACTGGAACAGCTGTCGGATCAGATGATGGATATGATGGATGGCGACAGTTTTGAAATGGGTGGTTCTGGAACGCTGCCGCCGTTTCTCCAGAACATGATGAAGAATATGCCGAATATGCCGCTGTTTTCGGGGGATAATCAGAACGAGGGAGAAGAAACTCTCCCAAGCGAAGACCTTACCGCAGAGCCGCCGAAGCCAAGCAAAAAGGAAAAGCGGAAGAGAAAGAAAGACTTGAAATTCCTGAACAACTACTGCACGAATCTCAGCCAGAAGGCAGAAGAAGGCAAGATGGATGCCATCATTGGACGGGATAAGGAAATTGAACGAGTTGTGCAGATTCTGTGCCGCCGTACCAAGAACAATCCTTGTTTGATTGGTGAACCGGGTGTCGGAAAAACTGCCATTGCAGAGGGCATTGCTCAGCGGATTGCCGCCGGACAAGTTCCGTTTTATCTGAAAGGCAAGCAAGTTTATCTGCTCGATTTGACTTCTCTGGTGGCTGGAACACAGTTCCGTGGACAGTTTGAAAGCCGTATTAAGGGCTTAGTGAACGAAGTTAAGCAGGAAGGCAACATCATTCTCTTTATTGACGAATTGCACAATTTGGTTGGAGCAGGCAATTCTGAAGGCTCTATGAATGCTGCAAATATCCTGAAGCCAGCATTGTCCCGTGGCGAAGTGCAGGTAATCGGTGCAACCACATTTGAAGAATACCGGAAGTATATTGAAAAAGATGCTGCATTGGAACGGCGTTTCCAGCCAGTTACGGTTAAAGAACCGACAGTAGAAGATACCATTGAAGTTCTGAACGGCATTAAGAAGTATTACGAACAGCACCACCGTGTGCACATTTCAGATGCAATGGTACGGTTGTGTGCAAGACTGGCAGAACGGTATATCACAGACCGCTTCTTGCCGGATAAAGCAATTGACCTGATGGATGAAAGCTGTGCGTGCACTTGTCTGCGGTCGCCGGAAATTTCGGAATACGATGCCGAAAAGGCAAATCTGGAACAGCTGGAAGCCAAAGAAAAGCAGATGGAAGAACAGACGGAAGAAGTGGATTATGAAGCACTTGCAAAGCTCAAGGGCGATATGATTCGTGCAAAAGACCGTCTTGCAGAGCTGCAAAAGAAAGTTGACCAAGTACAGGTAACAGAGGCAGACCTTGCAAAGGTGATTGCTCTCTGGACAGGAATCCCAGCCAGCAAGATTCAGGAAACCGAATACACCAAGCTGATTGCACTGGAAGACCACTTGAAAGCCCGTGTTATTGGACAGGATGAAGCGGTTTCTGCTCTGGCAAAGGCAATCAAGCGGACACGAGTACAGTTGACGAATAAACGCCGTCCGGCATCATTTATTTTTGTAGGGCCAACTGGTGTCGGAAAAACCGAACTGGTAAAAGTCCTGTCAGAGGAATTGTTCGATGACAATGACCCATTGATTCGGTTAGATATGACAGAATTTATGGAAAAGCATGCGGTTGCAAGAATGATTGGTTCGCCTCCGGGATATGTTGGTTATGATGAAGCTGGACAGCTGACTGAAAAGGTACGGAGAAAGCCGTATTCTGTCATTTTGTTCGATGAAATCGAAAAGGCACATCCGGATGTCATGAATATCCTGATGCAGATTTTGGATGAAGGAAAGATTGACGATGCACAGGGAAGAACCGTCAGCTTTGCAAATACAATTATCTGCATGACTTCCAACGCTGGTTCTACAGATAAGAGCATTGGGGTTGGATTTAACCGGACAGAAGAGGAAGTTACCAAGGAACGGGCAATGAAAGCCCTGCGGGAATTCCTGCGGCCGGAATTCATTGGACGAATTGATGAAATCATTGTATTCAACAAGCTGACGAAGGATGATTATGCAAAGATTGCCGGCTTGATGCTGAATGAAATGAAAGAACCGCTGCTGGAGAAGCAGATTACCTTGAATGTAACAGAAGATGCTTGCAAGCTGATTGCAGAAAAAGCATATGGCAAGACTTACGGAGCAAGAGAAATCCGCCGTGTAATTCGGCAGGAAATCGAAGACCAGATTGCAGAATGCATCATTCACAATGCTAACACGCTGCGTGCATTGACAATTACTGCAAAAGATGGAAAATTAGTGGTACAGGATGAAGAGGTAACTGCCTGACCGCAAAAAACAAAATAAAAAAGAAAACCGCTGAACAGATTGATTTCTGTTCAGCGGTTTTTGATTAACAGGACGCTGTTTATTCTATTTCCCATGCTGCATAGGCAACAAAGTTCGTGGCATCCATGCTGTACCAAGTATGCTTATCTCGTTTATATTGATAGGCAGGTACGTTAGAATAGTAGTGCAAGTCTTCTACATTTACAACGCATAATTCCATTTTAGAAATATCATCTTTTTTTAAGATGTCTTCTACACGTCTGTCAATATATTCCGAGTATTGATGCGTTTGTTTTGTACTGCCATAGCCACTTACAGAATTGCAATGTGGAAGATCATCCGATTCATATCGCAATTCTTTCTTCATAGATTCTTTTAGCTGCTTTTTTGAAATTTTATAGTCTTTCAGAATTTGTTTTAAAACTTCATCCGGAACTAAATCTAAAATGTCATCGACATCTTCATGATAAGCAGCAACCAAATAAGCTCCGGCAGCTTCGCTGCTGGATTTCATACCGTTTTTGCTTCGATTGCAGAATGCGATTATAACGACAATCAAAATCACGATTCCAACACCGACGATGATCAGTGGGAGCAGATTCTTTTTCGTTTTTACAGCTGTGCTCTGTACAGTCGATGAAAATGATGGGCTTTGTTGTGGAGTGTTGGGTTGTGGGGTAAAATTGCTTTGTTGAGGGGGAGTTGGTGGCGGTGGCGTGTTTGCTGTTCCACACTTGGGACAGAATTTTGCAGTGTCTTTCATTTGAAATCCGCAGTTTTTACAAAACATAATATCCTTCTTTCTACAAAAAATGGGGGAATTATCATTATGTCCATTTTACTAGAAATTGGACAGAAAGTCAAGAGAAATAAGAAATTCTTTTTTGATTTCTATAAACCTGACAATTTTTTTGGAAATACTTATGGATAGTATACAAAAAATGGAACGCTTTGATGAGATGATCACTTATGAAGGTTGTGTTTCTGTATCCGGAAATTTTTCTGCATCCAGCATCTTTATGACTTTTGCAGGATTCCCAACGACAACCGCATAATCTGGGACATCTTTTGTGACAACTGCACCTGCTCCAACAATCGCATGCTTTCCAACAGAAACACCGGCAAGAATCACAGCATTTGCACCAATCCAGGCACCTTTTTGAATCCGAATCGGTTTGCAAGTCAGCACCATACGGTCATACGGGTCGTGATTGTTGGAGAGCAGGGACACATTTCCAGCAATTTGAACATCATCTTCAATTGTGATACCACCTCTCGCCATGGCAAGGAGATTGCTGTTGATAAAGACGTGACTGCCGATTTTCATTTGGTTGATGGCTGCACCGCTCAAAGGAGGAGCAATATACGAATCCGTTCCAATTTGTTCCCCGAAAATCTCCTTGAGAACAGCTGTATATTCCGCACTCATTGGCATGGTATGGTTCAGCTGAAACAATCGTTCTGTGAGCCGTTTTCCATTTTCGTGTTCTTCTGCGGAAATGTTCCGCATATCATACCGCATTTCGTTGCATTCCATGATGTATCACTCCTGATTTTCATTTTGTAATGGGGTTTCTGCCTGTGGGATTTGTTTTAATTCTTGCCGGATTTTCTGAAAGGCTGCTGGAACGTCTGTTTCCGGCATATTTTGCGGAACATCTGTCGTACCGGCTGCCTTGGCAGTTTCATAGTACCAGCATTTATAATTCACCATTTCAATGGTGTGCTGCAATTCTTTCAGCTGTTCTTGCAGCACTGCTTTTTGATGCTGGAACATTTGCAGCCGCAATTCGATGGTATCATTCCCTTGCAATGCCAGTTCGATATACTGCCGAATCTCTTTGATGGACATACCTGCTTTTTTCATGCAGCCAATGATTCGCAGCCATTCAAAGTCGGATTCCTGAAACATCCGAATACCGCCAGATGACCGCTCCACAAAGGGCAGCAGTCCTTCCTTGTCGTAGTATCGCAGCGTAGAGGGTGCAACACCCAATAATTTTGCCATTTCGCCGACTGTATACACCATTTGAAATTCCTCCAAATTTTTTTGAAAAACCTCTTGACTGAAAGTGCACTTTAAGTTGTATAATAGATACAAGCTTTAAGAACATCATACAACAGCTTGCATTTCTTGTCAAGCGATTTTCAAAAAGCGAGGAGGAACACACATGAAAAAGCCGTATATCATTTGTCACATGATGACCTCTGTCGATGGCAGAATTGACTGTGCCATGACAGAACATCTGCCGGGGGTGCAGGAATATTATGACACTTTGGATTCGCTGCAAACACCGAGCCGAGTTAGCGGACGTGTAACTGCACAACTGGAAATGGCGTTGGCAGGCACATTTCAGCCAATCAAGCAAGAACCGCTGGGAACAGAATCATTTTCCAAAGCAGTCGATGCCGAGGGGTATGAAATTGTTATGGATACCAAAGGAACGCTGCTCTGGGCAGATGATACCGATGCAGAACGTCCGCTGCTGATTGTAACCAGTGAAGCGGTTACTCGGGAGTATCTGCAATATCTGGACAGTAAGCATATTTCTTGGATTGCCTGTGGCAAAGAACGCATTGATTTACAGCGAGTTTGTGCAATTTTAGCGGAACAGTTTGGCGTAGAACGAATGGCAGTCGTTGGCGGTGGACATATCAACGCTGGTTTCTTGGAAGCAGACCTGCTAGATGAAGTCAGCATTTTAATTGGAGCAGGCATTGACGGAAGAGGCGGTATGGCAGCGGTATTTGATGGTTTGCCGATGGAACGCCCTGTGACACCGTTAAAGTTGACCGATGTACAGCAGTTTTTAAGCGGTGCAGTTTGGCTGCGGTATGCTGTAAAGTAAAAAGGAGGAACAAAAAAATGATTTTACAGGAACATAATACCCTTGCAAATGGAGTGACCATTCCAAAGATAGGACTTGGAACATGGTTCATTGAAGATGAAAAGGCAGTGGGAGCGGTTCGTTCTGCGGTTACAATGGGTTATCGGTTGATTGATACCGCACAGGCATACGGAAATGAACGTGGTGTAGGCGAGGGAGTTCGTACTTGTGGCGTAACGAGAGAATCCCTGTTTGTTGCCAGCAAGGTGGCAGCAGAACTGAAAACCTATGAAGCAGCAGCGAAATCAATTGATGAAACCTTGAAGAAAATGGGTCTGGATTATCTGGATCAAATGATTATTCATTCTCCGCAACCGTGGAAGGAATTTCGTGGAGAAAAGCGGTATTTTGCAGAGAACAAGGAAGTTTGGCGTGCCTTGGAAGATGCACAGGCAGCAGGCAAAGTGTGGGTGATTGGCGTTTCCAACTTTTTGATAGACGATTTGGAAAGTCTGATGCAGGATTGTCGGGTAAAGCCGATGGTAAACCAGATTTTATTGCATATTGGAAAAACCGATTCTGCACTGTTGGATTTCTGCAAGCATGAACAAATTCAGGTAGAAGCTTATTCCCCGATTGCACATGGGGAAGCCCTGAAAAATCCGGTTATCATAGAAATGGCAGCGAAATACGGCGTTTCTGCTGCACAGCTGTGCATTCGTTACGTTTTGCAGCTGGGAACGATTGCTCTGCCAAAAACAGCGAATCCAGAGCATATGAAAAACAATGCAGATGTAGATTTTGTGATGACAGATACCGATTTCCAGATGTTATTGCAGATGGAAGAACTGCGGGATTATGGTGCATATAATATCTTCCCTGTATTCAGTGGAAAACCGTTGGCATAAGTGAATTAAGAAAAAGAATCAGAGAAAAGGCAGGCAGTGCGTTCCAAATAAGGAAACACTGTCTGCTTTTTTGTGACATAACTTGTCAAGAGAAAACAGTTCCGAAAAATCAAAAAATTTTCGGAACTGTTTGACGTTTACGGATGGGAACATTTGTGTTATTCTATCTTTAGGAGGTGAGAGTAAATGTTCATGAATGGCGAGTATGTAAAGACAATCGAAGATTTAAAGCGTTGTTTGAGTTTGGAAGAACTGGTTTACAATTACTACAGCGGAGAATTGGAAATCTGGCTTCGAAAAATTGGGGAAACCGAAAAAGCAGATCAATTACAGCAGATTGAAAAAAACAATGCCTATCTTCTCGTTCAGCTTTACACGATATTTGGATGGAATCCAGAACTTTCAGAGGAAGACCTTCATAAGATTCAATAAAAATTAAAATCTTGAAAATTTTTGTGCGAATGTAACAAAAAATATGCTTAATGGGGTTGACAAACAAAAACTATAGGGGTATAATAAAGAAGACAAAAGCTGTTGCTTTTAAAATCCTTTATTTTTTAGAAATCACGGATAAGTGAAGATGATTATAAAAAATGAGGACTTTTAAAAATAATTTATCAAACCTTTTTGCGAATAGCAAAATGCATTTTAATTTGAAAGGATGACTGATTATGTCAAAAACATGTGGAGATTGCGTATACTGTGGGTGTAATTGGAGATGGGAGAATGCGGAACATTGTCAAAAGACAAATAGAGATGTTACGTATGAAACACCAGCATGTGGTTATTTTAAGTCTGATTCTGATGGATGTTGCTATGATTGCGACTATTTTAAAAGCGGTGTTTTTTCTGGTGGGAAATGCACCTTACATGGAAGAAGCGTATCATGTCCAAGCAGCTATGTCTGTTCGGATTTCAGTGATTAAAGTGATGACAATATGATGGAGGAATGGAAAGATGGGCTTTTTTAGCAAAGCAAAGGACAATTTTGAAAATCGTCAGAAAATCAATGATTACAACTATCGGGCAAAAGAGTATATTCAGAGCGGAAAGGAAGCATATGAAAAGGCATATGATGATTTAATCTATGCTTGTTCGAAAGTGCAGGATAAAATCAGAGCATTTTATTCCTATAAGGGCGAAGTTGCAAGAGAGATCAACCGTACACTTGAGAATATTGGAACAAAAGGAAATGTGAAGGTTAGCACAAATATGCCCACTTTTGACTATGAGGCAAGCCGGGTGTCGGTAGAATCCTGGGAAAAATTGACATTGGTAGACAAGTTCCTGGATACTTGGACAGTTCCGTCTTTGATGGACTTTGTACGGGATGTAGATTCCAGCGATGTTTTTGAGGCAAAAATGAATATGAACAATGCAAAGCACTACCGGGATATGATGAGAATGAAAAAAGAGCAGTTGCGGGATGCAAAATATGCAGTGAATGAGCTGCCTGGTTTCATGAGTGATGAAAAAGGCAAGATCGAGGCACTCATGAGAAAATTCAAGAAGGCTGCTGCTCTTGTAAAGACTGAGCAAGATACAGAACAAATAGAAGCTTTGAAACAAATTTCGCAGCTTTTAGCGGATTCTCTTGCAACAGAATTTATTGATAACAATTATCAGGTCACCAATCAGTATCAGCAGATTCATAATCGCATGTCAGAACTGAACGACAGTCTGGATCATGTTTCGTGGTTGATTGAGGGATAAGTTAAATGTTTGAAAAGGCACAACAGAAAATGATGGGTGCCACACTTGCCATGCAGGCAGAGGCAGCAAGCCGTGTGGTACAGGAACAGTACAAAGCTGCAATAGAAGTCTATTTGGAACAAATGCAGCTGAACCGAGAGCTTGCCCATCAATTTTTAAAGAGTCATCAGGAAGAACAAGGAATTATCTTTGAACAGGCGATGAAAATCATTGACATGGGAATTGATGGAAGGAATCCAGAGTTGGTACAGTATGCCTTGACTTTGATCAAAACCATGCGTCAGGATGATCCGGAATTTTTCTGTCGGTACTATAAAATAAGATTTGGGGGATCATTATGAATGAGAAGGATTATATTGATGTCGACTTTGTCGATGTAAAAAAAGAGCAGGAAGAACCAAAGGAAAAGGATGTGACGATCCGTACCGATCCGATCTCTATAATTTCCAAGGATCTTGTGGGCGGCTTTTTTGGTTCGATCAACACATTGACATCTTCGATCAAAGAGTATAATATGTGTAAGCAGCAAGAACAAACAAAACGAAATGCAATTAAAGCACAGATGAAAGTGCAGATTGAAGCGATTCAGGCGAATAAAGAAAAATTTTTAAAGCTCATTGAAGAAGATCATGATCGAAAAATGGCAGAAATTGAGGATTTTCATAATCAAACAATGAAAACTTTAGATATCATACAAAAAAATTCAGAAGTAGCATTAAAAAATGGCGATAACGAGATGGTTCTTTCTTTGATGCAAATGTTAATAACCTTTTCTGAGATAAATAACAGGGAACGCCTCCGATTAATGGAAATGTCAGGACGTTCTCCTGTACAATTGTCGGAACCGGGCAAACCAATTGCATACATCGAATAATTATGAGAGAACTGTTGCAGAATGATTTTTCAAGATTCTTGACAGTAAAAATAAAAAGTGATATATACTAAAATCGTAAGAAATCCTTTTTAGACAGACTGGAGCGAATCAAAATGATGTGTGCTTATTATTTAAACGGAAACAAAAATAAACGCTGTGCGTTTTGCAAGTATTGGTATGACCCAACCAATCAGTATATTCAACCGCAAAATCCGAAAAATGGAATCTGGAAGTTTGAAACGACAGCAAAATGTGTCTGTCTGAAAACAAATCTAAAAATGGGTGCTGGGATGCAGTGCAGCAAATTTGAAAACAAGATCCTATAAAATCGAATGGCTGTTGATGTCTCCATTATATGTGATAAATTACAACGTTTTATTTTTAGAGATTCTTCGAGAAGAGCTGACTTCGTTTTCGGATGAAGTCGGCTCTTTTTTTACAGATTGACAAAAAATAATGTTGATTG
>CABQIF010000049.1 GCA_902464115.1 uncultured Ruminococcus sp. | reverse complement strand
TCTGGGTCTAATTGCTCTACCCAATCAACCGATCCATTCTGAAACAGTTCTATCGCTTGTACGGGAACGAACAGCCATCTGCAAAGCAAACTAATTGCAAATAGAATGACAATTACCATCATAGATGTTTTTTTGCTCATTGCAGTACTCCCGTCATCAATTCCAGCAACGATTTTGCCATTGGCAAAAACAAAATCAATAGTGTAACTCTTCCCCACAATTCCGCCACCGATGCCATTGCTGTTTCTCCGGTATCTCGGCAAAGGTCAGCTGCAATGCTAGTCAAATAACAAATACCAATGGATTTCCAGAGCAGTTCCAAATACTGCACGTCCAGTTCTGTTTTTAAAAACAATGCTTGAATTTGCTCTGCAATGGGAGAAAGATAGGCACAAATCGAAAGCAGCACCAGAACACAAACACCAATCGAACAAAACAATGCCTGCTCTTTACAGTATTGTTTCAACAGGCAAGCCAGCACCGCCCCAATGATGCAAACGGCAGCCGTCATTCCAGTTTCGGCAATCATAAGCCAAACACCGACTTGACCGTTTCAAACAGCCCACCAATTTCCTGTACAATGATGACCAATACCACAATCAAACCAGCCAAGGTCGTCATCATTGCTTGCTCTTCCCGTTCCGCACGTTTCAATACCAGATTTAAGACTGCAACAATGATGCCCGTTCCAGCAATTTTAAAAATCAGGTCTATGTCCATCTTTGCTTCCTCTTTTTTCTCAACAGAGCAGAATTGCCACTGCCATTCCCGCCAGCAGTCCCATGCTCTGATACAATCGGATTTTCTTTCGGCTGGTTTCTCGTTGTTCGGCTTCCATCTGTTGCACACGGCTTCGGTATCGCTCTAAAATTTCCTCTTGTGTATATAAATCGCTGATGCCCAATTCTTCCCCCAGTTCACAGAGCATCTGCTGGCTATCTGGCGAAAGTTCCTTATCCGCTTGTACACTGGTTTTCCATGCCTCTGTAAAAGAAACTTGCTGCATTGCAATGAGCGTATCGGATAAAAAAGAAAAAGTCTGATACGTTTCCTGTTCTGATAGCTGCTGAAATAATTCCTGTAACGTCCCTCCATGACACCACATCCGAATTTCTAATTCGTGCAGAAACGCTGCAAGGTGAACCAGCTGTTCTTGTTTTCTGCGAACGCTATTCGCTGCAAGAACACCGCAAATACCACCGCAAAGCACCAGACAAAGCAACCCTATCCCCTTTAACATACTGCCACCCGCTGTATTTTCTGAACACTGCCTTGTCGCAATAAAACCAGATATTCAAATACGCCTGCCTCTAACAGTGTCCGCAGTGCAGTTCGGCGGTATAAGTCTTGTTCATTGGCAGCGTGTGCCGTCGCAAGAATCTGAACGCCACAGCCATATACCTGCATTAGAGCAGCAGCATCTTCTGCTGTGCTGATTTCATCGCAGACAAGTCCATCTGGTGCCATGACACGCAATGCCATTACCGCTCCTTCTGCCCGTGGAAATCCATCATAGACATCTGTATGCAGCCCGATTTCATATTGTGGGACACTATTCTGAACGGCTGCCAGTTCCCCACGGCTGTCAATGATACAGAGGCGGTAAGTCTGCCCCAAAATCCGGCATAGATCTCGCAGCATGGTTGTTTTCCCAGAACCAACCGTTCCGGCAAGCAAAATGCTGGTCAATCGCTGTGAACAGAGTTTTGCTGCCAGTTCCTTGGCACAGTCTTTCACTTGTCGTGCAAGGCGGATATTCAATCCGCTGATGTTTCGCATCTGGACATACTGCCCATCTCGGAAAACAGCCGTTCCGCAAATACCAATTCGATTTCCACCTTGAATGGTCACATAGCCCTCTGCAATCTCCCGTTGATACCGATAGACCGAATATTCACAAACTGCATGAAAGATTGCATCTAACTGTTCTCGCTTCAAAAAAACAGCATCTGTCCAACGGTCATTACAAGTTCCATCTACATGCAAAAATCGTTCTGCTTGTCCACGATGAATTGCAATCGGTCTTCCAACTCGCAGTCGAATTTCTTGCATTCGTTCCCACTCTGAAACAGGGATTCGCTGAAAAATCTGCCGCAACTCCGGCGGAAAACAAGAAAGGATTGCCTGTCGCATCTGTTCAACCTCCTTTGTGTTTGTCCTTTGCTGTATCCTATGCGGACAGGCAAAAAAAAAGAACCGGACTGCAAGTTTTGCAATCCGGTTAAGGGATAAAGAGATTGTTATCGCAAAATTATTCTGCTTCTTCCTGATTCCGACGAGCCAGCAGAGCCTTGATTTTCTGGTTGGAATCAATGACGTTTCCAATCGAAGCATCATGGTTCAATGCGGCAATAAAGAAGGAAATATACTTCGAGCAATCCACTTCGTGGAACCATTCTCTGGAGAGCAGTTCCTTTGTCCGATAGGTCAGGTTTGTGCCGAATACAGCGTCAATGTATCCGTTTGCATACGCATCGTCAAACTTCTGCAAGCCATTTACAAACAGACCATAAGTTGCATAGCAGAATACCCGACGAGCGTTCCGCTTCTTCAGTGCATAAGCAATATCCAACATGGATTCGCCAGAGGAAATAATGTCATCGGCAATAAAGACATCCTTGCCTTCTACAGAGTTACCCAAATATTCATGTGCAACAATCGGGTTTCTACCATTGACAATGATGGAATAATCCCGACGCTTATAGAACATTCCCATCGGAACACCCAGCATGGAAGCATAATACATATTCCGGTTCAGTGCACCTTCGTCCGGGCTGATTACCATGAATTCATCCGGTGTTGTCCGCAGGTGCGGAATGTCATGGAACATTGCCTTCAGTACCTGATAAGACGGTACGACATTGTCGAAGCCCATCAGCGGAATCGCATTGCAAACTCTCGGGTCGTGTGCATCAAATGTAATGATGTTGGAAACGCCCATCTGTTCCAGTTCCTGCAATGCACAAGCACAGTCCAAAGATTCTCTGTAGTTTCTCCGGTGCTGTCTGCCGCCATAGAGAATCGGCATGATAACATTGACACGGTGAGCCTTACCGCTGGCAGCCTGAATGATTCGCTTTAAATCCTGATAATGATCATCCGGAGACATCACATTCATTCTGTCAAACATCTGATATTCGCAGCTATAGTTGCCAACGTCAATCAAAATAAACAAATCTCTGCCTCGAATAGTGGACTTAATCAAGCCCTTTCCATCTCCGGAAGAAAACCGTGGGCATTCGCAGGCAATCAAAAATGTGTCTACGTCATAGCCGCCTTTTCTTGCCCATTCAACCAGATAAGAATCAATTTTCTTTCCGAGTTCCTCTGTTCCCCGCATAGCGATCAAGCCCAACGGTGCAACATTGGTTTCGTGATTGAACAGAATGTCCGATGCTGATGATGATGCTGTTACCATTTTTTTACTCCTTTTTGCTTTTCTGCATGGCATATTTTCACCTGCAATTACTTGCAGAATGTTTCAATATAATTGTCAATATCCTTTGCGATAATTTCCTTTGCAGCCTTTGCATTTTGAATTTCATCGACCGCAGTAGACTTGTGTTCCAGTTCCTTGTATACCTTAAAGAAATGTACCATTTCTTCAAAGATATGACTGGGCAGCTCGTCAATATCCACATAGGTATTATAAGTCGGGTCGCTGCATGGAATGGCAATGATTTTGTCATCATGCCGACCGTTGTCAATCATGCGAATGACACCAATTGGATAACAGCGTACCAATGTCATGGGATAGATATTCTGAGAACAGAGTACGAGAACATCCAACGGGTCGCCGTCATCGGCATAGGTTCTTGGAATAAATCCATAGTTTGCCGGATAGTGTGTGGACGTATATAGAATCCGATCCATTTCGAGAACACCGGTTTCTTTGTTCAGTTCGTACTTCACCTTGCTGTTTTTCGGGATTTCAATGACCGCAATAAATTCTTCTGTGGTAATCTGCTTGGGGTTGATATCATGCCAAATATTCATATTTTGTCACGCTCCTTGTACCTTCAAAATTCCGTTATCGAACACAAACCGGATGCTTCTTCTTTAAGTATACCTGTGATTACGCGTTTTGTCAATAGAAACGGCAATTTTTCTGGTGATAAATTCTTTATGAATGCAATGTGACACACTTTCTTTATCTACTTTTTACAAAAATCATTCAACAACACAGAAAAATTACAAACCTTGTTCCGTTTCTGGTTCAGATGGTGTAAACAACATTCGTTTTAATACCACCAAATCCAAAACATCCAGTTTTTCATCAGTCTGGCAGTCTGCGTGCTGTACCTTGATTTCAGAACCATCTGTTTTCCGAATCAGATACTTTTGCAGCAGAACGACATCCAATAAATCTACAGACGCATCGCCGTTGACATCCCCTATTTTTACGGATGACAAAACATCGGTAACATTGCAGATGGACAGCGTTTTTTTCGTGCCGGACGGAGCTGTGATCTCTACGGTATAAGAGCCAATGGTATTCGTCGTTGCATCGAAAATCGTATAACTGGATTCGGTTGCATCTGGAATGGCAACATCATCCTGATACCACTGATAAGTTGCACTGGTCAAGGATTTGATGGTGGAAAGCGAGATGGATTCGCCTTCTTTCAACACCATCGAACGAGAAGCATTGTAAGTCGGGAACGTATCGGTTACAACATACGAACGGTCTGCATACTGGTCAGATGTTACTTTCCATCCATCCACAGAACTATCCTGAATCATAACCCGTACACTGGTCAATTCTGTGCCTGGTTCAAGCTCCAGAACGGAAAATGGAATCTTCCATTCTACGCAATTTCCATCATACTTGCAAACTGTTCCCGTATAAGAGCCTTGATTGAAATACACAAAACCATTTCTCATATAATACATCCAATACCGCTTGGTTGCAGTCGAATTTTCTGGGTCAGCGTGGATGATTTGCAAGTTATAAACCGGAGAAACCACGTCTTCCATCGGCATTTCTGCCATGATGTATAAATATTGATCGTCATTTGTAAGATACAGGTTCGAGTTGTCCTCGGTATGATACAGAACATCTTCTCGCCACTCTGTTTCTCCAGAACGCTTTCCATCTGTAGAAACGACTTCTTTTCTGGTATAACGAGAACCATCTGAAATCGTCGGTGTTTCTGTAACCTGATAAAAATTATGCTGCGTCAGCTGTTCTGCCTCTGTTGCCGCTGTTACAGCAACTGTTCCGATTCGGTTTGCACCCAGCATGCCGTCCCAAACATTCGCATTGGCAAAGTGAACCGTCCGCAGCGTACTATCTGGAATATCCTGATTGCCGATAGAAAGCCGCAAGTAAACATTCCAGTTTCCTGCTTCCAAATCACCTGGCAGCTGAATGGTCAATGGAATATCTGTTGTCGTACAGGAAAGCCAAGTGGTTGGGTCTATATCAACGGTTGTTTGAATATAATCCCCGTCTTTCTCCAATAACACTTCTGCTTTCATCTTCCGAATCGGATTTGCAAAGCCGGTATTTTCAATGGAAAGTTGGCATTGCAGTGTATCTCCAGCTGTGACCTGCTTCGACAGTTTGGAATCTCGAATCACAAACCGATATCCGAGATGATCCCGAATAAACTGAAAAACAGTCTGTCCATAATAGAAAGAGTGGTCACCATTTTCCACATCATATTCTTTCCCAAAGGTATAATCTTTATAGAGCTGATAGATATTGGAGTTAATGTAACTCAGATGGGTGCGGTACATCTCCGGAATTGCATTCTCTGGCAGATACGTATCATATTTTTTTGCCCAGTCCAGATTGCCGGAAAATTCGCCGCCGTAATAGGTATGTTCCATCTGTTTTTCCATCCATGCTGTCTGTGCAGCACGATTGGAGTATGTTCCAAGGTCGGAATCTGACCCCATATAACCATCATTATACAAGCCGATTCTTGCAGCATCACTGCCGGGTTCTGCAACATAGGTTGCCAGTTCTTCAGTTGTAATGCCTGCCCACTTTTCAAAAATATTCGGTGTCCGAACGGTAATCGGAACTTCTTTCGGTACACAGTCCAACATTGCATCAACCAGCTGTACCTTATAATCCAATGATGTATATTTTCCGCCGTGCTGTTCGCCCCATTTTCCAACAAAGCCCGTTTCTACAAACATCAGAATGTCTTTATAGTCTTCGAGTAGTCCATTTTCCTTGATTTGCTGAATATGCCGCAAAACTTGGTCGAACGTTGCTGGCTCTGGATTGTCTTTTCCGTTTGCATCATACCGGAATCGAACTGCAATTGTTGAACCATTTTTCCGGCAGTTTTCAAAGCTGGCACGCACATTTTGAAAGAACTGCTCATCTAAATCATAATCTGTTCCATCTACATAAGTTCCATCTTCATTGGTCGTTCCATTTGCACCAGATGAAAATTTTCCGATGTCGATAAACATCAATACCACACTGCCGTTTTTATCGTGAATTGGCGTGTTGCCCGGTGCACAAGTATACCAATCCGTTGTCGTATAGCCTGCTCCTGGATTTGCAATGGTTTCTACTGTTTCCACATAGGAGATACCAGAATCAACGAGTTCTGTATCCGAAACTGTCGTTTCTGTTTGTGTTGCCGGTTCTGCTGCGGTCGTTGCAACGGCTGCGGTTGGCAGCATTGCCAGACAGCATACGGCTGTCAACAGAAAAATCGGTATTTTTTTTCGTTTCATGGCAGTCACCTCATAAAAAATGTTTCATTTCATTATAGCAGATTTCAGTTTTACTGTCAATCTTGCTACATTGACTTTTTACAGGGAGCGTGCTATAATGATAGCACATTCAAAAAGAAAAAGAAACGGATACCCATTACACACAGACGGTTGTTTTGCCCGTTCATGGCGTTCTCATTGTAGAAGGTGTTTTCTCGCAGCGTGCACCGTTAAAAAATCAGTTTGACAAGATCATTTATCTTTCTGTTCCGGAATCTGTCCGGCTGGGTCGTGTCTTACAGAGAGATACCTACATTGGAACAGCACAGCAAATCATTGAAAAATATGAGAACCGTTATTTTCCGGCAGAACGGCATTATCTTGCAAAGCATCACCCAGAACAAACCGCAGATTTTCTTATTTAGAATTGAAATGGAGGAATTTGATATGACAAAACCAGAACCGTTTTTATTACAACCAGCCGGAAAAGATTATCTATGGGGCGGAGAACGTCTGCATACCCTGTTCGGGAAACAACTTCCTTTCCACCCACTGGCAGAAACATGGGAATGCTCCACACATCCAGATGGATGCAGTATCGTTGTCTCTGGCGTTGACAAGGGAAAAACCTTAGCGGAGGTGTTACAACAACATCCGGAATTTTTAGGTGCGAAAACTTCCGCAACTGGCGACCTTCCCGTTTTGATCAAGCTGATTGATGCAGCAAAAGACTTATCGGTACAAGTACATCCAGATGATGCTTATGCACAACAATATGAACACGAACCAAACGGAAAAACAGAAATGTGGTACATCTTAGAGGCAGAACCGGGAGCTTCTTTAATTTATGGTTTTTCCAAACCGATGCAGCCTGAACAGCTGGATACCTGCCTAAAAGAGAATACGATTTTGTCTGATCTTCAGAAAATCCCTGTGAAAAAGGGAGATGTATTTCTAATTCCTGCCGGAACGGTACACGCCATTGGAGCAGGCATTGTCTTAGCAGAAATTCAGCAGAGCTCCAACCTCACCTATCGGCTCTATGATTACAACCGCACGGATGCAACCGGAAAAAAACGACCGTTGCACATCGAAAAAGCAAAAGCGGTGATTCAATTTTCTGCAAATCAACCGCCGCAGACAAAACAGCCAATGCAGCAGAAAGATGGCTATCAAGTACAATGTTTGTGCAAGTGCCCGTATTTCTGTACCACACTGCTGACCATACAGACCGCTTGCGATTGGACAGATTACCAGCCTGATTCAGATCCCTTTCAAGTTTTACTCTGCATTTCTGGTTCTGGAACAATGCAGACAAAAGAAAACGCCCTTTCATTTCAAAAGGGCGATTGTATCTTTCTTCCGGCTCATTGTGCTCTGGAAACATTGACAGGCACAGCAGAACTGCTGCAAATTACAGGATAACTCATTGTTTTCGGGCAATCTTATAACAATCTCCATCCCGATAATACGGACAGCTTTTATAATGTCCCTCTATCAGCCGAACATATTCATCTTCATCTAAATTCTGCTCACAAACGTAGCATTCCCACTCTTCATCATAGGTATAATAAGCACAAGTTTCACAGAAAATTTGATTTTGCATTTTAGTTTTCTCCTTTTCATTGGAATCAAAAGCAGACACTGCAATACTACAGTGTCTGCTTTTTGTTGCCTGCGACAATTTTTTGAAACAACGATTTTTACTTTTGCAAGGCACTTTTCTTAAAATACGCTTTGGTATCTCTTGCAATTACACCGGAAAGTGCCAACAGTGCAATAATATTCGGAAGTGCCATCAATCCATTGAAAATATCTGCAATATTCCATACTGCTTCTACGGTCAAATATGGGCCGATGAAAACAGCAATGATATACAGCCAACGATACAGAACCGTTGTAGATTTCCGAGAACCAATCAAATAAGAGAGGCAACGTTCTGAATAATAGCTCCATCCCAGAATGGTGGTAAATGCAAAGAAAATCAAGCAAATCATCAGAATGAATGCTGGGAATTTTCCGCCGATCGGCAAACCGCTCTGGAACGCAGCAGTCGTAATCTGAACACCCTGCAAATCTGGATTCGACCATTCGCCAGAAATTACAATGGAAAGACCTGTCATTGTACAAATAACAATGGTATCAATAAAAGTGCCCGTCATAGTAACCAAGCCTTGACGAACTGGTTCTTTTGTCTGTGCGGCAGCTGCTGCAATTGGTGCAGAACCAAGCCCTGCTTCGTTGGAGAAAATGCCTCTGGCAATTCCCTTTTGCATTGCAATCATCATTGCACCCAATGCTCCACCGGCTGCTGCACGCATTCCAAATGCACCTTCTACAATTTCAACAACTGCACTCGGAAGCTTTGTAATGTTGGTGAAGATAATAATCAACACGCAGAGTACATATAGAATTGCCATAAACGGGACAACGACCTGAGAAACCATTGAAACACGCTTCAACCCGCCAATGACAACCAATGCAACAAAAATTGTGATCAGCAAGCCGCAAATAACAGTTGTCCAAGTGTAGTCATGTCCAAACATGGTAAAGGCAATATGCGAACTGTCTGCATCAAAAAAATTATTTGCGGCGGAAGTAATGCCGTTGATCTGTGTGATTGTGCCGATTCCCAACAACCCAGCCAATACACCAAAAATTGCAAACAACTTTGCAAGCCATTTCCACTTTACACCCATTCCATGTTCAATATAATAATATGGGCCGCCGTGATAATGTCCCTCTGCATCAATGGTACGATACTTAATTGCCAGGAAGCCTTCTGCATACTTTGTTGCCATTCCAAACAGAGCAGCAACGATCATCCAGAACAACGCTCCCGGGCCGCCGGCTGCAAGTGCAGTTGCAACGCCGACAATGTTACCAGTACCAATAGTTGCAGATAATGCGGTACAGAGTGCAGCAAAACTGGAAACTTCTCCATCGCCGCCCTCTTCATTTTTGACCATAAATTTCAGAGCTTTTCCAAGATGCCGAAATTGCAGCCCACAGCATCGAATTGTCAGCCAGATGCCACAAGATATAATCAAAACAATCAACGGAATGCCCCAAACAAAATCATCAATGCTTTTGATGAGATTGTTCAAACTGTCCATTTTTATCAGTCCTCCATTCTTTCATTTTTTATTTTTGAAAATAAGAAGGCAAGGACGCTGGATGTGCGTACCTTGCCCTCTCTTTGTATCATAAAATTGTCGCTTTTGCAAGAAAAAAGCACTTAGTCATTTACTTTTCTGGTATAATCCGGCAACAGCATCGGAGAAACTGTATCTGGTGTGATACCTGCATCTTCCAATTCCTTTTCAAACTTTGCAACATGATCCAAAGTCAGATTGCCAACAACAACATCCTTTGCCTTTGCAGCTGCATACTTACCAGCATTTCTACCGAATACGATTACATCCAGCAAAGAGTTGCCCATCAGTCTGTTTTCACCGTGTACGCCGCCAGCTGCTTCACCTGCAACAAACAGGTTTTCTACGCAGGTCTGGCTGTCTGTACCAACCTTAACACCACCGTTCTGATAGTGCAGGGTCGGGTAAATCAGAATTGGCTGCTTCCGAATATCAATGCCATACTTGCCGAACATCCGCAGCATTGCCGGGATTCTCTTTTCAATCGTACCTTCACCGTTCTTCAGGTCGATCATCGGAGTATCCAGCCAAACGCCCTGCCCACCCGGTGTATTTACCTGGTTGCCACGACGGCATTCACGGATAACAGTTGCAGCAGTTACGTCACGGGTTTCCAGCGGGTTCATGAAAACTTCGCCCTTTACGTTTACCAGCTTTGCACCCAGAGAACGTACCTTTTCGGTTACCAGTGCACCGAAAATCTGTTCTGGGAAAGCAGCACCCGTCGGGTGATACTGCAAGGTGTACTGTTCCCGCAGCGGAGCACCAACACGATATGCCAGTACCAGACCGTCAGCAGTTGCACCATAGTGGTTAGAAGTCGGGAAGCCCTGATAGTGCATTCTGCCTGCACCGCCAGTTGCAATGATAACAACCTTTGCCTTTGCAATCAGGATTTCCTTGGTTTCCATGTTCAGCAGAACTGCACCTGCACAATGACCCTTGTCATCCAGAATCAGTTCAATTGCAGAAGTGAAGTCGATAACCGGAATTTGACGGTTCAGAACTTCATCTCTCAGTGTCCGCATGATTTCTGCACCGGAATAGTCCTTTGCAGCATGCATTCTCTTTCTGGAAGTACCACCACCGTGTGTGGTAACCATGTTGCCGTCCTTGTCCTTATCGAATTCAACGCCCAGCTTGTTCAGCCACTGAATGCAGTCCGGAGCTTCGGTTACAAGCTTGTAAACGAGTTCCTTATCTGCTGCGAAGTGACCGCCGCCGTAAGCATCCAAAAAGTGCTGTGCCGGGGAATCATTCGGCTTGTCAGCAGCCTGAATGCCACCTTCTGCCATCATGGTGTTTGCATCTCCAATCCGCAGCTTGGTTACCATCATAACTCTCTGCCCTGCTTCGTCTGCTTCGATTGCAGCAGATGCACCAGCACCGCCGCCGCCGATGATCAGAACGTCTGTTTCATAATCTGGGCAGGAAAGATCCGGGAGATGATCCTTTAACCGGCTGTCAGACTGCAACAGCTTTACCAGTTCCTTCGGTGCTTTTTCACCCTTGTTCGGGCCAACGCTCAGTGTATCGAACTGATCTGCACGATAGTCCGGGTGGTTTTCCTTCAGAACCTGATCCTTTTCTTCTGCGGACATTCTTCTCGGTTCCATTGCCGCATTTGCTTCTCTTGCAGCTTCTACCAGCTTAATGGATTCCAGCATTTCTTCTGTATACATGACGCCGCACCTCCTTACTTCTCAATCTCACGATTATTGTACATTTCACGGATTTCTGCATCAGACAGTGCCATATTTGCACGAATTGCAGCTTCGCACTTGCCTTCTGCAATTTCTTCGACCCGTTCCTTCAAGTGCTTGCATTCCGGTTCGATGTACTTACCATTCAACCGTCTTGCCAGCATTGCAACCTGTGGATGAGAAATACCAGCTGGGCAACGGGAAGAACAGCATCCACACATTACGCAGTCGAACGATTCTTCTGCACACTTTGCATATTCGCCACGCTGTGCATATGCAATATACTGCATCACGTTCAATCCCTGTGTACAGCTATTGGTACAGGAATTACATCCGATACAAGAATAGATTTCCGGATACAGCTGCATCATCAGCTGTTCGGTCGGCTTTACTTCTTCAATGTTGTACAGTTCCTTGATCAGCGGATAGAACGGCAGCTGTGTCAGATACATACCTTCTTCCACCTGTGTGGAACATGCAAGACATACCTTCAGTTCACGATCGCCCTTGATGCGATAAACGGTTGCACAGGCACCGCAGAAGCCGTTCCGGCATCCGCAGCCTCTAATCAGTTTATAACCGGCATATTCAAACGCTTTCATGATGGTCAGGCTTGCTGGAACCTTGTACTGTTTGCCCATAATGAAAACATTAACCATCTGTTCCATGTGAATTCTCCTTTTCCATTAATATTCGTTCGGCAATGTAGACAACTCGTCAAAACGGAAAACCGGACCATCTTTGCAGACATACTTATTTCCGATGTTGCAACGACCGCATTTTCCGATTGCACACTTCATCCGCAATTCCATTGTAGTGTAAACCTGAGATTCCTGGAATCCCATCTTCTTCAAGCCATCCAGTGTAAACTTGATCATGATCGGAGGTCCGCAGATCAAGACTGTCCGGCTCAGATCCGGTTTCAGTTCTTCTACAAAGCTCGGAATAAATCCAACATGGCCATCCCAGCCTTCCTGCGGGCGGTCAATGGTCAGATCTACTCTTACATTTTCATCGGTCTGCCATTCATTCAGAATTTCCTGATAATCTACCAGGTCATCTGCAGAACGAGAACCATAGATGATGTGCACGCTGCCATAATTGTCCTTCTTGTCCCGTACATAGTTGATAACAGAACGCAACGGAGCCAAGCCGATACCACCGGCGATAAACAGCAGGTCTTTTCCCTTCAGAGCAGATTCTACCGGGAAACCATTTCCATATGGTCCACGGATGGTGATCTGCTGTCCAACATCCATCATGTGCAGCCAGCTGGTCAGGCAGCCGCACTTCTTGATGCTGAATTCCATGAATGCTTCATTGGTCGGCGAAGACGTAATGGAGAACATCCCTTCTCCGACACCCGGTACAGACAGCATTGCACACTGCCCCGGAATGTGTTCAAACACCTTTTTACCGTCCAAACCAACGACACGGAAAGTCTTGACATCTGGGGTATCCACACGAATATCTGTTACCACACCGATTTTCGGAATTAAAGTTTCTGGTCTCATCCTTTTTATCCCTCCAGTGCTTTCATAACTTTCACGATGTTCATGGAAATCGGACAGCTTCTCAAGCATCTGCCGCAGCCGACACAACCAAATACACCGTTATTATTTGCTGGATAATAAACCAGCTTATGCATAAACCGCTGACGGAACCGCTGCATCTGTGTATTACGGGTGTTACCATGTGCACACAGGGTAAAGTCCGAATACATACAGCTATCCCAACAACGGAAACGCTGTACACCATGACCGGTATCATAGTCCCGAATATCATAGCACTGGCAAGTCGGGCATACAAAGGTACAAGTACCGCACGCCAGACAGGATTCTGACAGAGATTCCCACTTATCAGAATTGAACAATGCCATCAGCTTATCGCCGCCAAACGATTCTGTGGAAAGGTTGCCGAGCGGCAGCTTGTCCAGAATGGTTTGCAGCTTTTCCTTTTCAGAATCTGCTGCATCGTCAGCAGCATCTTCCAACAGACTCAGAGAAGCGAGCAGTGCTTCACCCTTTTCGGTATTTGCCTGCAACAGCAGTTCATCATCTGTCATCCAGCAAGCAACGTCACCGCCTGGGTTGGTTGCATCAATGCCGAATGCCTTACAGAAACAAGTTTCTGTTGGTTTCTTACAGGACAGGGTTACAACAACACCGTGTTCCCGTCTGGATGCATAGTAGCTGTCAACCGGGTCTGCCAAATAAACCGTATCCAGAATTTCAAAACTCTTTGCATCACAAGCACGAACGCCGAAAATCACGAAATCTTCGGTTTCTTTCCGGATGTCTTCTACTTCGATGTTCTTTCCGGACACCTTAAATGCAGCCAGTGTTTCTACCTGCGGAAAGAAGAAATCCTTTGCACTCCGCAAGGTGTTGTATGCTTTGCTCATTGCAGTGTCTTCTGTCCAGAGTTTGAATTCTGCACCCTT
>CABQIF010000048.1 GCA_902464115.1 uncultured Ruminococcus sp. | reverse complement strand
ATATATTGGCTCGGATTCTGACCTTATGCTGAATTTGCAAACCATTGTGGAAGAAATCGGGACAAAATGCGGCGGCAGAGTTTGGGTCATGGTAACTTCTCAGGAGGCAATTGACAGCATCACCAAAATCAGCGGCGATGACTTTTCTAAGATTCAGGGACGATTCAATACACGGTTGAGTTTGAGTTCTTCTTCCGTGGATGAAGTCATCAAAAAACGAATTCTTGCTAAAACAGAAATTGCAGAACAACTGCTCAAACAGCAATATGAAAAGAATCATCAGGTACTGAAAAATCTGTTTACATTCAGTCATGCGATACTTGATTTAAAGGGTTATACTGGCGAGGGCGAATTTGTAGAAACTTATCCGTTTGTCCCCTATCAGTTCCGCTTGATGCAAAATGTTCTTGCGGAAATCAGAAAGCATGGAAACTCTGGAAAGCATCTCTCCGGCGGCGAACGCTCCATGCTTTCCGGCTTTCAGGAAGCAGCTCAGGCAATTCAAAACAAAGATGAATATGCACTCGTTCCATTCTATCTATTCTATGATACCCTTCACACGTTCTTGGACAGCTCCATTCGCCGTGTCATTGACCGTTGTCAAGATGCAGCAGATCATCATGATGGCATTGAGCAATATGATGTCAATATCTTGAAACTCCTGTATCTCGTACGCTATGTAGACGATATCAAGGCAAATGTGGACAATATCAGCATTCTCATGGCAGAAGATATTCGTACGGATAAGATTTCCACCCGCCTTGAAATACAACAATCCTTGGACAGATTGGTATCGCAAAACTATGTTTCCAGAGCAGGCGATACTTATACTTTTCTGACAGACGATGAACAGGATATTGCCCGTGAAATTCGGAATACCCCTGTAGACAGTGCCATTATTACAAAAGCAATCTCGGATATTATCTTCGGAAAACTGTTTGTCAGCAAAAAATTCCGGTATGGAAAATACGATTTCCCCTATGATGAACGAATTGATGAAACCGTCATTGGTCAGCTGACCGGCTCTATCGCATTACATTTCATCACCGTTGCTTCGGAAATTTATACCATGGATGATTCTGTTTTCCGGATGAAATCCGCTGCTGACAATGAAGTCATCATTGTTCTGGCAGAGAGCCAGCCTTATTTCAAAGAATTGGAAGATGCCATGAAGATTCGTCGCTATGTTAAGAGTAAAAATGTGACACAGCTTCCAGAAATGATTCAAAATATTATCCGAGCAAGACAAAATCAAGCTTCTGCACATGAAAAGCGTGCAGAGGAATTGATTTCTGCTGCCATTGTTGCAGGTAGAATTTATGTTGCAGGCGATAAGCTGATGATGAAAGTTTCTTCAGTAAAAGACTGTGTGGAACGGGCAATGAGCGTTCTTGTAGAAAGCGTTTACACAAAACTGGGATATATCCGGAAAAATTACGACAGTGATGCGGATCTTCTGCAAATTCTGAACGGCAGTAAGCAAATGGTGCTTGCAGGAACAGAATCGCCAAACGCTGAAGCAAGCAAAGAACTGCTGCAATATCTGGAAATTCAGAAAGAACGACAGCTGCCAACCTCTATGGGCGATCTGCAAAAACGATATCAGGCAATCCCCTATGGCTGGCGTGAAATTGACATTGCAGCAATTGTTGCAGAATTGATTGCGGCACAAAAATTGGTGTTGAAATATGGCGGTACAATTATTTCGCCGAGTGATAAAAAAATCATAGATTATCTGCGGAAAAAAACAGAAATTGACAAGGCAATCATTGCGTTCAAAGTTGCTCCACCGACAGCATTGATCAAGAAATGTCGGGAATTTCTTAGTGAATATCATAATTGCACATTGGGTGCAATTCCAGACGATGAAGCGGATCTGATTTGCTATATCATAGAAAAGTTTGATACAGAGCGTGCAGCCCTTCAGGAACGCATTGCAAAGGAATACACTTTCTCTGCATATCCCGGAAAAAATGTTGTTGAAAATGGAATCAATCTCTGCGAGAAACTGCTTGCACAAAAAAACGACAGCATCGCACTGCTGAAAAAAGCGGTAGAACTACAAGATGATTTCCTCGACTTCTCAGAAGATATTTCCGATGTGGACACGTTCTTCCGGATACAAAGAGAAATCTTCGACCGTGCAAAAGCACAGACAGAACTCGTAAACACAGAAAAAGAATATTTCCAGACGGAAAGCGATGCCATCGCTGCAATTGCCAAAATCAAGGAAATCCTTTCGATGCCGAAGCCGTACAAACGAATCAGCGAACTGCCGGAACTGGTACAAATCATTCAGAACGTGTATGCAAACCTGCTTGTACAAAAACGGGAAGAAGTAATTGGAGAAATTCAAGCGGCAATGGGTGAAATTCATCAGACTGCTGACGTGAAACAAAGTGATATTGTTCAGCGTGCAGATGCAATGTTGATGGAAAAGCGAACCGATGCAGAACACGCAGAAAAACTGACGACCCTCGATGCGATGAAAATTCAAATCGGTAACATTCGGCAACAGTATCTGCAAAAGTTGCTTGTCGTTGCAGAACCGGATGTTGACACGGTAACCATCAACCGCAGTACAATCTGCCACACCATGCAGCTGAAGAGCGAAACAGATATTGATCGATATGTTGCAGAAATCAAGAAAACATTACTGCAAAAGCTCAATGGGCACGATGTCCTCCATATCATTTGAGGTGAGATATATGAACAAGAACGCAATTAAAAATTTCGCTGTTTCGGCAAGAATCATGCTGATTCAGGCAGTCACACAAAAGGCATTTGAATATGAAGTCACAGAGGACGGAAAAAACAATCCATCACAGGCAGCGGTCAATGGGCAGTCTTTAACCCCTGCGGAACAAAGCCAGCGTGCCCAGCTTATCGCACAGATTCAGGCGAAAGGCTTCGCTTCGACCATGGAGGAAGCTGCTTATACATGGTTTAACCGCTTCATCGCCCTGCGATTCATGGAGGTGAACAATTATCTCCCGTCGCATACTCGCATTTTCTCGGACGAGAACGGCAATTTCAAGCCAGAAGTATTGACCGATGCGGTGAATCTGGAAATTGATGGGCTGGACAAAGAACTTGTACTAGAACTTCTGGAACAGCAAAAAAACGAACAGCTGTATCAGTATATCATCATCACGCAGTGCAATGCCCTGAACGAAGGCTTGCCGGAGATGTTTGAGCGAATCGGCGGATGGACAGAACTGCTATTCCCGAAAAATCTACTGCGTGAAGATAGCGTCATTGCCCATATGGTGAAAGATATTCCGGAAGAGGATTGGAACGACCAGGTGCAGATTATCGGATGGTTATATCAATATTACAACTCTGAGCCGAAAGATAAGGTTTTTGCCAATCTCAAGAAAAATGTCAAAATCAGTGCAGCAGATATTCCAGCAGCTACGCAACTTTTCACGCCGGATTGGATTGTACGGTACATGGTGGAAAACTCGCTGGGCAGACTCTGGACAGAGGGTCACGGCAAGCCGGAACATGCCGACTGGAAGTACTATCTGGAAGAGGCAGAACAGGAAGACGCTGTAAAATCGGAACTGGAAAACCTGCGTGCTGCCTATCGGGAGATTCAGCCGGAACAAATCAAAATCATTGATCCGTGCATGGGCAGCGGACATATTCTGGTCTATGCATTCGATGTATTGATAGATATTTACACCGCCTGCGGATGGTCAGAGCGAGATGCAGCCAAGTTCATCCTACGAAACAATCTCTATGGGCTGGACATCGACCGCCGTGCCTATCAGCTGGCATATTTTGCGGTGATGATGAAAGCACGGCAATACAACCGCCGCATTCTATCGGCGGAAAATCAGCCAAATCTTGCGAATTTTGCGGATGTGATGCATGTAGACACTTCCCTGCTGAGCGGCAGCCTGCGAAAGTTTGCAGAGCAGTTCCAGTTCGCTGACACCTATGGCTCACTGATGACGGTGACGAAACCGGCTGGGCTGGACGAAGCGGTTTCTGCGTTCCTGCCGACGTTCGGGATGCAGGCAGAGCAGCTGGAAATGATGATGCGAGTGGCTCGGATTCTGATGCAGAAATATGATGTGGTCTGCACCAATCCGCCGTATATGGGCGGCTCTGGTATGAATGCAACGCTGTCAGACTTCATCAAGAAAAATTATCCAGATTATAAATCCGATTTGTTTTCTGCTTTTGTTGTCAAATGCACGAAAATGGCAAAATTAGAGGGCTATCTTGGTTTCTTAACGCCATATGTATGGATGTTTATTCAAAGCTATGAAAAAATGCGGAATTACATTTATAATACACGAACAATTGAAACCTTGATTCAGTTTGAGTACTCTGCATTTGAAGAAGCAACTGTGCCGATTTGTACATTTGTCCTGAAAAATAGCAAAGTATGCAAAAACGGAGCTTATCTGAGATTGACAGAATTTCGTGGCGGAATGGAAGTACAAAGACAGAAAGCACTGGAAGCAATCTCAAATCATAAGTGTGGTTTTTACTATGAGAGCAATGCCGAAAACTTCTCCAAAATCCCTGGTTCTCCGGTCGCTTATTGGTGGAAAAATTTCAAAATTTTTTCATTGCCAAAAGTTCGAAATTTTTATGAATCTGCAGGAAGAAATAAAACACATAATAACGAACTCTATACAAGGAACTGGTGGGAAATATCTAATACAGACAGATGGCAACCATATGCAAATGGAGGCATTTTCAGACGATGGGCAGGAAATGATCTTGATGTTGTTGATTGGTCTTCAACAGCAAAAGAATTTTATGCTAGTCATGGTGGTTTATATAATCAGAAATACTGTGGCAAAAGAGGAGTTTGCTGGAATTTAATTACCTCTTATAAAAATGGCTTTAGAATGAAACATGAAGAACATCATTACAGTTCGGGAGCACCTACAGTTATTGCAAAGAAAAATGATTTTGACTTATGGCTTCTTGCTTTTCTAAATGGAGTTGTAGCATATACACTTTTAAATATGTATAATCCTACACTTAATACAACAGTTAGAGATGTTCTTGATTTACCTGTGCAACTTAAATCAATTAAACAAATTGAAGCAATCGCTGAAGAAAATATTAAAATTTCTCAAACTGACTGGGATTCGTTTGAAACAAGCTGGGATTTTGAAAGACATCCGTTTGGTGTGATTCTACCCCTCAGTCAAGCCTGCGGCTTGCCAGCTCCCCTTTCAGGAGAGCCATGCGTCGGTATCTTGCCTCCTCTGAAAGGAGAGGGGAACCGCCAGCGGCGGTGGAGAGGTTCTCTCATGAACAAAAACGAAAGAGGTTTGTTATGGAGAAAGATTATCATTATACTGGTTATCATTCAAATTTAAAGCCAATTGCACGAACTCTACGAAAAAATATGACCCGACAGGAACGGCACTTGTGGTATGATTTTTTAAGAAATTATCCCATTCATTTTTATCGGCAACGTGTGATTGAACATTATATTGTTGACTTTTATTGTTCATCTGCAAATCTCGTGATAGAAGTAGATGGAAGCCAACACTACACCGTAGAGGGTGAAGAATACGACCGCATCCGAACGGATATTTTAAAGCTGCATCAATTACAAGTTCTGCGTTTTTCAAACTGGGAAATTGACAACCAATTCCACAGCGTTTGTGCAAAAATTGATGCAGCAGTGAAAGGATAAAATCATGTCAAAACTAATCTCAGACAAATACAACCAATGGGCACAAGAATGCGAAGCCCGTTTTCAAAAACTAAAATCCAACGAAGAGGAACTGAACCGCATCTTCATCGACATCTATGGCTTACAAGACGAGTTGACGCCGGAAGTCGAGGACAGGGACGTGACCGTCCGCCGGGCGGATTTGCAGCGGGAAATCAAGTCGCTGCTCTCCTATGCCGTGGGCTGTCTGTTCGGGCGGTATTCGCTGGATGAAAAAGGGCTGTGCTATGCCGGCGGTGAATGGGATGCAAGCAAGTACAAGACCATCCTCCCCGTGAAAGACAATGTGCTTCCGATTTGCGATGATGACTACTTAGAGAGCGACCTCACCGGAAAAATCGTGGAGTTTGTGAAAATCGTCTACGGCGAAGACACGCTGGAGGAGAACCTCAAGTTCATCGCCGATGCCCTCGGCACAAAGGGTGCAACCCCACGGGAAGCCATCCGGAACTACCTGCTCAACGGCTTCTATGCCGACCACTGCAAAATTTATCAGAAACGCCCGATTTATTGGCTGTTCAGCTCCGGCAAGAAGAACGCCTTCAAGGCTCTGGTTTATATGCATCGCTGGGAGAAGACCACAGTCGCTACCGTCCGCACTGATTATGTCCACGAGTTGCAGGAACGCTACCGGACACAGCTTTCCATGCTGGGCGACCAGATGGAACATGCAGCACAGTCCGAGCGTGTGAAGCTGAAAAAGCGTCAAGAGAAACTGACTGCACAGCTGGACGAAATCAATGCCTATGAAGAAAAGGTGCACCACCTCGCCGACCATATGATCGATATTGACCTTGACGATGGCGTAAAGGTGAATTATGCGAAATTTGCAGAGATTTTGGAGAAGATAAAATGACGATCGATACCATTAACCGAACCTTGCAGGAGCGGTTTGCTGCGGAATTGCCCGATTGTTACCAACGTAAAATTATTTTCTGGTTCGACTCCGACCGGGAGTTTGAAAACATGCTGGACGAACTGGAGATTCCAGGCGTGAAACTCCTGAAACTGACCGGAGATAATTTCTTTGCAGCAAAAATGCTCTTGTCTGAAACAGATACCCAGAGCAATTATCTGGTATACGACCCCCTAACCTATTCCCATCGGGAAGACAACTGGCTGCGGGATATTCAGCTTTACAGCGAGGAGTTTCGTGCCGATTTGGTTTCCATGCAGATGGAAGAACTGCATATTCCGCAGACGACACAGCTGCGGCGAGCAATGCGACACTATGTCAAGTTTTTCGACAGCAAGGAACGAACAGCAAAACTCAAAGATTTCGGCACGCAATATCAGAATGCTGGACAGTTACATATTGATATCATGGCAGTGCTCTGCAATACCAAGCAGAATACTGTGCATGGCGTTTTGCGTACAATTCTCTGCGATTCGCTGTATCATGAGGATAACACCTGTCTGGAACAAATCGAAAAGTTCGGCAGTATGCAGGCATTGCAAGAGATGACAGCACGCTATACGGGCTATGCCGATGAAAAATATGATTTGTACGACCTTGCAACACATATCCTGCTCACGGCATTTTCTGCGATTGGCGATGAAACGATACTGTCCGGCTTAGAGAAATATCTCTCTCCGGAGCACCAGCCGGCATGCTATGCTTTCATTGATGAATGGAATGCTTCTGCGGAACAAGAAAAGTTGTTCGAGATTGCAGACGATATTACAGAGCATATGCGGCTTACAGAGCGTCTGGAAAAAGTGGATACAGCAATTCTGATGCAGTCGGATAGTCTGCCTTGTATTGATGCCGTCATCATTGAAAGATTCCTACAGGAAATTGCAGAAAATGTGATTAAAACAGAAGAGATTCTGAAGGTTACAGAAAGCCGCCGTACCGCAAAGTGGTATAATCGCTATGCTTATTTGTATGACGGTCTGTATTATATCGCAAAAATGCAGGAATTTCACTATGCTCATATTACAGGTTTCCACTTTGGAACAGAGAAAGAATTGTGGGATTCCTACTGTAAAGAATTGTACTGGATGGATACGTACTACAGACGGCTGCATATGGACTTCCGGAAAAGCCTTTTCAATACATTGGGAACGCTGGATGACTTATTCAAAAGTGCTGTGGTCACTGCGGAACATCTCTATCAGAATTGGTATCTTTCAGAACTGAATGGCAGCTGGAATTCCCTGATCAAAGAATCGGTTGCAGATGGTTTTGCACTGCATGGCATTCCACAGCAGTGTGATTTTTATCGGTATGTGGTACAGCCCCTCACCAATGATAGCAGAGTGTTTGTCATTATCTCTGATGCTTTACGATATGAAGTAGCGACAGAGCTTACCGAAAAACTTTTGCGAGAAACAAACGGCACAGCAAAACAATCCGCCATGCAATCTGTCTTTCCAAGTATCACAAAATTTGGCATGGCAGCCCTACTCCCCCATACATCATTGACAATTTCTGATTCCATGAAAGTGCTATGTGATGGATTGCCAACGGATGGCACAGAAAACAGAGATAAAATCTTAAAAAGAACCAATCCGAAAAACTGTGCCGTAACATATGAAACCCTGCTCACAATGAAGCAATCCCAACGAAGAGAACTTGTCAGCGGTGCAGATGTGGTGTATATCTATCACAACACCATTGATGCTGTTGGAGATAAGGCAACTACGGAAAATCAAGTCTTTGAAGCCTGTGCTGATGCACTGGAAGAACTCAAGAATTTAGTTCGTCTGATTGTCAATTCTATGAGTGGCTCGAAGATTCTCATCACTGCTGACCATGGTTTCTTGTATGCTCATGAACCCCTTGCAGAAAGTGAAAAAGTCAGCACGAGTCTTGTTTCTGGAGATGTTCTTGAAAGCGGCAAACGGTATCTTCTCGCAAATAATACCTGCAAGTCGGATGTCCTCATGAATATTTCGATGGAAGAATATGCAGATGGGTTGGTTGGATTGACACCATATGAAACCATCCGCATCCAAAAGCAAGGCGGTGGCAGCAACTTTGTCCATGGTGGCGTATCGTTGCAAGAATGCTGTGTTCCAGTGATTACATTCAAGAACATCTCAAAAACCTCAAAGAAATTTGTGGACATCAAAAAAGTTCCTGTAAAACTCATCAGCATGACCAGAAAAATCAGCAACAATATTTTTTCCCTTGATTTTATGCAGGTTGATGCGGTCGGTGGAAAAGTTGTTCCTGCAACCTATGAGATTTACTTATGTGACAAGTTTTCAAATCCAGTCAGCAATATACAAACATTGGTTGCCGATAAAACCGGAGAACCACAGAATCGGGTATTCCATATTCGGTTCACCTTGAAAAATGTCGCATTCGACGGCAACGCAGTGTATTATCTCAATATTGTGGACAAGGAAACAGGCGATTTAATGGAACGTACGGAATTTTCAGTGAAAATTGCATTTTCCAACGATTTTGATTTTTAAAGCAATTTGGAGGGATCATTATGGATGAATTTGATAGAAAGGTAATTGCAGCATTTCCCGGCAAATCGGTTCGGAAAGATTTGACTGCACTCATGAAAAAGGGGGCAAATGTTCCTACCTATGTACTGGAATACTTGCTGGGAATGTACTGTGCAACCGATGACGAAGAAGCGATTAAGATTGGTTTGGAGAAAATCAAGAGAATTCTCAGCGAGAATTATGTTCGCCCCGATCAAAGCGACTATGTAAAGTCAAAAATAAAGGAAAATGGACAGTATACTGTAATTGACAAAGTAACCGTCCGGCTGGATGAAAAAGAAGATAAGTATATTGCAAGCTTCACGAATCTGGATTTGAAAGATTTCGAGGTCAATTCTGATTTGGTCACCCACAATGAAAAGCTGTTAGTCGGCGGTATCTGGTGTATCATTAAAATCGAATATGTAGGACTTGAACGAGAATTTGATCAAGATGATTATGAAGAAAATATTTTTGACGGCAACAAAAAGAAACGAAATCAAAAACAGAAAAAGAAAAAATCCAGATACGACTCCCCTTTTTCAATCGCTGCTTTAAAGCCAATCCAAATGGCAAATCTCGACCTTGACGAGATATTTGAAGCAAGAAAACAGTTCACAAAAGAAGAATGGATTACACTTCTTCTGCGTTCCGCCGGCTATGAGCCGGATGCCCTAAATGAAAAACAAAAACTGCACTACCTGCTCCGGTTTGTGCCGTTTATTCAGAAAAACTATAATCTTGTTGAGTTAGGGCCAAGAGGAACAGGAAAATCCCACGCTTACAGCGAACTTTCCCCCTACTCTATTCTAATGAGCAGCGGTCATACAACGGTATCCAATATGTTTTACAATATGGCTTCCCATCGTGTGGGACTTGTTGGAAATTGGGACTGCGTTGCATTCGATGAAGTCGGCGGTATTACCAACACCTCCGGCGATATGATACAGATTATGAAAAACTATATGGCAAACGGCAGCTTTGCAAGAGGCAGCGATTCCATTAGTTCGGATGCTTCCATTGCTTTTGAAGGAAATACGTTCCGCAGTGTTGCAGATATGCTGCGAACCACCAATTTATTTGAACCGTTTCCGGAAGGCTTTAACAACGATTCTGCATTTTTCGATCGAATCCATGCCTATTTGCCGGGATGGGAAACGCCAAAGCTGCGAGCAAGTCTTTTCACAAACAAATATGGACTAATTTCCGATTGCTTTTCTGAGTTCTGCCATGCGATGCGGAAGTACGACTTCACCAATTCCTTCGGTGAGTATTTCGCTTTGAATGATAACTTTAACACCCGTGATGATACCGCAGTCAGACGGACGTTTTCGGGACTTGCAAAGCTTATCTATCCAAATGAACAGATTGAAAAAGAAGAAGCACAGGAATTACTCGAATATGCCATTGAATGCCGTCGCAGAGTCAAAGAACAGCTTCGGAAAATGAATCCTGCGGAATTTAGCGATGTCATGCTGGGTTACATTGACCTTGACACAGAAGAAGAATTTTATGTAGATTTACCGGAAATCGCAAGCGGTTCTTTGATTCCGGAAAGCTTTGGAAAATCGGGCTATGTTTACGCAATCGGACGTTCCATTGATGGCCGTGTTGGTGTATATCGTTTTGAAAATAAGCTGATGGCAGGTACAGGAAAACTCAGTTTCCACAATGTGGAAGGGCTTGCAGGTGCTCCGAAGAGCGTTCGAGATAGCATTACAGCGGCGTTTAATTACTTTATGCAGAATAGTGGAAAGTTGGTAGAACGCAGCCCTTTGGATTTTGATTACAGTTTGTACTATAACGACTTACAGAATCGAAATGTCAGCGATGAAGTATCTGTAGCGGAAGTGGTTGGACTGTATTCTGCACTGTCAAACCGTCCGGTATTACCCTCACTGGTGATATGCGGAAGAGTCGTCATGTCTGGTGAAACCATGCCTGTGATTACAATGTTAGATGAAATTTTTGTTTCAGCAGCAAACGCAGGTGCAAAAAAAATATTGTTGCCAGAGAGCAGCCGGAATCATTATCTGCTGCTTTCGGACAAGCTGAAAAAAGAAATTGCAGTCGGTTTTTATAGCACACCGCTGGAAGCAGCAAAGCTTGCATTGGGAGTTGACTGGTGATGAAAAAATATCAATGTATTGCTTGCGGCACTGTAAAAGAATGTGAGAAAAGTTGTATGTGTCCGATATGCGGATATATGATGTTTCCGCAGCCATATGACCGCAGCGAAGTAATCATCCATGAAATACGGCGTTTTGTAGAAAAAATTGTTGCCCAAAAGATTGATGTACAGTCATTATCTTTTGGGCAACTGAAAGAAGACATACACTGCTTTCCCAGCTTTTCAAAGATTAAAACCTATGTTTCAAAGGCAGAAAAAACAGAGATTTTCTATGATCGCTTGAAAAATAGTATCGAGCAGATGCAGCAGTATTTCCATGAAACTTTTTGCAAACGCTATTCCTCCAAAAATGACACATTAGATATGCTGTCAGACCGTACTTCTGCCCTTCTACAGAGCGTGCTTTTGAAGCTTGGTATCGAAATCCAATGGAAGAAAGCAGTTTTTCCAACTGTCATGGCACAGTATACAGAATCTCCTAATCAGGATTTTATTCATCTTACTGATCAGCTGCTTGACCGAGTTTTTCAGTTGACAGATAAAATGAATCAATTTATAAGGGCAAACAATATCTATGGATGTGCCTATAATCAGGAAATCGAACCACCCAAAATTCAAAAGAATCTTCCGGAAATCAATTGGCAAGAAGTCCTTTCCAAACATATTTCTGCTTGTGACAGCATTCTGAAAAAGAAATATGTGATTGATATTTTTGAGGATGGCAGCACAGAGTTGACCGCCATGCTGAAAGTGACATGGAATGCAATCTTTGTTCTTTTGTCCGCACCAGTAAAGAAAACCGAATTAATTTACACATTTGACAACGATAAGATACACGAAGCAGTGTCTGCTGAATTGTGTAATAAACGTCTGATGGAAATTTTCGCCGCTCCATTCCATGCAGTTACGGAACTGGTACAGGCAGAGAATTTTCTAAAAGACCAGTCTGAAGAACAACTCTTTGAACTTTATCAAAACATGCTTGACCTTGACAAACATCACTATATGTCAGGGACAAAAGGCAATTTTAAAATCGGAAAATGGGAAAAGAAACTGAATGCACTCATTGGATTGGATGCAGTGAAATCCAATGTCCGAAAAATAAAAGCCTATGCACTTGCGAATAAAGGTCACGACCAGCCAAATTTACATATGTGTTTTCTCGGAAATCCGGGAACAGGAAAAACAGAAGTTGCCCGAATGATTGCTGGCATTCTCCATGAAAACGGACTTCTCCGAACAAACAAAGTCGTTGAAACAGATCGCAGCGGTCTTGTTGCTGGTTATGTTGGACAGACAGCGTTAAAAACGGCTGCGATAATTGAAGAAGCAATGGGCGGGGTATTGTTTATTGATGAAGCCTATTCTCTTGTGCAAGGAGATTCCAGTAATGACTATGGTCACGAAGCAGTGTCTACCTTAATCAAAGCGATGGAAGACCATCGTGGAGAATTTTGTGTGATTCTTGCAGGGTATAAAAATCAGATGACGAAAATGCTTGCATCAAATCCAGGCTTTCAATCAAGAATCCAGTTTACATTAGATTTTCCCAATTACAACCGAGATGAGTTGGGGCAAATCGCTGCATTCATGTTGAAAAACAAAGGATATGGAATCAGTGATGAGGCAAAAGATAGAATCCTGGATATTACAGACCATATTAGAAAAGAGCCGAATTTTGCAAACGCCCGTGAAATGCGAAATATCATTGAGCAGGTTGTGATGTGTCAAAATGTACGCTGTGCTGGAACAGAAGATAAAACGATTGAAATTGCGGATGTAAATGCCTATATCAAGGAAAATCATATCTATGTTCCGACAACCGGCGAAGGCATGGTAAAGAAAATTCTAACTGCTGAAGAGGAACTGGAACAGCTGGTTGGGTTGCGTTCTGTAAAACGAATGATAAAGAAAATCAAAGCATATGCAAAACGCAACAAAAATGATTCGGACATGAATTTGCATATGTGTTTCTGTGGCAATCCCGGAACAGGAAAAACAGAAGTTGCTCGTATTTTGTCCCGTATTCTATATGAGGCAGGCGTATTGCCAGAAGCAAAGCTGACAGAAACAGATGCACAAGGACTCATTAGTAAATATGTGGGCGGAACAGCTTCCAAAACGCTTGCAAAAATCAACGATGCCATGGGTGGCATTCTTTTCATTGATGAAGCGTATAGCTTAATTAGAAACGATGATGACAATGCTGCAACCTATGGTGAAGAAGCAATTGCAGTTCTTTTGAAACAAATGGAAGATCAGCGTGGACAGTTTTGCGTTATCTTAGCAGGTTATCCGTCTGAAATGGAGGAACTCATTCGTGTAAATCCCGGACTGGTTTCCAGAGTTCCGTTTACATTGCATTTTCAAGATTACACAAGAGAGGAACTGGAAGAAATTGCATTGCATTTTCTAAAGCGAAAGGGATATGAAATGGATTCGTCAGCAATGCAACTTTTGCTGGATATTACAGAGTATTACAGGACAAAACCCAATTTTGAAAATGCACGAACGGTTCGCAATCTCTTAGAACAAGTAATCATGAATCAAAATCTAAGAGAAGACGAAGAGTGTCATAAGGATAATCTGTTAATGCTTAGTGATGTTCAGGATTATCTAGATGATGAGAATATTGATTTAAATCGTGTTTCTGCGAGATTAAATAAAATTGGATTTTAAATTGATTATCAGCAAATCGAAAAAATCAAAGGAAGAAAAGCGTATACAAAAAGCGAATGAGGAACAGATGTAAAAATCTGTTCCTCATTTTGTCCAATTGTTATTTTTCTGCGACTACTATTTCACTCTATGTCGAACAAATTTAAAGAGGAAAACGGAAGAAAACGATTTCTGCTGCACCTCCATCAAAAC
>CABQIF010000047.1 GCA_902464115.1 uncultured Ruminococcus sp. | reverse complement strand
GGAATTCCAATCCGCATGGAAACGATTTCCGCAAGGTCGGATTCTGTCACCACCGGACAGGAAACATGTTCCTGCTCGCAGCGAATCCGAGCACGAGAACAAGCTTCATCCAGCAAATCAATCGCCTTATCCGGCAAATAGCGGTCGTGGAGATAGCGAACCGAACAGGAAACTGCCTGCCGTAAAATCGCATCCGGAATTTCAATGTGGTGAAAGTTCGCATACGTTTCCCGCAGTCCACAGAGAATCGAAAAGCAAGCCTCCGGGCTTGGTTCTAAAACCTGAATCGGCTGAAACCGCCGTTCCAATGCACTGTCTTTCTCGATATATTTGCGAAATTCTTCGGTTGTCGTTGCTCCAATCAGCTTGACTTCTCCACGGGCAAGCTGCGGTTTCAACATATTGGCAGCATCAATTGCCCCTTCCGCCGCTCCTGCTCCGACAATCGTATGCAGTTCATCAATAAATAAAATGATTTGTTCGTTCTGGGTTGCCTCCTGCAAGCAGTTCCGAAACCGCTCTTCAAAATCGCCCCGATATTTTGCCCCTGACAGCAACGCCGGCAAATCCAGCGAGAAAATATGCTGTGACAGGAGTGCCTCCGGCACTTCGCCCCGCAGAATTTTCTGTGCAACGCCCTCTACAATCGCCGTTTTTCCAACGCCGGCATCGCCCACCAGACAGGGATTATTTTTGGTACGGCGTGTGAGGATCTGAACCATCTGCTGTAATTCCGTTTCCCGTCCGATCACAGGGTCATATTGATGCAGCAATGCCGGATCGGTCATCCACTTCCCATACTGAAAGAGATTCGGCAGTGTTTTCTTTGAGATCCGTTCTGTCCGCCGCTCTTCCATGCGGAGATGACAAGAGGTTTCCTGCCGACTGACTGCCCCCAGCTGGTTCAAACTAACGCCCAACTTCTTCAGAATCGCAACTGCCGTGCAGCAAGGCGTTCGCAAAATCGAACGCAGAAGATGTTCTGTTCCGGCAAGGCTGCGACCGTCTTCTTTAGAAAATGCCTTTGCCTGCTGCATAATTTCACTCAGGGCAGGGGTGAGGCAGTCCTCCTGCACCTGTGCCGGAATGCCTCTTCCGACCAGTTCCACCAACGCATTCCGCACCCGTTGTGCAGTGATGTGCTGGGCTGCCAGCATGGCTGCGGCAGCATTGCTGCCCTCCTCCAGCAGTCCCAGCAGCAAATGTTCACTGCCGATGTAAGTATGTCCTAATTCTTCCGCCGCACAGATTGCTTCTTTCAAAGCAAGAATGGCTTTTCCTGTAAACCCATCTGTATATCGCATACACCAAATTCCTTTCTGCACTCATATAAATTTAGTATGCCACAAAACTTGTGCGTTATCTGTCGAAGTAGGAACGCTTTTTCAGCTTTTGCATATGATGTACTATGAAACAGACAGAAAGTCGTTTGTTTCAAATTTAATCTACAAAAAAGGAGATTTTTACTATGTGTGGATGCGATGGAAACAACGGTTGCTGGTGGATTATCATTCTGATCGTGCTGTTTGTATGCTGCGGCTGTGGCGGCTACGGTAACTGCGGCGGCGGCTGTGGCTGCAACAACAACGGCTGCGGTTGTGGCTGCTAATTAGCAACCTTTAAGCTTGCAAACAATGCCCCGAACGGTGTGAACTGTTCGGGGCATTGCTGCATTTGATTTTGTTGATTATCCTCTTCCCTGCGGAATGGGTCTTCTCTTGGCGGTATATTGTTCTGCAACGATTTTATAAACGGCAGTTCGTTCTAGATGTGCCTGTGAAAACGACTGAAATGGAATCCCGTAATGTTCCAGCAGCTTTTTCAGCAGGTCTTCTTTTTTCTCTTCTGGTGCGAGTTCTGCAATGCCCTGCCCAATCACGCTTTCATAGGCAAAGCCTGCTGTACAGGATGCTGCCCCATTCGGTGGAATCAACTGCTGTTTTCCCTCTACTTCAAAGGAAACGTGCGGATTTTTTTGCAATAGGTCGCATTTCTTCCCGACTTTTGCCCCGTGGAAAAACAAGACAAGCTGGTCATCCTGCATGGTAAAGCCGAAATTGACGGGGACAAGATACGGATATGGTTCATCGTGCATCGCAATCCGCAACACTTCTGCCCGTTCTAAAATCTGTCGAATTTCGTTGCAGTCGGTCACTTCTCGTTCACTTCTTCGCATGGCAGTTCCTCCTTTTATTTGACAGCAATCCAGAATAATCTTGGAAACCGGAACAGAATCGTTCCATTTTTCTGTACCGGATAAATCTGCTTGATTCGTTCTAATAGTTCCTGTTCAAAGATGGGACGGTCAGATTCTTGTAATTGTGCCAGATACGGACGCAACCCCGTTCCCCGATACCATTCTAAAATGCTTTCATGGCTGGGCATCTCATGAAAATAAACCGTTTCCCACATCCGAAAATCTACGGATAGTTCCGACAACTGGTCATAATACTCCGATTCTGACAGCGTATAGAAGGTTCTAGCCTGCAATTTTTCTCGCCACGGCTCGGATTTTGCCATCTGCTGCAAAAGCTGCTGTACCGGATGCTTTGCCTGCTGTGGAATTTGCACTGCCAGTACCCCACCCGGATTCAAAAGCCCCATCATATCGCTTAATATTTGTTTCTGCTGGGGAATCCACTGGATGCATGCATTGGAAAAGACCACATCAAACGTGCGGTTTAAGCTCGGCAGTTCCGTTCCAGCATCCAACAGCTGATATTCTGCCTGCGGATGCTGATTTCTTGCAGTTTGCAGCATATTTTCTGAACGATCCACACCGAGAATCTGTGCTTCCGGAAATTGCTGCTGCAACACAGCGGTGCTGTTTCCAATTCCACAGCCAACGTCCAGACAGGATTTTACCGAGGAAAGCGGAATGGCATGTGCCAAATCCATTGCTGGCAAGGTTCTCTGGGCTTCAAACTTTTGATACTGGTTTGCATTCCATCCAAACATCTTACGATCTTCCTTTCGCTCATTGTTTCAGATACAATTTCATTTTGACCAGACGGTGAAAAAATGTCCCGAGATATTGCCGTACTAAATTATCATAATCAGATGGGTGAATCTCTCCGCCAGTGCCCATTCCATCATAGAGCACCTTGCCTTCCTGAATCTGATATGGCAAATCGGACAAGCCACACTGCTGATAAAATGCATGCCGTTTTTTCCGCTGCTCATAATTTTCTGCTTGTTCATCCAGTGTTTCCAGCGACAAGAATAGGGTTTTCGGAGCATACTGCTCTTTCAAGCACGCCATTGCCTGATGTCCATAGCCTTTCCCACGCTGTTCCGGTACAATCGCAAGGTAAAACAGATAAGCGAGCGTTTCATTCTGAATCACATAGGCAAATCCCACCCAAGTTTCCTGCTCATAGAATGCCCAGCAATCGGTCATTGACAATTTTGTCTTTCGCATCAGCAGCCAGAAGGGTGCTTGTTCTTCCGGCGGAAATGCTTCCCGATAAAGTGCACGAATGGCAGGGAATTCCGGCAATTTCTTTGAAACTGGCACAAGATGTATCATATAAACCCGTCCCTCCTGCTGTCAAAATCAAACAAAACCGCTTTTCTGGAAACTCCATACAAGCGGTTTTGTCAAGATACGCAATATCAAATTATTCGGAAATCATCAGATTTTCCAGAAATGATTTTGCATAGGGAAACAGTTCTGTCTGCGAAGCATCGGAAAAACTCAAGCAGTAAATCCGATGTTCCACCAGAAACAGAATGGTAACGGTTGTCATTTTCACATCATTGACGGTAACCGTATACCGCATCCCATAAATCGGCTGTTCTGCATCGAAAACGCCCCCATAATCACACAGTTCCGTATAGGCGTAATTTTCGAGCTGTTCCCGCATGCCGTCTGCAAATGCATGCAAAACAGATACCCTTTCAAAATCCGTAATATCTGTAGATTCTGGAACGATACTCTGCACACTCAGTGAACTTTCTCCCTCTGATGGCAACAAGTATAGCAAGGATTCTGACTGTTGCTGTACCGTCCAATCAATCGGAAGTGAAAAACGAATTGCCTCTAATGCTTGTGAGCATTCCATAACCAGTGGCTTTTGTGCCGTTTGAAAGAGGGTTTCAAACAAATCTTGATTGCATTTCATAAGAAATCCTTTCTGCTCTTAGATATCAATATCAATGTTAAAATCTTTTCGATACGGTTCGGACTGCATCGGGTCATTCAAGACAGGCGGATGCAGCGGCGGCATTTTCGGTGCAGGTGAAGGAGTTGGTGTAATCGGCTTTTTCGGCGGTGCAGCGGTCGGCTTCGGCTGCTGCGGTGCAGTCGATGCAGTTGCTGCAGTTTCCTGCGGTGGCAGTTCCGGCATCGGCAAATCGTCCCATTCCGATTCAATATAGGTCACTGTAGAAGGAGCAGCAGCGGATTCTGTCGCTGTTTCCGGTGCAGTTGGTTCAGAAACCGACTGTTCTAGTGTCGTTGTTTCCGTTGCAGGTGCTTCTTCTGGTGTTGGGATAGATTCTGATGTAGTCAAAACTGGCTGTTCTGGTTGTTGCGATTCTGCTGGCTGTTCCGGCTCAGCTGGGGTTGCTGCTGCTGATTCTGGTTTTGTCGGAGCAGCTGCCTCCGGTTTTGATTCTGGTTCTGCTGCCGGAGTCGAAACAGGTTCTTCGCTTGTTTCCGAATTGGTTTCTGGCAGCGGTTCAATCTTCACCGGTTCTTCGGCATGTTCCGAAACAGGTGTCAATGAAGCAGCTGCTTCAAAATCCTGATGCGGCAGCGGAAATTCCATGACTGTCGGTGTTTCATCTGCTTCCGTCTTTCCATCCTGCTCCAGCTGTTCTTTCTTCTTGGCTGCATTGTTGGAAATCACCCCAATTACGCCGGAATTTTCCAGTACTTCTTTAAAGGTCGGCTGCTTTTCTGCATCTGTTTCCGATTCCGCAGCTGCTGAAGTTTCCGGCTTTGGTTCTTCTGCAGGATCTTCCGGCTGCAAAGCAGCAACTGCCTGCTGTAAGGTTTTCTTGATGTTTTCAGCAGCCTGTTTCTTGGCAAGTGCTTTCTGCTGTTCTGCAAGAGCATGTTCTTCCGCAGCAGCCTGTGCAGCAGAAGTGACCGTTAAAATATCCGGCATCATCGTGAAGTTTTCCGGAACTTCCAGCACATCCAGCTTGAAATCCCCGCTTTTCAGCGTCATTTGCAAGGTATGTGTGCCATTCGGCAGCTGGTCAATCGTCAAGCAAGCCTGCCGTGGGGCACTGTATGGTACAAACAAGGTTTCATACAGCTGTTCCCCATCCAAAACCACTTCAAATTCCGCATTTCTTGCCGTTCCAATGACAGCGATACCCGTTCCGGTAAACTGACAGGAGAATGCAGCCTGTGGCTGTGCTTTCATCGAAGTACGGTGATAGAAACGATAGGATTCAGTTGTACAAATATCCCAAAAGTCATTATAGAAAATTTCTTCCGAGAAACAGTCCACTCTTCTTACATACAACGGCAGAATCGGCAGCGGTGTCACCTGCAAATTTCGGAATGTATTCATTTCATAATCGCTGCAAATGGAAATTCGACCGGAGTTTACCGGACTTTGTGGGCGGTAAGTTGTCAGCAAGTCGCCATTCAGGAAGAAGAAAATCGAATCTCCCAAAATCAGCAGCTTCAATTTGTTCCAATCAGTTGCCCGAACGGTCATCGAATTGCCCTCGGCTGCAACATTATCCATATCCAACAGCTGCCAGCGGCCATCTCCGTAAAGAATGCCTGTATAACCGCAACGAGAGGTCGTTTCACAGGTCACTGCGGAATTGTATCGAATGCCCAGACCAGCGTAATTTTCTGCATTTCGATTATCCAGACGCACTTCAATTTCTGCACTATAACTTCTCCAGCGGTCATCCCCCAAACAGGTAATTGGTTCTGGTGTGCCACGATACCGCCAATCAGCAGGAATATTTCCCTTTTTGATTCGCTGACAGAGAATGTCACCATCCTGATCGGAATGAATCAGTTCAAATGCACCGCCTTGGTCGGTCATATAGCGAGGTGCGCAGCCACGCACCATGATTTCATCCGACTGATACCGGAAATTGTCCTGATACGGCAGCGGCAAACGCTCTGCATTCGGGATATTATGCGAAAACGTTTCCACACCATTGACCCATCCGGTATCCAGTGTGGTAATCGTCATGATACTCTGCGGCGGCACTTTGATAAAATAGGTTTCCCCGTTGCGGTGACTGGGCTTAATCGGCTTTGATCGCCGAAACCAATTTGCATCAAATGCTTCTCCCGGATTCGGCCCCGTTGTAATCACAGTGGAAAGCATCCGGTTCGTGAAGCCCATATCTTTCAGCTGAACAGAGTATGTTCTTGGGAACAAGTCCTCATTGGTGAAATGCATCGTCATTTCTGAACGGTCTGGGGAAACCAATGTCATGAAATTATGGCTGGTATGTTCAACGGCGTGATTTTCTTCACCATCCCCATAGCAAGCACCGTTCACAAACAGCCAGCCCTTCGGAGAAAACCGGCTGAAATGCATTGCCATCCAGAAACCGCTATCCAGCCGATAAAAGCCCGACCACGGTTCTTGTGCAGCAATCAAGTGCTTTGGTTCATCATATGCCCCATCATAAATGGCAGCGATCGCCGGACGGAATTCATACATACACATTTTGCCGTTGTAATAACTGTTGATGATCCGGTTTGCAATATCAATGGCACTGTTCTTTCCAACCAAACCGGATTGGTCTGCCTGAACGGTCAGTTCTGACAGGTTGCAGGGAGCACTGCCCTCACTGTACCAGATTTCTTTTCCATATGCTTCATTCAGCAGGTTCGTATAAGAATCGCCAAATGTGGTATAATGCAGACCAATGACATCAATGGCATTCCGCAGAGAAGCATTTTCCACCATCTGTGCAGCAATGTTGCGTGTGCCGACCTCATCGGATGCCACCAGTTTGATTTTCCGGTAATCATACGGTGTGCGGACTTCATGATCCAGCCGATACCGCAAAAAGAGAATCCAGGATTCATCGATCCGGTCAGTTTCGTTCTGTTCCGCACTGATAAAATGAAATTTCAAGCCATAAACCCGATAAGCTGCGTCTAATGTTTCTTTGATCCAGCTATAACGGGCATTGAATCCATGTTCCTGACTGACCGTAAACGCTCTGGAAACCCATGCCGGTTCTCCCCAACGAATCAAATCCAATGTAATGTCTGGGTTGATGGCTTTGGCATCTGCTGCAAACTGAAACCCTGCTCCACGGGTCACATCTGCCCGTTCTTCGGGTGTTCGCTTGGTTGCCGGTTCTGTTCCGCAAGAAGAATTGACATCCGCACCCAGTTCCAGTTTGATATGTGATAAGCCAATCCCATAATCTTTCTGAAACAGCAGCCACATGATTTCTTCGTATTCTTTTGGATGTTCGACTTTATAATCCAACAGTAGACGAGAGGCATTATTTGCAGAAATACAGCCCAGCCCACGATAAGCGGCAGCTGGATTTTCATTTGCCTGTGTCCCGTCTGCGATAATCTCCATGGATGCAACGCCGGATTTTCCGGTGATTTCTGAAAATTTTTGAAAAAGCTGTCCGTTTTTCCATTTAAAATCCATAACTGCGATCCCTTCCTGTTTTATTTTCCCAAATTTATTGTGCAGATCCTTGCTGTGTCTGCTGCGGACGAGCAATCAGAAATTTAATGGTCTTTCCCATTTCTTCAAACATTGCCTCGTGTTCGGTGCGGAAACTTTGAATGTCCGGTTCTTGATGTAAATCGGTTGTCTGGAACACAATGTCAAAGCCGCACTCCTGAAAATAGAGGATCGATTCTTCAAACAATTCATCATCATCGGTTTTAAACCAGATTTCTCCATCCAATACCGTCCGATACTGCTGCAACTGACGGGGATGGGTCAGGCGACGTTTTTTATGTTTTCCCTTTGGCCATGGATTGCAAAAATTGATATAAATGCGTTCCACTCGGTCTTCCGGTGAAAAATATTCGGAAAACTGCATCAGATTGCAAATAAAAATCCGAACATTATCCAATGGCAGCTGTTGTTCTGCATAAGCTGCTTCCAGTTTTCGTTTTGCAAGCACCAGCATTTCATTTTTGATGTCCATTGCGATATAGTGATAATCCGGATTTGCAGGGGCTTCCTGCGAAATAAAGCCGCCCTTTCCGCAGCCCAATTCCAGCCGCAGCGGTTTCTTTTCTCCCGGAAAAATCGTATTCCAATGCCCTCGATTCAATTTTGGCTCGGAAATATAAAATGGACAAGCCTCTAATTCTGGTTTTGCCCACGGTTTATGCCGAATACGCATATAAGCGATCCATCCTTTCTATGCAAGCAGATTCTTTCCATTTTATTATATCATACTTCCTGGAAAAAAGCAAAGGAATTATGAGAAAAAAACAGAGAAAATTGCAGATTTTCAGATACAATTCAAAGAAAAATTATTTTCTCATCAAAAATAAGGGATATTTTTCATAAATACGGTGGTTTTTCCAACTATCTGTAACATATTTTGCAAAAAACAACCTGCATCCGGCTGCGGTTCGGCAGGGAATGCAGGTTATTTCATCATTTTTATACGCACTCTGAATTCTGAGTTCTTGGAAAACCAGTCTGTGACATCCGGCAAAATCGCTTTGCTCTTTGCCTACGACCGCTGTTCGCAGCCGTACGTTACTGGAATTTTAGACATTTTATTTCTTAGATAATTGCTTTTAAAATGATTTTTACTTTTTAATATCGAACAGCGGTTTATTGCTCTTAGATTTCAATACCACTTTCTTGCAACCTTTGTTAGGGAGGACAGCTTGTCCTCCCTAACAACCCTCCTCCGCCGAGCTGAACCAGCTCGACCGCAGTTCCGCCTACGGCGGTTTTTTATTTGCTCTCCTGATAGTAAATACTGCCACCGATAAATTCTCTTACCAATGCCGTTTCTGGAATCCAATCCAGCGAAAATGGCACTTGCTCTTCTAAAATTGCTTTTAACTCTGGTATCGTCCGTGCAATCGAAATTGCCTCCGGAATCTGCTCCAATACAGCTGTATAGGCAAATGTTTCATAGGGCAAAAACGTATTGACTTCATATTGTGCCAGAGAACGATAGGGCGTGATAAAGGTATCTTCCCCTGCCTGCACAGTATGATGCATCCGAATCGTTTCTGTCAATGACCGCTTCCGATATTTCAAGTCCCGAATCATCCGCCGCAGCAATCGAATATAAGTCGGCGGTATCAACTGCCCGTTGTCTGTCCGCAGAGCCGTCTGTACATTGACATAACACCGTGCGGCATCGTGGTTAGACAGCGTGATCACCGATGGATTCAAGGCATGAATGCCCTCTAAGATCACCAATTCTTCCGGTTTTCGCTGCAAAATTCTCCCAGAGGGTACACGGCTGGAAATCCGGAAATCATATTTCGGCAGCTCTACTGCTTCACAATCTCGAATCGCTTTCAATTGCTGATTCAAAAACGGAATATCCACCCGTTCCGGTGATTCTAGGTCAAATTCTCCAATCTCTGCAAGCTTTAATTGCTCTTGCGTAATACTCTTAAAATAGTGATCCATGGAAAGTGTATGTGTTTCCAGCCCCATTCCATCCAGAATGGATTCCAGCATCATAGCGGTAATGGTCTTTCCAGAACCAGACGGCCCAGATAATAAGATGATGGGACAAGTTCGCCGATGTTCTGCAATTTCTTCTGCAATAGTATAAAGTTGTGCCCAGTGCTGCTGTTCCATTTGTGTGATCCATGCCTGTGGATGTTCCAGCAGAGCAGCTTTTAAGTCGGAAAGAAAAATGGTCTGCATAAACTCGTACTCCTTTTTTGATGTGGATTTTTGCAAAGTCATCTCGAAATTAGTCTTATCATACCATATTTTTCTTCTTTTTGCAATTCTTTTTTGTGCATTTTCTATAAACATTGTCGGGCAAATCTGCCTTTCGGAATAACAGCAAGATGCCAAGCAAGTTCGGAATCGCCATCAATCCATTTGCAAGGTCGGATAATGTCCAGATGGTTGACAGCGTTCCCACTGCTCCCAATCCCCCCGCAAAGCAATATGCCCAGCGATACCAACGAACGCCCCGTTCTCCGCCCAAATATCGAACGGCAACTTCTCCGCAACAGCACCAGCCAAGCAGCGTTGCCAAAGCAAACAGGGCAATCATCCAAGAAAGCACTGGCTCTGCTCCAACACCAAACACGCTGGAAAAGGCTGCTGCAATTCCAGAGATACCATCTGTTCCAGCCGTTCCGGTACAGAGCAAAACCAGAGCCGTCACCGTACAGCAAAGCATTGTATCTACAAACACTTCTACCATGCTCCACATTCCCTGCTGTCCGTGTACAGCATCCACCGCATGACTGTGAATCATCGCACTGCTGCCAAGCCCTGCCTCATTCGAGAACACCCCATGCCGCAGACCAGCGGACAACACTGTTCCCAACGTTCCACCGCCAACGGCTGCCGGATGCCATGCTGCATGAAAAATCGTTGCAAATGCCGTTCCCAGCTGTCCGGCGTGCTGCACCAACACAATGACAGCTGCCAACAGATATCCACCCGATAAAATCGGCATGAGAAATTGGGTCACTGTTCCAATGGTACGCATTCCGCCCAACACCGTTCCCAGCAGCAAAATCATTACTCCGACCCCTGTCCAAATCGGCGGAATGTGACAGCCCTGCTCCAGTGCAGCAGCAGCGGCACTGCTCTGTGTCATATTTCCCATGCCAAACGATGCCAGCACACAAAATACGGCATAAAGCCCTGCCAAAATCGGACTTCGCAAACCGTTTTTCAGATATGCCAACGCCCCAACTGCTCGTTCTTCTGCTTCCGAACGATACCGCACCGCCAACACATTTTCAGCATAGGTCAGCATCATGCCCAAAAATGCAGACACCCACATCCAAAAAACTGCCCCTGCTCCGCCAGCAGAAATTGCTGCTGCAACACCGACAATATTTCCCGTTCCCATGGCAGCTGCCAACGCTGCGGAACATGTTTTCCATTGATCTGCACCGTCTTCCCAGCGGAGCAATCTGCCGAACGTCTGCCGGAAAATCGTACGGATTCCAAAAATTTGAAAAAAATGCGTGCGAATGCTGAGAAATAATCCTGTTCCCAGCAGCAAGACCAGCAACCCACTGCCCCAAACCCATGTATTCAGCTGTTCCAGCATAGAGCCGTCCTCCGTATTTTCATAAAATCGACAGACCTTTCATAAACAGGCTCTTGACGATATTGCTAAAATGATTATAATAATATTATACACTTGTTGCTAATTGTATGCTGCATTTTCACAAAACGGAGGTCCTTATGAATCATCTACAAAAAAGCTATCGTCCTGACCCCCACGCACAATATCTACTACAGCTACTTGCCCTGCCGACTGCATTGGTTTTAATTGCAGCCGTTCGCTATGTATTAAAAGTTGTACCGGCTGGCATTGTCAACCTCATCTGTTTGCTATTGCTATTGGCTGCTCTGCTGGGCATCTTCATTTTACTGCCGTTCTGGTTTCGCAACACTCGCTATATCATTACAGAACAAGACATCATCTCCATATCCGGCATTTTCATTCGGCGAGAAAAACGCATGCGGTTGCGTGCTCTGCAATGCAGCACCATCGTGCAAACGCCGTTCTGTAAATATACAGGAATGACTTTTCTGCCACTGCACGCCTACGGCAGCACGCTGATTCTGCTATTTCTCAAAAAAGAAGATGCAGCGGAACTCTGTATGCGATTTGCAGATTTATTTTACCTTGCTGCACAGGAGGAATCTCATGCTCCATGAACACCCCATTAAAATCCTGCGATACACGGCAAAAAACCTCTGGCTGTTGATTTTTCCGCTGCTGCGTTCTGCACACTTCTTTCCATTCTCTGCAAAAGAAATTGCTGCTTGGCTGCATGGTGCATGGTTTGACCTGCTCATCTGCGTGCTGATTTTGACGTATGGTGCAATTCGCTGGTATTTCTGCGGATTTATGTATAATACCGAAGTCATCCGCCGGCAAAGCGGCATCCTGCTGAAACGGGAAACGGAAATTCCCTGCTCCAGTATCACTTCTGTAACAGAAGAACATGCATTTTTTCTACGACCATTCGGAGCAGTTCGAGTTTCAATTCATACGGGAGCGGAGGACATCGCCGGAGCAGATATGCAGTTGGTCTTATACAAAGCGGATTTGGCTGCCATTCGGCAAGTCATTCCCCTGCTGCGACCAGCTTCCGACGTTAAAATGCATCGACCGCATACGTCCCGATTGCTGCTATTCTCGTTTCTCTTCTCCAGCAGCTTGTCTGGGGCAGTTTATGCGGCAGCGATTTTTTTTCAAGGTGGTCGAATTACCAGAGATTTGCTCGAAGAATTGCAGGCAGAAGAAATTCTCATGACACTGACCGACCAAGCAGCCGCCTACTTTAAAGGCATTCCACGCCTTGCCATCACGATTTCCATCTTGATTTTGTCGGCGTGGTTGATTTCTTTTATTGGAAATTTGCTCCGATACAGTCGATTCCGATTCTATGCAGACCAAAAAGCATTTTCCGTTCATCGTGGGCTGATTTCCCCGTATCGCTATCGCCTACGGAGAGGGGCAGTCAATTACATCGACATTCGGCAAAATCTCATGATGAAGTTATTGCATCTGATGTCGGTTCATATCAGCTGTCCGGGCTACGGCAATCAGAAAAATGAACTGCCTGTGTTAATGCCCTTGCTGCAAAAATCGCATGCAGATCGTTTTTTACAACCGCTGCTCAAACAGCAACCAAATGTCATTGGAAAAAATAAACCGAAACAACCGTTCAATTTGTTTCGGTTCTGGCTCTTTATCTGGCAGCCGTTGTTCTTGCTGGGCATTGTATTGGTATTGATTGCGTTGGCACGCTATTTTTTCTATTCGATTTATGTTCGATTTTCATTTTTGGGCTGGATGTTGGTTTTTCCCTGCGTCTGGTTTCTGCTCATTCGGATTGTTTCTGCGATGCGAACCCGTATGTGGCTGGAAGACGGAAAACTTTATCTGCACTATAGCAGCGGCTTTGTCTTTCATACCATTGTTGCCCCAGCAACCAACATTGCCAGCATTCAAGTAACCCATACGAAAACGGGCAGGAAATGCGGACTTTGCAATGTATTCTTCTACTTACAGGGAAAAACCATGCACCGCCACAAATTGACAGGCGTATCCGAAAAAGTCTGGCAACAGATTCTTGCGGAACTGGAACAAATGAAAGACCTTTAAATGCATATAAAACGAGCAGGAACTCTCTATTTTGAGTCCCTGCTCGTTTGCTTTTTGTAAGAATTGTTTATGCCTGTTCCGGCGGATTCTGTTCTTCGGAAGAAGATTCTGGCTGCTGTGGTGCTGTCGGCTGTTCTTCAAATGCAGATGCTTCCATCTTGCCCTGCATTAGTTTTTCAAAGTCTTCCCGCTCAATCTTTTCGTGCAGAATCAAATACTTCGACAACAGATGCAGCTGATCCATATGTGCTTGCAACAGAGCCGTTGCCTGCTGGTAGGCAGTTTCTACAATGTTGCGTACTTCGTCATCAATTTCTCCAGCTACCCGGTCAGAATAATCTCTGGAAGAACCCAAGTCTTTTCCTAAGAATACTTCGTTCTGGTCGTTGCCATAGACAACTGGCCCAAGCTTCTTGCTGAAACCATAACGAGTGACCATCTTCCGAGCGGTTGCGGTTGCCCGTTCCAAGTCGTTGGATGCACCTGTTGAAATATCATCCAAAACCAACTGTTCTGCAACACGACCGCCCAGCAAGGTGACAATGTTTTCTTCCATTTCTGTCTTGCTGACAAAAGATTTATCCTGTTCCGGCAGGGACATTGTATAGCCGCCTGCCATTCCTCTCGGGATGATGGAAACCTGATGCACTTTGTCTTGATGGTCGCAATAATATGTGCAGACTGCGTGCCCTGCTTCGTGGTAAGCAGTCAGCCGCTTTTCCTTTTCAGAAACCTTATGCGACTTCTTTTCTGGTCCTGCAATGACCTTGATGGTTGCTTCCTGAATCTCCTGCATGGTAATCGCACGCTTGTTCTGACGAGCTGCCAGCAAGGAGGCTTCATTGACTAAGTTTTCCAAATCTGCACCCGTAAAGCCAACCGTGGACTTTGCAATCGTTGCCAAGTCTACATCCGGTGCAAGTGGACGCTTTTTCGTGTGCACACGCAGAATGGCTTCTCTGCCCTTTACATCCGGATAACCAACAACAATTTGACGATCAAACCGACCCGGACGCAACAACGCTGGGTCGAGAATATCTCTCCGGTTGGTGGCTGCAATGACAATGACATTATCTTTTCCCGTAAAGCCGTCCATTTCTACCAGCAACTGGTTCAAGGTCTGTTCCCGTTCATCGTGTCCGCCGCCCAGCCCAGCACCTCTGTGCCGACCAACTGCATC
>CABQIF010000046.1 GCA_902464115.1 uncultured Ruminococcus sp. | reverse complement strand
AAAAAAACACTTGACAAATCAAGAAAAATTCGATAAAATAAAGAAAAGGCAGCAGAATGATCCGCTGCCCGTATCAAGAAAAAGGCGTTGACGGGAAAAAAGATGCTGTTCGTTCGTTGCAGAGAGCTGTCGGTTGGTGTAAGACAGTCGAAGGAAAGCAGGATATCTCCTCCCTGAGCCGCAGTGCAGAACTGTTGTGATCGACAAAGTAAGCATTGACGGGATTCTCCCGTTATAGAGAAGCACATTATTGCAGAGATGTGACAGAGCGGGTGCAGGATCTGCACCAATGAAGAGTGGTACCACGGAGAAATCGTCTTCTTCGTCTCTTTTTCCAGCCGAATTGCGGCAGGAGAAAGGGACTTTTTTTGTATCCCGATTCGCCCATCACATGAGAAGCAGAACAAAAACCAATTATGATTTTTTTGGGAGAAAGGAACGAGTATCATGATGAAAAATGCAAACAAATATACCCGACAGTTTTTTCCGGTGAACAATTCGCCGATGCGGTGGGCAACCAAGAATTATCTGGATAAGCCGCCGATTTGGTGCAGCGTGGACTTGCGGGACGGCAATCAGGCATTGATCACCCCAATGAGTCTGGAAGAAAAGTTGGAATTTTTCAAGGTTTTAGTGGATATTGGCTTTAAGGAAATCGAAGTTGGTTTTCCGGCAGCCTCTGAAACCGAATATGAATTCTGCCGCACCTTGATTGAACAGGATCTCATTCCGGATGATGTCACCATTCAGGTTTTGACACAGGCAAGAGAACACATCATTGCAAAGACTTTTGAAGCATTGCAGGGTGTTAAGCATGCGATTGTGCATCTGTACAACTCCACTTCTGTGGCACAGCGGGAACAGGTGTTCAAGAAGAGCAAGGAAGAAGTTTTGAATCTGGCTGTGACTGGTGCAGAACTCTGCAAGAAATATCGTGCGATGACACCGGGTCATTTCACCTTTGAATATTCTCCGGAAAGCTTTACCGGAACAGAACCGGAATATGCACTGGAAGTATGCAATGCTGTTTTGGACGTTTGGCAGCCGACACCGGACGACAAGGTGATTATCAACTTGCCGGTAACCGTTTCCCATTCCATGCCGCACGTTTATGCCAATCAGGTGGAATTCATGAGCGACAACTTGAAGTATCGGGAAAACGTTTATGTTTCGCTCCATCCGCACAATGACCGTGGCTGTGCCGTTGCAGATACCGAAATGGGCTTGTTGGCAGGTGGCGACCGTGTAGAAGGAACGCTGTTCGGAAACGGCGAGCGGACAGGCAACGTAGACATTATTACCGTTGCATTGAATATGTATTCGCAGGGTATTGACCCACAGCTGGATTTCAGCAACTTGCCAGCCATCACAGAAGTATACGAACGGGTTACCAGAATGCACGTTTACGAGCGATCTCCGTACAGCGGTCAGCTGGTCTTTGCAGCGTTCAGCGGCTCGCATCAGGATGCCATTGCAAAGGGTATGAAGTGGAGAGAGCAGCATGACTGCGAACACTGGAATGTTCCATATCTGCCGTTAGACCCACATGATGTCGGCAGAGTTTACGAAGCAGATGTTATTCGGATCAACAGCCAGTCCGGCAAGGGCGGAATCGGCTACTTGATGGAAACTCGTTATGGATTCAATATTCCGGCAAGTATGCGAGAATCGTTTGGCTATCTGGTCAAGGGTGTTTCCGACCATGCACACAAGGAATTACAGCCGGATGAAGTATTGAAAATTTTTACGGATTCCTATGTGAACATTGAAACACCGGTTTCTCTGCCGGAAATTCACTATGTTCAGAAAGCAAACGATGAAATCACTTCTTCTGTTACCATTGATTATGATGGCAGACAGGAGGTTGTCACCGCAGATGGCAACGGTCGTTTGGATGCAGTTAGCAACGCATTGAAGGCATATCTGGGCTCGGATTATGCACTGGTGACTTATACAGAACACGCATTGGAAGTGCGTTCCAGCTCGAAGGCAGTTTCCTATGTTGCATTGCAGAAGGGTAAGGATTTGTATTGGGGCGTTGGCATTCATTCTGATATTATCCGTTCTTCGATTAGTGCATTGGTAAGTGCATTGAACCGGATGATGAGCGAACAGCAGAAGTAAAATCCGTATACTATTAAAATAAGAGATTACAAAAACCGCTGTGGAAGCAATTCGTTTCCGCAGCGGTTTTTGCATGATTTCTGCTTTTTCATAGTGGTATGGTTAAGAACCAAGAATCGAACCGTTTTGCAGAAAAGGCACTTCAAGGCTGAGCTGCCGGAGAGCAGCGTTATAGACTTGATAGGGCTGCACCTGTTTTTGAATCAGGTCGTTGACGAAGCAGACGGTTTTTTCCAAGCTGTTGGAAAAGGCATGAATTTCGGCAGTTTCTCCAGAGCGAAGGTCTTGCAGAAAAATACCATAAACGACAGAAAGTTTTTGATTGCGGTGAGTGTTGCTGGCAGTCACCCGATAGAGCACTCGGTTTGCTCCGTATACTTCCATATAGGTGACAGCTTGTTTGGAGCGGTTGCGGCTGGACGATTTCATAGGGACATCCTCCTTTGATGAGCGTACAAAACGAATCTTTTAAAACCATAGCACAAATGAAAGAAAAAGGAAAGAGCGGAAAAGCAGGGAAATGTCTGTTTTGCAAAGTTTCTTTTTGAAACTGCTGCGTTCGTCATGGTTGAAACAACATTCACAAAATTCGACACGCTATACAATTTGCTAAAAAAGCAGGCTTGAAGTTCGTCCAAAATAGCAATGGAAAATTGAGTTGCATGCTGCTATAATAGATGAAGTCGTTTTGGAGCGGAAACTTCCGGAAAAGGCGGCAAATAAATGATGAAACAAAAAGGGAAAACCAAAAACGAAAGGATGTTTGCTTATGACAAAAGAACTCACTCATGGAAAACCATTGCCGTTGATTTTGCAGTTTGCATTCCCCTTGATTCTGGGCTATATGCTACAGCAACTTTACAGCCTCTGTGATACGGTCATCGTTGGACGCTGTCTTGGCGTGAACGAGCTGGCTGCTGTCGGGTCTACCGGAGCAGTCAGCTTTTTAGTGGTCGGATTTGCAACAGGGATGTGCACGGGCATGTCAATTCCGGTTGCACAGGCATTCGGAGCAGGGGATTATCAGAAGCTTCGAAAGTATCTTGCAAATTCGTTCTACCTGTCCGCATTGATTTCCATTGTAATGACAGTCGGAACGGTAATTTTTACGGGCGACCTGCTCCGCTTGATGAAAACACCAGAGGAACTGTATGACTTTGCGTATGATTATATCTTTACCGTGTTCGCTGGTATCAGTGCCACAATTCTGTATAACTTGCTTTCCTCTATGTTGCGTTCGATTGGAGATAGCCGAACACCGCTGATTTTCCTTGCAATTGCAGCAGTGTTGAATATTGGTCTGGATTTCCTCTTTATTCTGGGATTCCATACCGGTGTTGCCGGAGCAGGTTATGCAAGTGTTCTCTCGCAGGGCATTTCCGGTATCCTGTGCCTGATCTATATGTTCAAGAAGTATGAAATTTTCCGGATTCGGAAGGAAGAATGGAAGGTATCCATTTCCGGCTGCGGGCGGCTGATTTCGATCGGTCTGCCGATGGCGTTGCAGTTTTCCATTACGGCAATTGGTTCGATCATCCTGCAAACTGCCGTGAATACGCTGGGAACGGTTTCTGTTACTGCTGTAACAGCTGCTTCTAAGTTGCAGATGATTCTGACAGGACCGATGGAATGTCTGGGTATTACTATGGCAACCTACTGTGGACAGAATCGGGGTGCACGGGAATTTGAACGGATTCGGAGTGGTATTCGGACAAGCGTGGTTGTTTCCATGATTTATTGTGTGGTATCTGCGGTATTGATCATCGTGCTGGGCGGATGGATGGCACTGCTGTTCCTGGATGCCTCTGAAACAGAAGTCATGGCACAGGTAAAGGAATATCTGCGGTTGAATGCATATTTCTATCCGACATTGGGACTGTTGTTTATCCTGCGGAACAGCTTGCAGGGTATGAGCTACAGTTTCTTGCCGATGATGGCAGGGGTTACAGAACTGATTGCCCGAGTTCTGGTCTGTGTGGCATTTGTTCCGGACTTTGGCTATACTGCCGCTTGTATGGCAAGCCCGGTTGCATGGATTTTTGCAGATACCTTGCTGGTAACGGTTTACTTTGTCAAGATGAAGAGTCTGAAAGTGCAGCTTGCACAGCCAGCCCCGGCAGTCTGCTGATTTTATTTTTCGATATCAAAAAACCGATGCAGTTGGAAAAGACTGCATCGGTTTTTTGTTTGATGTGTAATTGGGGATTTGTATCTTACCATCGATTATTCCAAAGCGATGTATTTCCAGAAGCAGATTTTGCATAGTGTGTCAGAATCTGTACCGCATCTTCTACATTTACATTTCCGCCGTCTGCTCCTTGATTCTGGGAACAGGTGTCGATATCGGATAAGAAATAAGCTAAGGTTTCTTGATCATTTGTAAAAGAGTTGCTGAGTTTGGAGGCATTGCCGGAGGCTTTTTTTGCATAGTAACTCAAAATACAAACAGCATCGTTGACATTTACTACACCGTCTAAGTTGCTGTCGCCTTTTTTTCCGACCAATACTTTTTTGGTGTAGGGGGCTGCATTGAACTGATAAACTGGAGCAGCTGCATCGCCACAATAAAATGGGACATCTGCAATGGCATATCCGGTTGTGGTTGCATTTGCATACAATGCAGCTGGTGTGGTCTGTGCAGATAGAGTATTCAGCATGGATTCATTTTTTGTAACATTGTCAGTATAGGTAACCCGTCCTGTAATGGCAGCGTTAGAATATTGAGAAAGCGTCAGGGGATGGTCATTCTCTGCAAATGCACAGATGGTAGACAAATTAGAAGTGTCATTGGTGATGGTAGCAGAAGACGCTCCAACTGTGATGGAGGTGCTGACAAAATTGATGGGTAGCCGTGTATGGGCGATGGTGCTCAAGCTGCAATCGGTTTCCGAGAAAGAAACGGTATAGACATCGTTCGGTGCTCCTTGCCGGATGACAATATCAAAAGAAAAGAATGGAAATTCATCTGCATATCCCAAGAACGAAACGCCTTCTTGTGCAATTGTACCGGTTAAAATCCAGCTATAGGCATCGTGGTAGCCACTGAGTACTGTTCCAGCCGGAAGCGTTGCATCATAGTGTGGAATTGTGCAGGTATTTGTTTCCATCGGATACTGTTCCTCAGCACTTTGCTTGTAATAGGAATAGGTAAAGGAAACCGTTCCGTCTGCATTTTGTTGCAGGTCAGAAGCAGGAATGTCAATTCTTTCATCTGAAATCCAAGTTTTCACGCCATCCACGAATTTGTTGTAGGAGCGGGTGAAATAAATACCGCCAGCCCCATCGCTTCGAATGAGAGAACCGCTGAATGGTTCTGTCAGGGAAGCACTGGTCATCGGAGAGCAGGTATAAGGAGCATATGTTCCGGAAGATGTAATTTCCCCGAAGCAATTCGGCATGACATATTCAGAAAAGAAAGAACCGCCGCTGTAAGATTCCTTGTATATGTCTGTTGTGCTAAGAATATTGCTGCTGTTGGAGAAATAAAGGCTGCTGGAATCGCTTTGATAGCGAATACGAGCACCAGTGATTTTTTTTGTTGGTTGGGTGTTGCCCTTGATGTAAACTTTGGTTGGAATATGGACATCTCCAGCCTGTACTTCTTCCGCAGAAACATAAGTTCGTTCTGGAACAAAATAAAAGGTATAAGGGTCTGTCTGTTCTATCACAGGGGCTTGCAGCAGAGCAGAATCCTCTGTAATAGCATCCGCTGCAGATACTGGAAAATTGATGGCAAACAGCGAGCAGGCTGTTAGCAGGGAAATGATTTTTTTCATGAGAAAAACTCCTTTATTCTGTAATTTCTATCTGTCGAACAGAGATTTTGTCCGGCTGAACAAGGGGGTATTTACAAGGGAAAACCGGCATACAGATGTCAGTAGAGGCGTGACAAGAAAAAGACTGTATCCCGGTTTTCATATCATTGTTTTGTGTTAACGGTTGCTCCAAACTGGATTATTTCCAGCAGCAGCCTGTGCATAATAGGTTAAGGTTTGTACCGCATCTTCTACGTTCAATTCTCCGCCGTCTGCCCCTTGATTCTGGGAACAAGTGTCGATGTCAGAGAGGAAATAGGAAAGAATTTCTTCTTCCTTGGTTGCCTGTTCCAGTAAGGTCGGCTCAAGACCAGCCGCTTTTTTCGAATAATACTGCAAGACGAAAACGGCATCTTCTGCATCGACCTTGCCATCCAAATTGGTATCCCCCTTTTTGCCGATGAGCAGGTTCTTGGTGTAGTCTGTACCATCGCTATTTTTTAGCGGTTGGGTGTTGAGGGTAAAGGAAACCGGATTCACATAAGCACCGCCGGACTGCTGGGCATAGAGTTCTGCCGGAGATTGTCCGCAGGTAACAGCATCTGTAACATCCTGTGTGGAAGTTGTTCCATCTGCACTGGTAACCGTGGAAATCAGCGTGCCGCTGCCCTGATTCAGACGAATTTCCTTGTCATTTTCTGCAAAGAAACAGTAATACGGGCTGGTACTGTCTTGGGTAATCGTGCCGGAAGCAGTTCCAACTGTAATGGTGGTATTCATCAGCTGCAGCGGAACGAGAGCAGACCCGATTGATATCCGGCAGCTGTCATTCAACTGTACGTCATAAGAGCCGGCAGGTGTTCCCTGACGGAGTACGATGTCAAACGCATAGCATGGGAATTCATCCGTATAGCCAAAGAATGTGGGGGTTTCTCTGGGGTCGGATGTCCAGTAACAACTATCGTGATAGCCGTTGTATGGTGTGCCTTTGGATAATGTTGTGTCATAATGTGGGAGGTCAATGGTAGCAGTCTTTTGTGCATAATTCGGGTCGTTCTGGTCGTAATATAGATAATCGAATGAGGCACTGCCATCTGCATGAACCTGCATCTGAGAGGCTGGAATTTCGACCATTTCATTGACGATTGTATCGACACCATCCACTAACTTGTGACAGCTGAGTGTAAAATACGCACCGCCGTTTCCATCGCTAAAAACAACATTTCCGCCATTCATGCGTTCATAGACAAAGCTTCCTAAAACAGAAGAACCGAATGGGGTAAAAATGGTCTGTCCCTTTTTGTTGACGGATAAAGAGCCCAGACAGAAATCAGGGCGATTCGAAATATAAGAACCACCGCTATAAGTGCAATCTCTGTAGTCTTTCGTGGCATTTAATACATCCAAACTGTTGTCGAAGTAAACATGTTCGGAATCAGAGGCATGATAGGTCAGCAGGAATGCACGGGGATTAATGGAATTATCACCGTGAAAATAAACATTGGTGCGGATGTGAACATCGCCTTGTGCCAGTTCGTCTGTAGAAACAAAGGTTCGTTCTGGCTGGAGTGTTACTTGAAACGGAGAAACATTGGTGGATGCACCCACAACAGGCAGGGTGTCAAAAACGCCATCTGCTTCTGCAACCTGTTCCGCATAGGTGGTAACATCTTCTTCTGCGGAAGCGGAAAGGCTTGCAGAAAACGGGGTAGTGAGAGCAGCTGCAAACACGCCGCAGAGGGCAATGGCAGCTATTTTATTTTTTTTGAAAATCATAAAGACTCCTTTCTGTCGATTGGAAAATCATTCCGGAAACCAGACATCTTGAAAAAGCATGCAGCTTACCTTGATTATACCATTTTCAAATAGGCTTGTCAAGAAACGAAATCGGGTTCTTTTTGAAGATAGAAGTGGGAATTTTTGTCGAATAGAAGCAATTTAAAAAATGAACAAAGTGTAAAAACATAGAAAAGGAACTTGACAGAATCGGGCGGTTATGCTATACTAACCATGGTTAGATAGAACTAACCAACAACCTGCAACCGGAATCATGCAAACAGCAGGTATAAAAATCCGTAGGAAGGTCAGAATAAAAAGGCATTCGTACGGAAATCACAATCCGGTTTTCCCAATCACACAGATTACCATCAGGAAAGGAACGAATAAAATGGCTTATTTGGAAATTGAAAAGGTCATCGGCAGAGAAATTATGGACTCCAGAGGCAATCCGACTGTAGAAGCAGAAGTTTTGCTGGCAGATGGAACCATTGGCAGAGGTACTGCACCGAGCGGTGCATCCACTGGTGAATTTGAAGCACTGGAACTGCGGGACGGCGACAAGGCTCGTTACGGCGGTAAGGGTGTTACCAAGGCAGTAGAAAACATCAACACCACCATCAATGATGCACTGGTTGGGTTGGATGCTTCTGATATCTATGCAGTTGACCGGGCAATGCTCGCAGCAGATGGCACAAAGGACAAGTCCAATCTGGGTGCAAATGCCATTCTGGCAGTTTCCATTGCAGCTGCAAGAGCTGCTGCAATCTCTCTGGATATTCCGCTGTATCGGTTCTTGGGCGGCGTATCTGGCAACAGACTGCCGGTTCCGATGATGAACATTTTGAACGGTGGTGCACATGCAACCAATACCGTTGATACACAGGAATTTATGATCATGCCGGTTGGTGCTCCGACCTTTAAGGAAGCACTGCGTTGGTGTGCAGAAGTATTCCACAGTCTGGCAAAGATTCTGAAGGCAAAGGGTCTGGCAACCTCCGTTGGTGACGAAGGCGGCTTTGCACCGAACCTGTCCAGCGATGATGAAACCATTGAAACCATTCTGGAAGCAGTCAAGGCTGCTGGCTATGAACCGGGCAAGGATTTCATGATTGCAATGGACGCTGCTTCTTCAGAATGGAAGAGCGAAAAGGGCAAGGGCTATTATCACCAGCCGAAGTCTGGTAGAGATTTCACATCGGATGAACTGATTCAGCACTGGGCTGACCTGGTAGAAAAGTATCCGATCATCTCCATCGAAGATGCACTGGACGAGGAAGACTGGGAAGGCTGGCAGAAGCTGACCAAGGAACTGGGCGACAAGGTACAGCTCGTTGGTGATGACCTGTTTGTAACGAATACCGAACGGTTGTCCAAGGGGATTTCTCTGGGCTGCGGCAACTCCATTCTGATTAAGCTGAACCAGATCGGTAGCGTTTCCGAAACACTGGAAGCCATCAAGATGGCACACAAGGCAGGTTATACTGCAATTTCTTCTCACCGTTCTGGTGAAACAGCAGATACCACCATTGCAGACCTTGCAGTTGCTCTGAACACTTGCCAGATCAAGACTGGTGCACCGAGCAGAAGCGAACGGGTTGCAAAGTACAACCAGCTGCTGCGGATTGAAGAAGAACTGGGCGATGCAGCCGTATATCCGGGCATGCAGGCATTCAATGTAAAAAGATAAATCCTTCCTATTTGATAAAAGATGATGGGGAAGCCGGCTGGCGGGAGTAATTCTGCCAGCCGGTTTTCTTTTTGTATGATGTTCTGGAGATGTGATTCCTGCAAAAAATCTGCATTGACAAATCTCGAAAAATGGGATACACTGAAAAGGATGCAACGAAGGAGGAAGATTTTTTATGCAGACGTTTACCAACAACTTAATCTTCAGTTTAAACGCAACGATTCCCATTTTTTTAATGATGGCGTTGGGGTTCTTTTTACAGCGAATCCACTTGCTGGATGACCATACGACCCAGAAACTGAATCAGTTTGCCTTTAAGGTGCTGCTGCCAGCATTGTTATTTATGGACTTGTCGACCGCAGATTTTCAGTCGGTTTGGGATACCAAATTTGTACTGTTTTGTTTTTGCATTACCAGTGTGAGCATTGGCATTGCCTTTTTGCTGTCACTGCTGCATCGGGAGCGGGCAGACCGTGGGGAATTTATTCAGGCAGCCTACCGCAGCAGTGCTGCAATTTTAGGAATCGCCTTTGTCAAGAACATCTACGGCGAAGCAACAATGGCAGCCTTGATGATTGTCGGAACAGTACCGCTTTATAATATCATTGCAGTGGTGGTACTCTCTCTGACTGCTCCGCAGACAGAAGGACAGCCGAAACCAAACCGAAAGGCATTGCTCTTAAAGACGTTGAAAAATGTTGCAACGAATCCGATTATTTTGGGAATTGTCGTTGGTATGTTGTGGTCAATTTTGCGGATTCCACAACCAGTGATTCTTTCGAAGTCGGTTTCTTATCTGGGCAATATGGCAACACCGCTTTCCCTGATTGCTTTAGGAGCATCGTTTCAGTGGCAGGATGCAAAGGGCAAACTTCCGGCAACGCTGGGCATTACCGCAACGAAATTGCTGTTGTTCTGTGCATTGTTTTTACCGTTGGCGGTTGCGTTTGGATTCCGGACAGAAAAGCTGATTGCCATTTTGGTGATGCTGGGCAGTGCAACAACTGGAAGCTGTTTTGTCATGGCAAGAAATATGGGACATCGTGGAACATTAACCGCTTGTTCGGTTATGATGACGACGTTGTGCAGTGCATTCACATTGACGATGTGGCTATTTATTTTGCGGACACTGCAATACATTTAAATAAAATAAAAAATAGAATGAAAATCAAAACAAAATCGGCAGCCGTGCGAAATAGGTACGACTGCCGATTTTTTAAAATTGAAAGAGGAGAAGCGAATGATTACAATTAAGATTCAGTGTAATCTTAGAGTGGCAGGTTTTCCACAACGCTCAATACGAATTCCATCAAAGCGGTTGTATCTTCATCGCCAACATTGTTGACACTGTCGCCTCTTTGATCACAGTTTGCATTCCGCAGAGCCTGATCGCTCAGCTGTACAACATTTGCCAAGTATTTGTTCAACATTACAGCATCCAAAACGTCTACAACGCCATCGAGGTTAACGTCACCGATGTTATCCTTTGACTGACTCGGAGTTGTTGTGGTTGTAGCAGAGGTGGTTGTGGTTGTAGTAACAACTGTTCCGCCTTGGTCAGCGTATACCATGTAGTACAGGTTTGCAGTATCTGCCTTGGTAATGGTGTGTGTGCCAGCAGATACAGAAACTTGAATGATACCGTCGCCGTTTGCAGTATACTTTGTACCGTCTACCTTAACGGTTGCATTCGGTTCGACAAATACGAGGGTCAAGTCACCGTTTGCAGTGTTGATGAATCCGATAGAAGTTGCAGATTCCATTTTCAGGCTCTGGGTCAAGGTCAAACCGTTGTAAGAAACAGTTCCTTTGTTGGTTGCCAGATTACCAGTGATGGTGTAGAAGCTGCTGTTCTTGCCGTTTGCGGTAAAGTCATGAATCTGTGCACCAGCTGGAGTTGGTGTTTCGCTCTGTTTGCCACTGGTTGTAGTAGTCGGCTTTACAGTTGTTGTCGTGGTAGTTGTGGTTGGATTCTGTCCGGAGGTGGTTGTGGTTGTAACGATTGGCGTATCGCTATTGCTGAGGTGATAGCCCATCGTTCCATACTTGCCATCGGTCTTTGTTTCATACAGACCGCCCAGATTCAAAGAGCCATCTGCATTTCTCCAAACCTTGTGGAAATCCGTTCCCTGTTCCGGAGCTTTCGTCAATGCGATGAAGTCGGAAGCAGTTGGGCCTGCAAACTTCGTGCCGATCTTTGCCCCGTTGGTGATTGCGGTATCGGACTCAACCAGATAATAACCGCTGTTGTAATAAACACCATTGTTGTAAGTACCAACGTACTTATCATTCGATGCACCGCCTTTCAGCTTTGCATCTGACAGGAAGATAGAAGCGTCATAATAAGACATCAGGTTGTCGAAATCGCAGCCCGGGTCGGTACAACGATAGCAGGAGAAGTTCGGCTTGCCCGTACCTTCGCCGTTGTTGTTGATGGCAGTGCAGTTGATTAACGTGCCGAGTTTCGGGTTGTTGTTGTCCGTGAAACCGCAGTGCAGGTTCTCAAAGGACAGGCAGTTTTCAACGATGTGAGCAGAGCCAACGCCGCTGCCACCCAGTTTGAAACCGTTACCATCGCAGTTGCCATAGCCTTCCCCGAATTCGGTAAAGCCGTTCCGGAATGCAACGCAGTTCTGAATGGTTACAACGCCGATCGGGCCGGTTGCCGATTTTGCAAACAGATCCCAGCCATCATCGCTGTTGTTGTATGCCATACAGCCATCAAATACATTGCCTTCGCCGCAGGTCAGCTTTGCAGCAAAACCATCTGCATTTTCCATGGTGGCATTGTCGCAGTTATTCTTAGAGGTACAATTCAAAATCAGGTTATAGCTTGGCCAATCTGCAATGGTTGCAGCACTGGTGTTATAACGAGAAATCTGTAAGCCGGTGTCCTGATTATCATTGAAGACCATGTTTTCAATGCGGTTGTGACTGCCGGCAAGCAGCATACCATTATCCGCAGCCTTGGTGATTTCAAAGCCATAGAATTTCCAGTAATCGCCATCCAGTACCACGCCACGTTTTGATCCGTCTGCTGCACCCTGTCCGCTGAAGTCCAGCTTTACAGTTGCACCCGGATAAGCAGAAATGGTTTTATATGCATTTTCAGTACCATTGTTGTTGCTGTCGATGACAATCATTTCGCTCAGTTCATAAGTACCATCGAGCAGGTAAATGGTCTGACCAGCGGAAACCTTCTGAATCGCTTCGTAGATGTCCATCGGGTCATCCATCGTACCAACACCCTTTGCATTCGGGGCACAGTACAGAGCACCTGTAACCGGTGTCGGTTTTGTTGTTGTGCCAGCTGGAACAGTGGTTGCAACGCCGCTCTTTGTGGTGGTAATGGTGGTTGTAGTTGTAGAAGTTGTGGTGGCAGCAGGTTTGGTTTCTGTAACCTGCGGTGTATTTCCGCTGTCACTGAATCCGCTGCCGATGTGGGCAATGGAAGAAGTGTAAGCAACCAGAGCATTTTTCAATTCCTGATTGACTGCATAGCTTTCATCATCGACAGAGTTGTCAAACTGCCACTGGAAGTCGCCGCCGTCCACACGGCCAGCGTGTGCCGTTACAATGCTCGGAACATCTTCCGGAGCGTCAGCTGTGTAGCTGTACATAATGCTGCTATCGGTATCGAAGTTGTTATAAGTCGAACCACCGGAAAGAGCTGTAACACTGCTCGGAATGGTTTCCGAAGGAGAAGAAACTTCATAAGCATCAAAGCTGGTGTTGTTTTCAGCATATGGAATATAGCTGGAAGCACCAACAATGACATTGTTATAAGCCTTGATGATACCGCCGGGTTCGCCGGAGAATGTGCCTTTTTCACCCAATGTATCCGTACCCTGTCCAGAACTCATCATTGGATTTTTGCAGTTCCGGAAGTAGTTGTTTTCTACGAATGCAGAAGCACCCATGGTAACGCCAACACCATACTTTGCATTTCCGTCAAAGTAGTTGTTATAGCTGTGTACGGAGCAGGTACGAATCCGAGGGTGACGGGAGTCAGAATGGTCATACCAGTTGTGGTGGTAGGTGATGTAATTGCTTTCAGTTTCGTTCTTCATGCCTTGCAGGTTGCACTTGCCGTTATCCCAGAAGTGGTTGTAAGAGTGGGTAACATAAGTAGATCTTTTGGTATCCAATGCACCGTCACCCTTTGCCTGGTCGGCATCGGAACCGGCATCGCCATAGAAGAAATCGCAGTTATGTACCCAGATATGGTCGTTGTCCTGCTGCAAACCGCAGTCATCACCTTCAGAGCTGTTGCAGTTCATGAAGCCCAGATTCCGAACTTCAACATTCGAGCAGTTCTTCATAACCAGACCAAAGCCATTTAAAACGGCATCGTTGCCGACGCCTTCAATGGTCATGCCAGCCTTTGCGGTGTCCACATACAAATCACCCTTCGTCAAATCAGTCGGGTCAGTGATGTTGCCGATGATTCGCAGGCAGAGCGGACGGGTTTCCTTGCCTTTTTTATAGGCATTGATGATTTTCTGTACACCAGTTACAGTGACATTGCCCTCGCCCTGTGCGTTCAGGCTTGCAGTAACCGTATCTTTATTTTCATTCGTGACATAGACAACAACGGCATCCGCACGCAGTGTGCCGTCTTCGTTGTATGCACCGGAAGAAGTGCCTTCTACAAAGCCAAAACCGCTTCTGTCATTGGCTTCTACGGAAACAGTCGCTTCTGCTGCACCGGACAATTCACTTGTTCCCTTGACCGGAACGATTTTCAGGGTGTGGCTGCCAGCTTTCAGACCCAAGGCGTCCGCACGGAAATGACCGTCTTTGTACTGCCGGATCAGCATGCTGTCCAGCTGTACGCCGTCACAATAAACATTGTAACCGGTTGCACCGCTGACGGGTTGCCATTCTGCATAAGCTCCTTCAAAATACCCCATGGATTTGGTGATGGAAACACTGCTGGAAGCCAGCAGCGAAAGGTTTTCCTCCCATGTGGCATCGGCTGCCGGAACAGCATCTGCTGCAAATCCCAGCATCTGGGATGGAAGCGAGGCAACCGCTGTGACAGCGGCAACCAGAGCAGCTGCCATGCCCTTTTTGAATGAAAATGTGTGTTTCAAGATAGATCCTCCTCATATACAGCCCCCAGTAATCTGAGTTTGGCTGTGAACCATTTAATTTAAATATACAACTTTTCAGGAGGATTTGTCAATCTACAAAAACACTGAAAATTTGTGTGTGGTTTTGGCTATTTTTCATAAAAGCTTTCCTGAAAATTTGGATATATCTTTTCACATACAGTATTGTTTTGTCAGA
>CABQIF010000045.1 GCA_902464115.1 uncultured Ruminococcus sp. | reverse complement strand
TGCCCCTTCATCGTCGGCATTGTCGGAAATGCAGCGAATGCTAACGAATGGCATTTCGTTCAGGTAGCAGCAATGTCCGACCGCAGCACTTTCCATATCGACTGCCATTGGATGCAGGCGTTCCTGAATCTCCTGCTTGACAGCGTTGTCGGAAATAAATGCTTCGCCGGAAACGATGCTTCCGAAATGATGCTGCATACTCAGCTGGTCGCAAGTTTTTGCAGCGACTTCCATCAGGTGTTTGTCTGCGGAGAAAATGCCGCAGTATGGCGGATAGTCTTTCAGGAAATGCAAATCCAAATCATGCGGCAGAACAGCGTCTGAAATGACAATGTCACACACCTTGACATCTCTGTGCATACCGCCGGCAATCCCAGCGTTAATGATTGCATCCGGCTGGAAGTTGTCAATGAGGGCTTGTGTGCAGACAGCGGCGTTGACTTTTGCGATACCGCTGCAAACGTGAATGACTTCTGTTCCGTTTTCCAGCTGGTTGACATAGTAGTCAAAGCCGGATTTCCGGATGATGTTGGAGTTTGGCAGTGCAGCCCGAATGTCCACCAATTCTGAAGGCATTGCACCAATGATTCCGATTTTTTTGCTCATGTTGATTTCTTCCTTTCTGTGAAGTACGGTTTTAGTATACCATATTTGAGAACCTGTTGCAAGTAGAAATTGAAATCACAAGCAAACAAAAAACCGTCTTGCCCGAAGACAAAACGGTTTCTTTGGAAAAGCAGCGTTATTTTTTTGCGGGATACGGCTGCTTTTCGTTGGTCATTCCAACCAGATAATCCAGACTGACGTGATAAAAGTGTGCTAATTGGATTGCAAGATGTAGCGGCAGTTCTCGTTCCATGCGTTCGTATTTGGAATAGAGAGATTGGTCGCACATCAGATAGGCAGCAATCTGTTTTTGTGTCAGGTCGTGGTCTTCCCGCAAATCACGGATTCGCAGTTGCATAACAATCACCCTTTTTTATTATAGGGGGGTGAAAATCGTTCAATTGTAATATTGGACAAATAGTCCTAATTTATACAGAGCAACTTTGTGAAATCTGCGAATTGCATTATAGGACTATTTGTCCTATAATAGAAAAGGAAGAACACACTTTCGTCATGGAAAATGAAAAAAGGAGTATGTATGATGAAAAAGAATCGAATTGCAGCCGGAATTCTGGCAATTGCTTGCGGATTCTGTATTTCCGGATGTGGAGATAGTGGAGAAAGCAGCAGTACTGTTTCCGAAGCAACTACAGCCGTTGCAGAAGCAGAAACGCAGGGAGAAACAGAAGCACAGGCAGAAACACAAGCACAAACAGAAAAGCCGGCATCGGATGCAAAATTTGCATTTGAAGTTGTAAGTACTGCGATGAGTACGGATTATGAGGGAAAATCTATTTTGGTAGTGGAATACAATTTCACCAACAATTCCGATGAAACCACCTCTTTCACATTTGCTTGTCGGGATAAGGTATTTCAGAACGGGATTGAATGTGACAGCAGCGTCATTGGCTGTGATGATGTCAATTCCCAGATGCAGTTGACGGACATTCAGCCGGGAACAACCTACACATTAAAAGTCGGGTATCATGCTGAACCGGGAACACCCGTAGACATTCAAATTACCAGCTTGTTTGGAGATGAAACCTATTTGGAACAGACTGTAGAAATCTGAGAATCTTATATTTTATCTATAAAAAAGCACCCATCCGGTACAAACATCGGATGGGTGCTTTGCATTATCATCAATTACTTTTTGTTTGGATGGTTTAGTCCAGAACGGCAATCACTTCTACTTCTACGAGAACGCCCTTCGGCAGTTCTGCAACGCCGACACAGCTTCTTGCAGGCTTGTTATCGCCCATTGCTTCTGCATAGATGGCATTGAATGCAGCAAAGTCCTTTGCAACGTCTTTCAAAAAGCAGGTTGTCTTGACAACATTGTCAAAGCTTGCACCAGCTGCTTTCAGAACTTCTGCAAGGTTCTGCATGACCTGACGGGACTGTCCCTCAATGTCGGTTGCTTCTACCTTGCCAGTTGCCGGATTGATGGCAATCTGACCAGAGGAATAGAGGGTGTTGCCAATCTTAACAGCCTGAGAATATGGGCCGATGGCATCTGGTGCAGTTTTGGTGTAAATCGTTTCCATAAAAAACATCCTTTCGTTGGAAAAATCAAAATTTTGGCAAGACAGTAGATATTAGTCTACCAGCTTTAAACCAGCCTTTGTAAGGGCATCACGGATTTCCTGAATGTGGTTGTAATCTCTCGTTTCCATGGTGATTCGCAGGAAGCAGCCGTTGACATCGCTGCCCTCGTTGGCACGTTCATGGTGAATGGAGATGACATTGCCGCCCATGTCTGCAATGATTTCCGAAACCAGCTTCAGTTGACCCGGCTTGTCGAGCAGTTCAATGTTCAGCATGCTGGTTCTGCCGGACATCAGCAAGCCACGCTTGATGACACGGGACAGAATCGTTACATCAATATTACCGCCGGATACCAGACAAACGGTCTTTTTGCCCTGAATCGGCACTTTGTTGAACATGGCAGCAGCAACGGAAGCAGCCCCAGCCCCTTCTGCAATCAGCTTCTGGCGTTCAATCAGAGCCAGAATTGCAGCAGAGATTTCATCGTCTGTAACGGTTACGATTTCATCCACATACTGGCTGACATACTGGAAGGTATGTTCGCCTGGTTCTTTCACAGCAATGCCGTCTGCAATGGTGGAAACGTGGTCGAGACATTCAATTTTGCCATCCCGAATGGAGTTCCGCATGCTCGGTGCACCGCTTGCCTGAACCCCATAAACCTTGATGTTTGGATTGAGGTTCTTGATAGCGAATGCAACGCCGGAAATCAGACCGCCGCCGCCGATCGGAACAATGACGGCTTCCACATCTGGCATCTGTTCTAAAATTTCCAGACCGATCGTACCCTGTCCGGCAATGACATCTTCATTATCGAACGGGTGTACAAATGTATAATTCTTTTCTTCTTTCAGTTCGAGTGCTTTCTTGTAGGCATCATCATAAACACCGTTGACCATGCAGACTTCTGCACCATAGCTCTTGGTTGCCTGTACTTTGGAAATCGGTGCACCGTCCGGCAGACAGATCAGGGACTGGATATGATTCTTTGCGGCAGCCAGTGCAACGCCCTGTGCATGGTTGCCGGCAGAGCAGGCGATTACACCTCTTGCCTTTTCTTCTTCCGTCAGCTGCGACATCATGTAATATGCCCCACGCACTTTGAAAGAACCAGTAATTTGCAGGTTTTCGGTTTTCAGATAGATTTCGCTGTCCGGATTGACTAGCGGTGCATGAATCAAGTCTGTTTTACGGATAACGCTCCGCAGCACATGACTTGCCTTATAAATTTTATCCAGTGTCAGCATGATGACTCTGCTCCTTCCGTCACTGTTGGCTCTTTGGTCAACAGCGTATCAATAAATTGTCTTGCAGCACGGGCACTTCTTCCACATTTTCCGAGTGCGAATTGTTCGGCTTCTGCGTCCAGCTGCGATGCATCCATGTGTAAGCCAGCCTGTTCCGCCAGGCTGTGGACGATTTCCAGATACAGTTCTTTCTGCGGTCTGGTATAGGTAACGGTAATGCCGAACCGTTCTGAAAGGGAAATGCGTTCCTGAACGGTGTCATTCTGGTGCTTGTCCGAACCATCGTCAAAGGTTTCCTTGACCAGATGACGGCGGTTACTGGTGGCATAGATGACCGTATTTTTCATACGAGCAGCAATGCTGCCCTCTAAAGTTGCCTTGAGCGTACCGAAGTTCGGGTCATTTTCCGAGAATGTCAGGTCGTCAATAAAGAGGATGAATTTCAGCGGATTCCGGCAGAGATGTTCCATAATGCGAGGGATAATCCGCAGCTGGTCTTTGGGCAGTTCAATCAGACGCAGACCTTCTTCCCGATAGGCGTTGGCAATTGCCTTGACGGTTGCAGATTTTCCTGTACCAGCGTCGCCGGCAAGCAGTACATTTGCAGCATATTTGCCGTTCAGCAGGGCTTTGGTGTTGTCGATGACAATATTCCGTTCTCGTTCGTAGCCGACCATGTGGTCTAAGTCAATCGGGTCTGGATAACAGATCGGAATGATGTCGCCGGTTTCGTCCAGTGTAAACATGTGATACTGGGCGTATACGCCATAGCCATGCTTGCCGATGTCTGCAACACGCTTGTGATAAGCGGCAGCCAGGTCGATTTTCCGGTTGTTCCAGGTTGGCAAGTCTGGGAAATACGGCATTTCTGCCTGCAACTGGGAGGAAGTCAGCATAGCGATTTTCTGGAGCAGGTGCAGTTCGGTTTCCAGACACTTTTTCATGGCATCGGAAACCGCTTCGCCTGCACCGATTCGCTGTACATAAACCGTTTCTTCTTCCAGTACGATTTTTTCCACGTAATCCGTGAGATTATCGGTTGCCGGATACAGAGCAGCCACAATGGAACTGTACGTCCGAATTTGGTTTGATAGGTCGCTGGAATCTGCGTGACAAAATTCCATCAATGCGTGAATGACTGGATTTTGCTGTAAACCCCGAAATAATACAAGGGCATCCAGTCCATATCCTAATTCTTCTTTTAAGGTCATAAAGGTTCATCCTCTTTTCGTTATTGCGAATGATGCCGAACAATCAGCAGGGAAAAATTAAAGCAGTTCGATGATTTTTGCAGTGCATTCCGTGCAGGTCAGCGGCGTAACGCCTTCCTTTGCAAGGTCAGCAGTCCGATAGCCAGCTTCTAAGTACTTGTCAACGGCATCTTCAATTGCCTTTGCTTCATCCATCAGACCGAACGAATACCGCAGCATCATTGCAGCAGAAAGAATGGTGGCAATTGGGTTTGCCTTGTTCTGTCCAGCGATGTCCGGAGCAGAGCCGTGAATTGGTTCATACAGACCACGCTTCGTGCTGCCCAGAGAAGCAGACGGCAGCATGCCGATCGAACCGGTAATCTGAGAAGCTTCATCCGACAGGATGTCGCCGAACATATTAGAAGTAACAACAACGTCAAACTGTCTTGGGTTCTTAACCAGCTGCATTGCTGCATTGTCTACGAGCATATCGGTGCAAGTTACATCCGGATAATCCTTTGCAACTTCGTGCACCACTTCTCTCCACAGACGGGAGCTTTCCAGTACGTTTGCCTTGTCGATGGAGATGACATTCTTGTTCCGCTTCTGTGCGGTTTCAAAGGCAACCTTTGCAATCCGTTCAATTTCCATGCGGCTATAGCATTCGGTATCATAAGCTTCTTCGCCATACTTGCCAGTTCTTCTGCCCCGTTCGCCGAAGTAGATACCACCAGTCAATTCCCGAACCATCATAATATCAAAGCCCTTGGCAACGATATCTTCCCGCAATGGGCAGTCACCCTTCAGAGCCGGATAGAGTTTTGCCGGACGCAGGTTGGTAAACAGACCCAGAGCCTCCCGAATGCCGAGCAGAGCCTTTTCCGGACGCAGATGCGGCGGCATGGCATCCCACTTGGAATGACCAACTGCACCGCCAACCGCACCGAGCAGCACGCTGTCGCTTGCCAGACAGCCGTCTACGGTTTCCTTTGGCAGCGGAACGCCAGTTGCATCGATTGCACAGCCGCCAATCAAATATGGGGTGCAAGTAAAGGTATGGTGAAACTTTTCACCGATTTTCTGCAAAACAGCAACAGCACTATCTACGATTTCCGGGCCAATGCCATCGCCCTTGAGTAATGCAATATTATAATTCATGGGAAGGACTCCTTTTGATTGAAATTTTCAGAGAGAGTCGGTGATTTGCCGACAAATTCTCTATATACCTCTTTATTATACATCATATTGGTGGGAATTACAAGGTTTTTGCAAAAATTCTGTCGTTTCTACAAAAAAGCCGATGCAGATTTCTGTTTTCTGCATCGGTTTTTTGAAATCGCATTCAAACATGGAAAAAGATTCATTCCGCTTGGAGATTTGAGCCAAAAACAGATTCAAATGCGAATAGAATTTGTTTCAGCGGTTCGTCCAGATAGGTAATTGCCGTGTCATATAAATCCTTTGGAACGCCGTAATATGCTTCTGCAATGCTGCCCGTAATGGCAGCGAGGGTATCGCTGTCCCCACCGACAGAAATCGCTGTGCGAATGGCATCTTCAAAGGATTCAGATTCTAAAAAGGCTTCGATTGCCTGCGGAACGGTGTCCTGACAGGTTTCGTTGAAAACATAATCTGGACGAATGGCATCAATGGTGAAAGAAAGCGGATAATAATGCTCTACGATATGGCTGCGGATGGCATCCTTGGAAGCACCGCTTTTCGCCAGAAAGATGGCAGCTGTTGTTGCATTTGCACCCTTTATGCCCTCAGGATGATTGTGCGTCACAGCGGTTACAGCCGTACTCATCTGCAATGCTGCTTCCAGTGTCTTGGCAGATAGTCCGCAGGCACTGACTCGCATGGCTGCCCCGTTGCCGAAACTGTTGTAGGGCTTGGGGTCGTCACTGTAAATCCAGTGATAAAAGTTTCCGCCGAATCCGCAATGGGGGTAAGGTCTGCCGACTTTTTGCATCCAGCATACCGCTGCTTTTGATAAATCAACCGCTTCGGTTTGATGTTGCAGCACTGCCCCAGCAATCGCAAGGGACATGATACTGTCATCCGTTGCAAAACAATCCTCTGTGAACAGGGTGAAATCTTTCTTTCGGTAGTTGTTCCATTCAAACCGAGAACCGACAATATCGCCAATGATTGCTCCAATCATAATTTGTCATCCTTTCCGAATGTTCCGATTGCAATTGCTTACTTGACAGCACCCTTCTTGATGGATGCAATCAGTCCGCCGTTGGTGATGATGGTCTGAATGAATGGCGGGAATGGGGCAGTGTGGAACGATTTTCCGGTGGTCTGATCCAACAGAATGCCGTTGTCCAGATCTGCTTCTACTGTATGTCCTTCTTCAATGGCTTCTGCTGCTTCCGGACATTCCACAATCGCAAGACCAATATTGATGGAGTTGCGGTAGAAAATCCGGGCAAAGCTCTTTGCAATGACCAGAGAGATGCCGCTTTCCTTGATGGCAATCGGAGCGTGTTCTCTGGAAGAACCGCAGCCGAAGTTTTCGCCGGCAACCATAATATCGCCCGGCTTTACCCGCTGGGTAAAGGTGGTATCGAGGTCTTCCATGCAGTGGGAAGCGAGTTCCTTTTTGTCGATGGTGTTCAGGTATCTTGCCGGAATGATGACATCGGTGTCAACATTGTCGCCGTACTTGATGACAGTTCCTTGAAATTTCATTTTGCCAAAACCTCCTTCGGGTCTGTGATTCTGCCGGTGATGGCACTGGCAGCTGCAACAGCTGGGCTTGCCAGATAAACTTCAGAAGTCGGGTGTCCCATTCTGCCGACAAAGTTCCGGTTTGTGGTGGAAACTGCCCGTTCGCCTGCTGCAAGGATGCCCATATGACCGCCGAGGCAAGGCCCGCAAGTCGGCGTAGAAACAACGCAGCCAGCTTCAATAAAGGTTTTCAGCAAGCCGTTTTCCATTGCCTTGAGGTAGATGGACTGGGTTGCCGGAATGATGATGGCACGTACATTCTTGGCAACTTTTTTGCCCTTGAGAATGGAAGCAGCTTCTTCCATATCCCGATAGAAGCCGTTGGTGCAAGAGCCAATGACAACCTGGTCAATCTTCACATCGCCCACTTCATCAATGGTTCTGGTGTTGCCCGGCAGGTGTGGGAATGCAACAGTAGACTTGATTTCAGACAGGTCGATGACATACTTCTTTTCATAAACAGCGTCTTCGTCTGCGGTGTAGACAACTGGTTTCCGGTCGCTGTGTTCCGCAACATAAGCCAAGGTCTGGTCGTCCACTGCAAAGATACCATTCTTTGCACCAGCTTCAATTGCCATGTTGGTCATGGTCAGCCGGTCGCTCATGGACAGGCTAGCAACGCCTTCGCCGACAAATTCCATAGACTTGTACAGAGCACCGTCTACGCCAATCATACCGATGATGTGCAGGATGACATCCTTACCGGAGATATACGGGTTCAGCTTGCCCTTCAATTCAAACTGGATAGCAGACGGTACTTTAAACCAAGCCTTACCGATTGCCATGCCACACGCCATATCGGTTGAACCAACACCAGTGGAAAATGCACCCAGTGCACCATAGGTACAGGTGTGGGAGTCTGCACCGATGACAACGTCACCGGAAACAACCAGTCCTTTTTCCGGCAGCAGAGCGTGTTCAATGCCCATCTGACCAACGTCATAGAAGTGGGTAACTTCCTTTTCGTTGCAGAAATCCCGGCACATTTTGCACTGAGTTGCAGCCTTAATATCTTTATTTGGGGCAAAGTGATCCATTACCATGGTAACTTTGTCCTTGTCGAAAACGTGATCCGTACCGAGTTTGTTGAATTCCCGGATGGCAACCGGAGAGGTGATATCGTTACCGAGCACCCGATCCAAGTTGACCAGAATCAGTTGACCAGCTTCTACATGATCCAAGCCAGCGTGAGCAGCAAGGATTTTTTGTGTCATGGTCATACCCATAGGGAAAACTCCTCCTTTATTTTTTAAAGTAGAGAACCTTGTGTTCTCAGGTGATTAGTTATTGTTGGTTGAATCCCATTCGCAGATAAAACCAAATGAATTTAGCGGAACATCGTCATCCGCATCGCCAGCTCTGTTTGCAATATCATTCCAGCGTCCAGCATGTTCGACCCAAGTTTCATAGGTTTGATCGGACTTTCCAAAACGAATATACCATTCATTTCCGGTGTGGTTGTCCGGCTGGCTGAGTTCGATTCCGCCATTGTCCCAGGAATCCCAGTTTGTATAGGTGAATGGCGTTCCATCGACCCATTTCCAGATGTCCCGATTTCGGTCGTAGTAACCGCCAAGCCAGAAATTTGTGCGTTCCGAACAGGTTTGTGCAAGCTGTTCGACAAATTCCTGTTCCTGTTCATCAGAAATGGTGACCAGATGTCCGCCAAGCGATTGACAGAACACCTTTGCATCAACCCAATTCAAAGAATCGGGATAGACAAGATAGGAATGTCCATTTTGCGGATTGACGAGAGCCGATTCCGGAATGTCGGAACGGGATGCCTTGCTTTCCGTTGTAGTAGAGAGAACCGTTGTTTGACTGGATTCGCTGGTTGTATTTGTATGATGCAGCCAGAAAAGAGCCGTCAGACTTCCGGCGACCAGCAACAGACAAATGACAGTGATGACGACGGCAATGAGCAAGGGCTTTTTGGATGATGGCTTCTGTGAGGACTGTATGGAATCGATTTGTTCTAAATTTTTAGAGAAAACAGGCTCATCGGATTTTTTGAAAAGGTTCATCGGTTGATGATTGCTCCCTTATCCGCAGAAGAAACCAGCTTTGCATACCGTTTCAGATAGCCAGTCAGATGGTCTTTCTTCAGAATCGGCATGGTCTGCTTCCGCTTTTCCAGTTCTTCGTCTGAAACTTCCAGCGTAATGGTATAGTTCGGGATGTCGATGGAAATCATATCGCCATCCTGTACATAAGCGATGTTACCGCCGCTGACAGCTTCCGGAGAAACGTGACCGATAGCAGCCCCACGGGTTGCACCGGAGAATCTGCCGTCTGTGATGAGGGCAACGTCCTTATCCAGTCCCATACCGGCAATAGCAGAAGTCGGGGAGAGCATTTCCCGCATACCAGGGCCGCCAGCAGGGCCTTCATACCGGATCACCACAACATCGCCCTTCTGGATACCGCCGCTGCGGATCACCGCAATGGCTTCTTCTTCGCTGTTGAATACCTTTGCCGGGCCTCTGTGCTGCATCATTTCCGGTGCAACGGCACTCCGCTTTACAACGCAGCGGTCTGGAGCAAGGTTGCCCTTGAGGACAGCAATACCGCCAGTCGGGCTATACGGGTTGTCGATCGGACGGATGATATCCGGATTCTTGTTGATGCAGCCCTGAATATTTTCGCCCAGTGTCTTACCAGTAACGGTCATGGTGTCGGTGTGGATGAGGTTCTTCTTTGCCAGTTCGTTCAGAACTGCATAAACGCCGCCAGCTGCGTTGAGGTCTTCCATGTAAGCATGACCAGCCGGAGCAAGATGACATAAGTTCGGTGTCTTTGCACTGATGGCATTTGCCATATCCAGATTGATGGAGATACCGCATTCATTTGCGATTGCCGGAATGTGCAGCATACTGTTGGTAGAGCAGCCCAGGGCCATATCTGCTGTCAGAGCGTTTTCAAATGCTTCAGCAGTCATGATGTCCCGTGGACGAATGTTTTTCCGGTACAAGTCCATAACTGCCATACCAGCCTTCTTTGCCAGAATGAGCCGTTCGGAATAAACTGCTGGAATTGTACCATTGCCCTTTAAGCCCATACCCAGAACTTCGGTCAGACAGTTCATGGAGTTTGCGGTATACATACCGGAGCAAGAACCGCAAGTTGGACAAGCGTTGTTTTCAAATTCTTCCACGTCTTCGAGGGTGAACTTGCCAGCGTCATAAGAGCCAACTGCTTCAAACATGCTGGAAAGACTGGTTTTCTTGCCCTTGACGTGACCAGCCAACATCGGGCCACCGCTGACAAATACGGTCGGAACGTTGACACGAGCAGCTGCCATCAGCAAGCCCGGTACGTTCTTGTCGCAGTTCGGGATCATAACCAGTGCATCGAAGTGATGAGCCAGAGCCATACATTCGGTAGAATCGGCAATCAAATCTCTGGTGACCAGAGAATATTTCATGCCAACGTGACCCATGGCAATGCCGTCACAAACTGCGATTGCCGGAAATACAACGGGAGTACCGCCAGCCATGGAAACGCCGGTTTTGACAGCTTCTACGATTTTATCGATGTTCATATGACCCGGAACGATTTCGTTATAAGAGGAAACGATTCCGACCAGCGGCCGTTCCATTTCTTCTTTGGTCATGCCGAGTGCATGGAAAAGGGAACGCTGTGGGGCTTTTCCCACACCGTCACAATAAAAATTACCTGCCATTTTGATTACCTCTTATCCAAATTCAAATAGGTGTTTCTCCGAACCGTTCAGAGGGGGTTGGAGAAAAAAACTGCTTTCCCGATTGAACCATCAGGAAAGCAGCTTAAAAAGATTCTACGCTACGCTGTCCCGTTCCAATAAGGGGATAGGTTGCTTGCTTCTCTTAGTTGTTGATCAGTTTGTCTTCGCCGTTCCAGCTGTACAGCTTCCGGATTTCTTCGCCGACCTTTTCAGACGGATGTTCAGAAGCCAGCTTCCGCATAGCCTTGAAGTGAACCTGTGCACCAGCATCCGACATATCCAGCAGGAATTCCTTTGCGAAAGAGCCATCCTGGATGTCCTTCAGGATCTGCTTCATAGCCTTCTTGGTATCTTCCGTGATGATCTTCGGACCAGTGATGTAGTCGCCGTATTCAGCAGTGTTGGAGATGGAGTAACGCATACCAGCAAAACCGCTCTGATAGATCAGGTCAACGATCAGCTTCATTTCGTGAATGCATTCAAAGTAAGCGTTTCTCGGGTCGTAACCAGCTTCGCACAGGGTTTCAAAACCAGCCTGCATCAGAGCACAAACACCGCCGCAGAGAACAGCCTGTTCACCGAACAAGTCGGTTTCGGTTTCTGTCCGGAAAGTGGTTTCCAGAATACCAGCTCTTGCACCGCCGATTGCCAGACCATAAGCCAGAGCCAGATCCATAGCCTTGCCAGTTGCATCCTGTTCTACAGCAACCAGGCACGGAGTACCCTTGCCAGCCTGATATTCCGAACGAACGGTGTGACCCGGTGCCTTCGGAGCGATCATGGTAACATCAATGTCAGCCGGCGGCTTGATGCAGCCGAAGTGAATGTTGAAACCGTGAGCGAACATCAGCATATCGCCAGCCTTCAGGTTCGGTTCGATATCCTTCTTATACATAGCAGCCTGCTTTTCATCGTTGATCAGGATCATGATGATGTCTGCCTGCTTTGCAGCTTCTGCGGTTGTAAATACTTCAAAGCCCTGCTTTTCAGCCTTTGCCCAGGACTTGCTGCCTTCGTACAGACCAATGATGACTCTTGCCTTGTCACCGAGTGATTCCTTTGCATTCAGGGCATGTGCATGACCCTGGCTGCCGTAGCCGATGACTGCAATGGTCTTGCCATACAGTAAAGACAGATCACAATCTTCCTGATAAAAAACTCTTGCTGTTTGTTTCATCGTAAAGACTCCTTTATAAAAAATATCGGATAATATATCGGCGGTTATGCGTTTTTCAGGCAATTGCCGCCTCTTTCAAGAGCAACCAGACCCGTCCGGCACATTTCCAGGATGCCGTATGGTTCGAGCAGCTCAATAAAAGCATTGATTTTTGTGGAAACACCACGGATCTCAATGACCAGAGCTTCCGGAGAATAGTCCGTGATTTTTGCACGGAAGACATCGACAACCGACATGATGTCCTGCCGTTCCGCAGCGTTGTTTTTGATCTTGATAAGCAGCAGTTCTCTTGCAACGGTTTCATCCCGCTGCATAACCTGTACTTTCTTGACATCGTACATTTTTTCCAACTGCTTGACAATCTGATTACAGATTGCTTCGTCGTCGTGCATCGAAATGGTGATCCGGGAGAATTCCGGAGATTCCGTTTCGCCAACGGTGAGCGTATCAATATTGAATCCACGCCGAGTGAACATCCCCGAAACACGGGACAGTACACCGGAATGGTTTGCAACCAAAATCGAAATAATAAACCGTTCCATTGTTTTTTCCTCCTTACAGGGCTGATACATCGGTGATGATGTCTTCTACCGCACCACCCGGCGGCAGCATCGGGAGAACGAATGCATCACAGTCGATGGCACAATCCACCAGAACCGGCCCCTGTACAGCGAAAGCCTGTTTCAGAACTTCCTTGAGTTCCGGCAGGGAAGCGGCACGGAATCCCGGCAGACCAAATGCTTCTGCGAGCTTCACGAAGTCGGTCTTGCGTTCCAGTGTTGTATTGGAGTAATGTTTATCGAAGAAGAGGGTCTGCCACTGCCGAACCATACCCAAAACGCCGTTGTTCATGATGAATACGACAACTGGAGTCTGATTGGAAACAGCGGTTGCCAGTTCGTTCAGGTTCATGCCGAAGCTGCCGTCACCGGTAACCAGAACGGTCTTCTTGCCAGTGCCAGTTGCTGCACCGATTGCAGCACCCAGACCAAAGCCCATTGTACCCAGACCGCCGCTGGAAATAAAGGTTCTCGGCTTCGAGAACGGGTAACGCTGTGCTGTCCACATCTGATGCTGACCAACGTCTGTGGCAACGATGACATCTTCATTTGCATTCTTTGCAGCTTCTGCAACGGCATCCAATGCAGTGAACGGTGTCAGTTCATCGTCTTTCTGTGTTTCGAGTTCCTTTGTGGTTGCAACCAATTCCTGAATGCGGGCATCCCATTCCGGATGCTGCTGCTGCGGAATCATTGCAATCAAATCCGAGAGAATCTTCTTCATCGAACCAGCAATGCCCAGTTCTACGGAAATATTCTTGTTCAATTCGGATGCATCAATATCAATGTGAATGATTTTTGCATGCTTTGCATACTTGGCAGTGTTGCCAGTACCTCTGTCGCTGAACCGGCAGCCAGCAGTCAGAATCAAGTCTGCTTCATTCTGTGCGATCGAAGATGCATAATGACCGTGCATCCCTTCCATGCCCAGATACCGAGGATGGTCGGTCGGAACAGCGGAAATGCCCATCATGGTGCAGCCAATCGGTGCATCCATCTTATCTGCCAGTGCGATAATTTCTTCGCCAGCGTTGTCGGTAATTGCACCGCCGCCGATGTAGATGTACGGTTTCTTTGCAGCAGCAATCAATTCTGCTGCCTGCTTCAACAGTTCAGGGTCTACTTCCGGAACAGGTGCCTTTTCTACAACCGGTTCTACATTGTATTCATACAAAGCTGTCTGAACATCCTTCGGAATGTCTACGAGGACAGGACCAGGACGACCGGACTTTGCGATGCGGAATGCCTCCCGAATGGTCGGGGCAAGGTCTTCAATCTTCTTAACAAAGAAGTTGTGCTTGGTAATCGGCATGGTAACACCGGTAATATCAACTTCCTGGAAGCTGTCTCGTCCAATCAGAGAGTTCGGAACGTTGCCGGTGATGGCAACCAGCGGAACGGAGTCCAGATAAGCCGTTGCGATACCAGTGACCAGATTGGTTGCACCCGGGCCGGAAGTTGCGATGACAACGCCAACTTTTCCGGTTGCTCTGGCGTAGCCGTCTGCTGCGTGGGAAGCACCTTGTTCATGTGCGGTAATAATATGATGAATGCGATCGCTTGCAAGGTACAGAGCATCATAGATGTTGATGACCTGACCGCCCGGATAACCGAAAACGGTTGTCGTACCTTGTTCAATCAGTGTTTCAATGACAATTTGTGCACCGTTTAATTTCATAGTTTCCACCTTTTTGATTTCTTCTTGTGAGATTCGTTTGCTGCCCTTTTCCGAAACCGCCATTTGCCGGCAGCGGTTTTTAAAAAAAGCCTTCGGCAGCAAACGCACCGGAGGCATTGTGAAAAAGCAATTCCAGATAAAAAGAATGTCTCTTGTTTGCTTTGTCAATCCGCTGATACCGATTTGTTTGCAGCCATGCCACATGCCCCGAAGCCAATGACTCGGGGAAACAGTCCGATGAGCAGAAACGGAAGTTCTGCGATTTGAAAAATACGACTGATATACATGGCAAACTCCTTCGGGACACGGATACAAAAAAATATATCTGTGTTTTAGTATAGCACCTTGTTTCGATAAAATCAAGCATTCTGTTCTGATTTTTACAGTTTGTACAAAAAAAGTGTATGGTTTCTCCCACTTTCCGCCAAAAATCTGCCCGAACGGAAAAAAATAAGGGAAAATCAAAAAAA
>CABQIF010000044.1 GCA_902464115.1 uncultured Ruminococcus sp. | reverse complement strand
GTTGTAGTTGTGGTGGTTGTCGTGGTAGTGGTTTCTAACGGAACCTTTACGCAAACCCAGCCATCTACATATTCTGCATGAATGACTCTATCATTTGCATCAACCCATTCCAGTGCACTACCGCCCTTGTTGTTCTTCTTATCCTGGTCAAAGCTCAGCGGAAATGCATAGTAAGCACCATGTTCATCATCGTACTGAATTTCCACACCATTTTCATATGCCAATGCCTTAACTGTTTCTACATCTGGAATGTCATAATATGCAGTGAATACAACAGAACCATCCGGCATATCAGCAGCCTTTACTGTTGCACCAGCAGCACCGGCAATTACCCAAAGCATTTCCTTTTCGTTTACTCTTGCAACGCCCAAGCCATTGATTGCTTCAGAAAAATCAAAGTTCTGATATGCACCAGCGTTCAACAGATCTGCAGCATCACAGCTTGTATCAAAGGTCAGTGACATACCAGAAGTATCTTCTGCATTGTATACTTCTACTGGAATTTCTGCATATTTCTGATCCGGTTCTACAAAAATCTTCCGAGAGTTTGTGGTATTTCCATCTGCATCTGTGGTTTTTTCACCGGAAACTTCTACTCTTGCATCGGTTTCATCGTTTAAAACGACACAAATCTTACCGCCCACATAAGTTGCACTTGGCTGAATGCGGAAATCGTTCGGGCCAACCCAGTCAAGAAGATAACCGTCCTTGCTGTTCAGCTTATCCTTACCAACGAAGTTCATCGGGAATTCATAGTAATCGCCATGTTCATCATCGTGCTGAATCTGCAGGTTGTACTTTTCAGCAATCCGAACAACTTTACTGGTATCCGGAATGTTGTAGTACAGAGAAAGGAATTCTTCTCCATCCGCAATATCGCTGGCTTTTGCAACATTTGGAGCAGTGGCTGGAATACCCCAGCTAAACTTGTCTGCATTTCCTCGCCATGTGCCCAGTTTTTCAAACGCACCCAATGGATAGAAATCAATGAAAGCCTTGTTGTCAATCAACAGTTCCTTAATCGGTGCATTTTCTTCATCGGTCTTAAATGCAAGGGTCATACCAACGGTATCCTGTGCATTGTACATATTGAGCGGAATATCTACGTTCTGTTCACCAGCGTTTACGAACAGCTTTTCGCCTTTGTTTACTTTGATTGCCGGACTATTGTCGCTAACCTGAACACAAATGCTGCTGCCATAGTACTGTGCATTTTCAACATGTGTATCATTCAAGCCAGCCCAAGAAACAACATCGCCTTCCTTGCTGTTCTTTCGTCCTACATCAAATATCAACGGGAATTCGTAATAAGCAATCTCTTCACCATTGTCGTTATTGATATGCTTCAGTTCCAATTGGTTATCGGTTGCAATGTTCTTTACAGTTTCTTCATCCGGAATGTTGTAATACAGCGTCAAGAACGGATTATCTTCTGAAATATCGCTTGCCTTTGCATAGTTACTGCCAGCTGCTGCAATACCCCAACTCAAAGTGGTTGGAGCTTCTTTCCAATTTCCCAATGAATTAAATACAGCAGCTGAATCAATGCTCTGATAAGTATCTGCATTTGCATTCAACAGAGCCTTGGTTGCTGCACCTTCATCGGTTGACTTAAAAGCAAATGTCAAACCGCTGGTATCCACTGCATTCTTCATATACAACGGAATTTCTGCATATTTCTGCTCCGGTGTTACGAAAATCTTATTCTGAGTATCTGCATCGCTCTTGTTGATGTTAATCTGCGGAGCGTTCGAATCTGGCTTCGTTACCTGTGTCGTGGTTGTTGCAGAAGTTGTAGTAGCGGCTGCTGTAGTGGTTGTGGTAGTCGTTGTTGCTTCTGTGGTTGTGGTGGTGGTTACATCACTGACATAAACACGAAGATAGGTGTTCAATAGGTTTTCGCCTTCTGTCAGCTGTTCATTATAACGAACGCCGCCTGTACCAGCCCAAGCAAACAATTTACCTTCCTTGCTGTTTTCACCTTCCGTATCAATTTCCAGCGGGAAGTCATAATAAGTACCATCTTTACTGATTTGCAAGTCACCTGCTGCTGCACATTTCTTTACTGTTTCTGCATCTGGAAGATTGTAATACAAGGTCAGGAATGCTTCATCATTGGAAACATCCTCTGCCTTTACAACCTTGCCCTGACTTGCCGGAACACCCCAACTCAAAGCCTTCGGGCTTTCACTCCATTTGCCGACATCAAAAAATGGCTTCGACTGATCGCATCCCTGATAAGTATTTCCTGCACTATATTCAGGATATTTATCCGGATTTTCTATCACTGCATTCAACAGTGACTTGGTCGCAGCACCTGTGCCTGTTGTTCTAAATGCAATCGTAATACCTTCGGTATCTCCGGTTGCCTGCATATACAGCGGAATTTCTATAGCATCCCCTGGGTGTGCTTCAATGATTTCCCCATGGTTGACAGAAAATTCCAACTCATCTGCTGCTTTTGCCATCATTAACGAAGAGGCTGGAACAGCAGTGGCTGCCATCGTGATTGCAGCACAAAAAGAAATGATTTTCGTTATCTTCTTCATAGCTTTTCCTTTCTGTTCAATAAACATAAATTGTATGGTGCTTCTCCATACGGACTGCGGATGGATTCATGAGAAAGCTGCGTCATTTTTCCGTGCGTTGCGACACAAATTGGAACGCTCCCACGCCTATCACATTTCCTTTTTTATTATACAATTTTTTTGTTAGAAGAAAATTCGCGAACTTGAACAAAAGCAATGAAAGAGAAGGTGTCTAGGTTGCTAACAAACTTTTTCGTAAATCGGATGATTTCTGACCCCAAAAACATCGAAAATCCCTCCGTTCGGAAGGCTTATGGAACGCTGAGCAGTGTTGTTTGCATGGTCTGCAACATCCTGTTATTCAGTATCAAATACCTTGCCGGCAGTCTTTCCGGCTCGATTGCGATTCTCTCTGATGCGTTCAATAACCTGTCGGACTGTGCAAACTGCCTGATTACTTTTTTCGGTTATCGCATGGCTGCAAAGCCTGCCGACAAAGGGCATCCGTTCGGACACGGCAGAATGGAATATCTCACTTCCTTGCTGATTGCCGTACTCATCGCCATTATGGGCGTGGAACTGCTGCGGGATTCGTTCGATAAGCTCCGGCATCCTGCTCCGGTTACATTCCGCTGGCTGGTGCTGGGGATTCTTCTGCTCTCCATCCTCATCAAACTCTGGATGGCACTATTTAATCAGAAGTTGGGGAAACAGTGTCAATCTTCTGCCATCCTTGCAACCGCCAAAGACAGTTACAGCGATGTGCTGGCGACAACTTCCACGCTGATTGTGCTGGTAGTTTCTCGGTTTACTGATTTTCCATTAGATGGGTGGATGGGAATTTTAGTTTCCTTGTTTATCCTCAAAACTGCCTATGACATTATTAAAGATACAGTCGATGATTTACTGGGGAAGCCGGCAGATGCTGCATTGGTCAAGCAGATTTGCCAGCTGATTCGCTCTCATCCCGAAATCTTAGGGATTCATGATTTAGTCATCCACAACTACGGCATGGGCAAACGAATCGGAAGTTGTCATGTGGAAGTGTCCAGCCATTCGGACTTTGTCGCCATTCACGACTTGGTGGACAACATCGAACACCAGATTCAAGACCAGCTGCAAATCAACATGACCATTCACATGGATCCGATGGAACTGGACAACGAACAGATTAACGCCTGTCGCTCCATGCTCCTGCATATCCTGCATCAACTCGACCCACATTTACATATGCACGATTTTCGGATGGTTGCCGGCGAAACACACACCAACTTGATTTTTGACTTGGTTGTCCCGTTCGATTGTGTCTATAAAAATGACCAGCTGAAAGAAATGATTGAATCTGCTCTGGCTGCTCAGCCAATACAGTACTATACAATCATTACTTTCGACCGAGAATATACCGCCATTGACTCCGAAACAGATAGCGGTGAAAATTTTTAAAAATCCACTTGACAACATCCGGCTGCCTATGGTAGAATAAAAAAAATGGCGTGGATGAGAAAGAGTACCCGTTCTACAGCTTTTCAGAGAGCCTTTGGTTGGTGGAAAAAGGTAAGCTGCACGGCGAATACATCTCGGAGCCGACAGCCTGAACCAGATTTGCAGTAGGGTTGTCCGGGTGTGCCCGTTACAGCATGCTTGAGGTCAGCTGTTTTTCTACGGCTGATGAACTGAGGTGGTACCACGGTGAATGATGACATCGTCCTCTGACAAATTCGATTGTCAGGGGCGTTTTTTTATGCTCCTGAACAAATTTTCAGAAAGGTTGTATGAAAAACATGACAGTATTTGAAGAACTGAAACGGCGTGGCTTGATTGCACAGATGACCGATGAGGCAGAAATTGCAGAACTCATCAACACGGGAAAGGCAACATTCTACATTGGCTTCGACCCGACCGCTGACAGCTTGCACGTTGGGCACTTCATGGCATTGTGCCTAATGAAGCGGCTGCAAATGGCTGGAAACAAGCCGATTATCCTGATTGGTGGCGGTACGGCAATGATTGGCGACCCGTCCGGCAAAACCGATATGCGGAAAATGATGACAAAGGAAACCATTCAGCACAACGTTGACTGCTTTAAAAAGCAGATGAGCCGCTTTATTGACTTCTCAGAAGATAAGGCGATTGTAGTCAACAATGGTGACTGGCTGTTGAACCTGAACTATATTGACGTTCTGCGGGAAGTCGGTGCTTGCTTTAGCGTCAACCGGATGCTGACTCACGAATGCTACAAGCAGCGGATGGAACGGGGTCTGACATTCCTCGAATTTAACTATATGATTATGCAGAGCTATGACTTCTACAAGCTGTTCCAGGATTACGGCTGCAACATGCAGTTCGGCGGTGACGACCAGTGGGCAAACATGCTCGGCGGTACAGAACTGATTCGCCGGAAGCTGGGAAAAGATGCGTATGCAATGACCATTACCCTGCTCCTGAACTCGGAAGGCAAGAAGATGGGTAAAACCGAAAAGGGTGCAGTTTGGCTGGATGCAGAAAAGACAACACCGTACGAATTTTACCAGTACTGGCGGAATGTTTCTGACCAAGACGTTATCAAGTGCCTGAAGCTGTTGACATTCGTTCCGATTGAACAGATTGAAGAAATGGAACGGACATTCGAAGGACAGCAGCTGAATCAGGCAAAGGAACTGCTTGCTTACTCCCTGACCGAACTGGTACACGGAAAAGAAGCTGCCGACAAAGCACAGGATGCTGCAAAGGCAATCTTCACCAGTGGCGGTTCGAGCGAAAATATGCCGACAACTACAATTCCAGCGGCAGATTTACAGGATGGCGGAATGGGCATTCTGACGTTGATGGTAAAAGCTGGACTGTGTGCCTCCAATGGTGAAGCTCGCCGGCTGGTGCAGCAGGGCGGCGTTTCCGTCAACAATGAAAAGGTAACAGACCCGAAGGCAATCATTCCTCTGAATGGCGAAACCATCATCAAGAAGGGAAAAAAAGTGTTCCATAAGGTTGTTGTGGAATAAGCCTTTCATAATTTTATTTCTGAACAAACGGGAAAGCAAGCAAATTTTTGCCTTGCTTTCCTTTTTTTCTGCAATTTCTCTTCCGATTTTCTTTGAAAAAGATGGTTTTTCCCTACTTTTGAAAAAATTGCTTGACAAATACGGTGTGGTATGGTATCCTATAGTTAGTCATCAATAACCGATTAGGTTCATTAGTTAGTTACAACTAACTAATTTGTGATGAACCATCACATAGAAGTAACCAACAATAAGTAATTGACACGATCCAAACAAGGAGGATTTTATGAGCGTTGTAATTATCGGTGGAAACGAATGTATGAGCCGGAAATATACGGATATTTGTCAGGAACATGGCTGTAAGGCAAAGGTATTTCCAAAGGAAACCGGCCCACTGGAGAAAAAAATCGGTTCTCCGGACTTGATGATTCTGTTCACCAATACCGTTTCTCACAAAATGATTCAAGGTGCAATGAAAGCTGCAAAGAAGAATTCTGTGCCAGTCGCACGCATTCACAGCAGCAGTGCAACTGCCCTGCGGAATCTGCTGTGCGAACACTGCCCGATTTGTTCCAACTGTCAGGCAAAGGCAGAATAAACTTGATTTCCTCTACCTATCTCAATTTTATCTCACAGAAAAAGCAGCTGTCGGAATTTCCCGGCAACTGCTTTTTTCTATCTGCTTTTCTATTTACTTTGTGGTTTCTTCGGTTTCTGATGCAGAACGATGCATATTGACCCTGTCAATATCTGCAAACCGATGCAAGTTCTCGGAAATGTTCCGGTCATCTGCCTGCCCAATCAATTTATCACGGTTTCGCTTCGTCACTTCTGGTTCAATATGTCGGCTTGGGCCACCCACACATCCGCCAACACACGCCATACCTTCTACAAAGTCTGCTGGCAATCTGCCCAGCTTCATCAGCAGCAACGCTTTCTTACACTCTTCCGCACCATTGCACTTATGCACAGTCACTTCTTCAGTAAAGCCCTGCTCTTTCATACTCTCCAGAACGGCTGCGGTAACACCACCGCTATCACCGAATCGCTTTCCGAATACGCTGCCATCCTGCTGTTCGTTCGGCTCTGGCTTCAGCGTAATACCCTTCGCACGAATAATGGCACGAATTTCCCCGAACGTCAATACATAATCTGCATTTCCCTCCAGACGCTGTTCCAAAACTTCACTCTTCTTTGCAACACATGGTCCAATAAAGACCGTAATTGTTCCCGGATGCTCTGCTTTCAGCTTTCGAGATACGGCACACATCGGGGAAACGGTTGTGGAAACATTCTCTTTCAGCATCGGATAATGCTTTTCAATCATATTTACAAATGCTGGACAGCAGGAAGTTGTCTTCTTCTTGCCCTCCTGATAAGCTTCTATCCACTCTGCTGCTTCTGCATTGGCAGTCATATCTGCACCCAATGCCACTTCCACCAAATCGGTAAAGCCAACCTGCTGCAAAGCTTTTCTCCAGCTGGCAATGGTAATGCCATCCCCAAACTGCCCTTCTGCACTCGGGGCAATCATTGCAACGACACGTCTCCCAGCAACCAACGCCTTTACGACATCTACCAAAAACGCCTTGGAACTAATCGCTCCGAATGGGCAGCTATGAATACAGTGGCCACACTGAATGCACTTGCTCTCATCAATCTGACAGACACCATATTCATCCATCGTCATTGCATTCACCGGACAGCTCCGCTTACATGGTCGAATCAGGTCTGCAATCGCATTATACGGACAGGCTTTCGCACATTTTCCGCATTCTTTACAGAGCGAGGGATTAATATGTGCCCGTGTTCGTCCAATATCAATCGCACCGAATCGGCAAGACTGCTGACAAGCCTTTCCCATACACTTTTGACAGTTGTCCGTGACAACATAACGGGAAATCGGACATTCTTCACAGGCTGCCCGAACAACCTGTACCACCAAATTATTTGGTGCACCCTCTACATTTCTGCCCTCTGCCAAACGAATCCGCTGTCGCACAATTTCTCGTTCTTTATAAACGCAGCAACGATATTTTGCCGTTGGCCCTGGCATCAATCGCAATGGTAATTCGTCTTTTTCCTCTTCAAATTTTCCATCGAAAACCAGTTTTGCAACTTCTTCTAAGATTTCATGTTTAATTTTGACAATGGTTGCGTCATTCGTAGCCATAGTTTCACTCCTCTGGGTCTGATTGCTTTTATTCATCCGCTTTTTCTATGAAATTCTGCCAAACTTCATAAAACCAGTTCTATGTACAGTATACTCGTTTTCTGCCCATTTGTCAAGCAAGTTCTCAACGCAGCCAAACCTGTCAAAAAATCTGAATTTTTCCCAAAAATCAACGAATTTCTACAGAGAAGAACGGTTCTTTTCCGGAGTTATTTAAAATAAGATATAAAAAGTTTAGAAATCCACAGTAAAAGCAGCAATAAAATCGTGATAGAATAAAAGCAAAGATAAAATGATGCAGATAAAACAATTGCAAATTTGGCTTTAAATTAGGAGTGAAAAACGCCTTGATCATCGACTTTGTGAATTATACGCTCTATCATCCCGGTGCAGAAGCATCTATTTTATTTCATCTACATGAGTATGGACTGCGTGTCCCTCGTTTTTTTTGTATTCCGGAACAATACGAACCGGAAGAACTGGATGCCTATTTTGCCATGCACTTTCAGGATGTCTTACAATATCATGTCTGGATGACGGTAACCATTGTCGTTTCTGAAAATAAAACCGAACGAACCGAATGGATGCCCAATTGTAAAGCAGACTTGCCTGTTTATACGAACGTTAAAAAATATGCCCTGTACCGCAACATTGAACGGATCTTAGAAAGTCGGGAATCCTACCGGCAGAAAATCGCAGCAGCGGAATCTGTTTCACCAGAACAGGTGCAATTTCATATTATCATTCAAGAAGCAAAAGCATTTACAGAATTTGCCGTTCTGAATACAATTCAAGAAGACGGTATTCTAAACGAAACGCAAATTCAAATCGGCTGCGGCTGGAACAGTGAACTGGTTTGGAATGATACCCCCACCATTACGATGTGCTATCACAACACCGACCAAATTCTCTACTATGGGCTGCCAGCCGGCATGCCCCCTCCGGAAGATGATTTCCTGCGGAAACTGGAAAAAGCAGCTCAAATTCTATTTACCAAGTTTAACATACAAATGCAGGTTTCCATTTTTGTTGACCCGGAAAGCCACCATTTATTCGCCTTGACGGTTCGGCAAACAGCTCTTCCCAGTGAGGAAAGCATTTTATTCGACAGCCGCAGTATTTTAAGTGCATTCTACCCCACCACCTGCACCCCGTTAATGGGCAGCTATATGCAGAACATGTATAATCATGTGATCCATAGCTTTTTTAAAACGACCCTGCACTTATTTGAACGCCCCTATTCTGTTTCAAATGATATGGATGATATTGTTATTTATATCAACGGCAGACTTTATTTCTGCGTGGAACATTGGAACAAATTGCTGTATTATTTTCCAACTTTCCGAAAGAAGCAGAGCTTTAAAAATATCTATGCCCTGCTCCACGACCGAGATGGGATTCGTTCGTGGATGGTACACCGCTATATTGACTATATCGGAAGACGATTGATGCGGTCAGACTTTAAAGCAGTACAGGAGAAATTACAGCTGCTGGAAAATCGGGTACAAGTCTACCAATCCTATGACCTCTCCCGAATGTCCCTGTCAGAACTGAATCAATATTATAAACGCTTTCAAAATACCAATATTGCTTGCTGGCATTATACGTTGCTGAGCGTGCTGAACAGCCGGATTTCCATTCAGCACCTGAAAAAAAGCCTGCGGAAAGCACATCCAGATTTACCATCTGGCATTCAATATCAATATGCTGCCGGTATGCTTCCAATGCCGGACTGGGCAGGAAAAAAACTACGAAAAAAAATCCAGAGTACGCAAAAATCAGAATCCTATCGAAAGCAGTTCCTGAAATTACAAGACCAACTGGTAAAATTATTGGCAGATTTGTTCTTAGCTGCCGGAAACCGCTTGTATGAAGCAGGTGCAATTTCAGATGTCGATGATGTACATTATCTGGTGTTAAAGGAAGTCCTAGCCTCTATGGAAGACCCCTCCATTCACTGGAAGGATAACCGTTCCGCATGGCGAAGAGAAGCTTACCGCTGGTATTTAAATCTCCCCAACTATACAGAAATGGTGCTGCAAAAGAAATGTATTGGACAGCAGGAAGAACCATTGACACACATGGTTTTCCCGAGCGGTAGCGGAAAAACACAAGGTCGTCCTTGTATGCCGGGGCTTGCCAAAGGTGATATTCTCATTTATGACGGAAAACAGCCATTACCCGAAGAACAGGCTGCCGGAAAAATCATCATCACGGCTCATCTCTCCAAATTTCTGTTATCGCTACCATTAAAAGGATTGATTTTGGAAGAAGAGTTGACTTGTGAACAGGTATCCACACAGACAAATCCACGGGTATGCTTTCCAGTACTATCCGGCGTGCGAGGTGCTTGCAGTTTATTCCAACACACCCAACAAATTTATTTGAACGGATGGACAGGCGAAATTACTGCCAGTCGGGAACAAGCGACAGAAAAAAGCAAGTCGCTCTGGTCAGAATATCGTTCCAGACATTAATAAAAAGAACCATCCGGCTGCCTGTTGTCATTCAGGAGCCGGATAGTTCTTTATAGGAACGCTTGTATAATCAATGCTACAATGGTAACCAAAATAGACAGTCCCACAATTGAAACACAACAGATACAATATATGTTGTCTGCTTTTTCTTGTTCCTTTGTCCTTGGTTTTACATCCTTGGAACTTATTGTTGTTTGTCCCTGTTTGTGCTCCTCTTTTTCCATGTCCTGCAAGACTTGACAGGTAACTGCTGACTTTGCAAAATCCTTACCGTTATAATGAAACGGCTCATATGGTTTGTAATCCATTGTAGTTCCTCCTTTTAGGGTTTGGTTTGTGTGTTCCAATTTTTCCGAAAGAACAATGCCCGATATTGTTTCGGTGTTTTTCCCATCTCCTTTTTAAAAATCTGAATAAAGTGACTCTCTGAACTAAAACAGAGATAGTTTGCAATCTCTGCACAGGAATAATCCGAAAACTTCAGCATATTTCCGGCTGCTTCTACCCGTTTCTTTCGGATGTAGTCGCTAATCGTAAGTCCCATTTCTCTATGAAACAGCTTGGACAAGTGGGACGGACTGAGATGCACTGCCTCCGCCAATGCTTGCAGCGTGATTTTGGTGTGTAAATGGTCATAGATGTAATCCAATGCCACCAAAACTGGTTTTGGATAGCGTGGCTTTTTTTGAATCATCTGCATTCGCTGCGTAAAGTCATCGATCACCTGTCGATGCAACACGTTTATTTCCTGCTCTCTCTGACAGCGGTCGGCACTGCGAATATAAATATCACTGAGATTGAATGCTTCTTCCATCTCCATGCCACCCTCAATACAGTAACGAGTCAAAAATGCAACGGTGATAATAAAATGATAGGTCAGATTTCGCAGTGGATTTTGACTGAGTGTCCCCATCTTGTCGCTGTCCAACGGCTTGAATAATCGGTGGGCAGTTTCCAGATCCCCCCGTTGAATGGCTTTAAAAAACGCCATTTCCCGGTCATATGCCAGATGGGAAACTTGATATTCCCGGTTTAAAAATGCAACGTGTGTCAACTCTTTTTCAATATTCATGACGTTCCTCCCCCTTTTCTTCATTATAGCATATCTTTTCGGAAAACACAACAAAAATCTGATGAAAATCACCATGATTTGATAGAAAAGCAAGAAAATTTGTGCTATATTGGTAGTAATGAATTTGTTCTCATGCACAAATTTTATTCAGATTTGATAATCTGATCGTTTAAAGGAGGAGTTTTTATGCATCGTCACATCTTTCAAAAAAGCATTGCTGCCATTGCAGCGGGTGCTATAGCAGCAACAAGTTTTGCTGTACTGCCCTCGTTTTCTGCTTCAGCAGCATCCACCATTTTATCTTCGGATTTTTCCAATGGTACTTCCGGCTGGTCAACCTACAAGGCAAGCGGCGGAAGCTGCTCGCTGGGCGTAGAAAATGGAAAATTGGCATTGACCGTCAACAGCGTTGGCACGCTGAACTATTCTGTACAAGTCGGCTATGATGTTGTACCGCTCTATCAAAATGGTGTTTATCGCCTGAAATATGATATTTCTTCTACTGAAGATTGCACCGTGGAACAGATGATTCAGCAGAACGGCGGAACATATCAGGCTTACACTTGGAAGGGCTTGGACTTAACCGCAGAGACACAGACGGTAGACTACACCTTCACCATGAAGAAGGAAACCGACATTATGTCCAAACTGGTTTTCAACTGCGGCTATGAGGGAAAAGACGTTGCACCACATACGATTTATTTGGACAACGTATCTTTGGAACTGATTGATGACAGCAAGGTTGACTATGCTTCATTTCAGCCATATGAACCGTCTATTATGACTGACCAAGTTGGTTATCAACCAAACAGCAAAAAAACAGCGGTGTTCCGAGATGTAACCAGTGAAACAACGTTCTCCGTTGTCAATGCAGACACCAAACAGACTGTTTACACTGGCACGTTATCCGACAGCATCAACAACTATCCTGCAAGAGAAACCGAATGGACAGGTGATTTTTCTGCTGTTACAGAACCGGGGTCTTATTATATCACCTGCGGCGATTTAGACCAATCTTACACCTTTACCATTTCAGATGATGTTTATGATACGCTCTTGACCGACTCTGTAAAAATGCTGTATTTGCAGCGGTGCGGAACAGAAGTCAAAGATGACACCTTTGGGCATGTTGCCTGCCACAACACAAAAGCAACCATCTATGGTACATCTCAAACCATTGATGTAAGCGGTGGCTGGCACGATGCCGGCGACTATGGACGTTATGTTGTTCCAGGGGCAAAGGCGGTTGCAGACCTGCTCTATGCATATGCAGCTTCCCCGTCCTCTTATGGCGATGCAACCGGCATTCCAGAGAGTGGAAACGGTGTTCCGGATATTCTGGATGAAACCCGTTACGAACTGGAATGGATGCTGAAAATGCAAGATGCACAATCCGGCGGTGTTTATCACAAAGTCACCTGCGAAAACTTCCCGGGCTATGTGATGCCGGAAAACGAAACAGATGCGTTGATCGTAACGCCGATCACAACCACAGCAACTGCGGATTTCTGTGCTTCCATGGCAATGGCATATGAATTCTATCAGAATGTTGACCCGAATTTCGCCAACACCTGCCTGAATGCAGCAAAGAAAGCATGGGATTTCTTAGAAGAAAATCCGAAACTCATCTATGAGAATCCGGAGGATATCACTACCGGTGCTTATGAAGATACCAGCGATACGGATGAACGCTACTGGGCAGCGATGCAGATGTATCGAGCAACCGGAGAAGAATCCTATCTGCAAAACTTTATCGGTTCTTCCGCAAAGACCGGTATGGACTGGACTACTGTCGGCGACTATGGCAATATCGCCATCCTGACCATGGAAAATCCAAACCAAACCATGTATGCAAAGGCAAAGAAAGCCGTTTTGAAAGAGGCTGACCAGTTTGTATCTGCTACAAAATCCAGCCCGTATGGTGTTTCAGTTGTGAATTTCAACTGGGGCAGCAATATGACCGTTGCCAATGCTGGCGTAGTTCTGGGACTGGCTTATCAGCTGACCGATGATGCTTCTTATCTGGAGGCTTCCGAATCGAACTTACACTATTTGCTCGGCAGCAATCCGGTCGGAGAATGCTTTGTCACTGGATTTGGCACGGTTTCCCCACAGAATCCGCATCACCGTCCATCCATGGCGAAAAAACAGGCAATGCACGGAATGTTAGTCGGCGGTGTCAACTCGAACTTAGAGGACAGTGCTGCGAAGGCATATTTAGCAACCACTGCCCCTGCAAAATGCTACGTTGACCACTCCGAAAGCTATTCCACAAACGAAATCACGATTTACTGGAACTCTCCGCTCACCTATTTGATTTCCCTGAACAACGCAAATACGGACAACACTGGAACAGCTGGCGATGTGAATCAAGATGGTGCTGTCAATGTTGCAGACGTGATTCTGCTGCAAAAATACTTGATTCGCAAGGCAACATTGACCGCTGAACAAGGTGTTAATGCCGATATGACAAAAGATAATATCGTCAATGTTGTAGACCTCTGTCTGCTGAAAAAGAATGTTCTGAAAAACAATTCCAATCCAAGTCAGCCTGACCAGCCGACAAAGCCAGATCAGCCTTCTACCAACAAACCTGATCCGAACGCAACGATGTATGCAAACTTCCGAGCAGGCACAGCCAAGGAATTTATCGCATCTGATGGCTGGACAAACGGCAATCCGTTCGACTGTTTCTGGAAAGCATCCAATGCAACATTCAAAGACAATGCATTGAACCTGACCATTGACAAAGACCCGACTGGACAATATCATTACATCGGTGCAGAATACAGAACTAATGATTTCTATTCCTACGGTTACTATGAAACTTCCATGCAGGCAATCAAAAATGATGGCGTTGTTTCCTCGTTCTTCACTTATACAGGGCCGAGCGACAACAACCCGTGGGATGAAATTGACGTGGAAATCCTCGGCAAGGACACCACAAAGGTACAGTTCAACTACTACACCAACGGCACTGGCAACCATGAATACATGTATGATCTGGGCTTTGATGCTTCCGAGGGCTATCACACCTACGGCTTTGACTGGCAGAAAGATTCCATCACTTGGTATGTAGACGGAAAGGCAGTTTACAAGGCAACTTCCAACATCCCATCCACACCGGGCAAAATCATGATGAATGTATGGCCGGGAATCGGTGTTGACGACTGGCTCAAGCCGTTCGATGGCAAAACACCGCTGACTGCAAAGTATCAGTGGGTAACCTACCGAGAGAATGCCACTTCTACCACACCAAGCACACCAAGCACACCTTCTGGAAATGAACCATCTGCAAATGCAACGATGTATGCAAACTTCCGAGCAGGCACGACCAAGGAATTCATCGCCTCTGATGGCTGGACAAATGGCAATCCGTTCGACTGTTTCTGGAAAGCATCCAATGCAACATTCAAAGACAATGCATTGAACCTGACCATTGACAAAGACCCGACTGGACAATATCATTACATCGGTGCAGAATACAGAACTAATGATTTCTATTCCTACGGTTACTATGAAACTTCCATGCAGGCAATCAAAAATGATGGCGTTGTTTCCTCGTTCTTCACTTATACAGGGCCGAGCGACAACAACCCGTGGGATGAAATTGACGTGGAAATCCTCGGCAAGGACACCACAAAGGTACAGTTCAACTACTACACCAACGGCACTGGCAACCATGAATACATGTATGATCTGGGCTTTGATGCTTCCGAGGGCTATCACACCTACGGCTTTGACTGGCAGAAAGATTCCATCACTTGGTATGTAGACGGAAAGGCAGTTTACAAGGCAACTTCCAACATCCCATCCACACCGGGCAAAATCATGATGAATGTATGGCCGGGAATCGGTGTTGACGACTGGCTCAAGCCGTTCGATGGCAAAACACCGCTGACTGCAAAGTATCAGTGGGTAAC
>CABQIF010000043.1 GCA_902464115.1 uncultured Ruminococcus sp. | reverse complement strand
GTTTTAAGATAGAGGTGCACTCTTGATGAGTATGCTCCGCCTGGGCAGACCAGCCTGTAAAATGCGGAACGGAAAGGTGCGAGTGCCGAAGAACAGAACGGAGGTCGATTCTGTTCTGGTTGCAGTGTTCCGAACAGGGCTGTAACTGTCATCGTTATGATGGAGCGCTATCGGCATGAATCTCATGTCAACCTATCCTATTATAACGCATACTCTATCGGTTTTCAACCGGTTTTTTTTATTTTTAATGATTTTTTGGAGGATTCACAAATGAAACAGTGGAAAGTTGGTATCATCGGTGCAACAGGTATGGTCGGTCAGCGGTTTGCAACCTTGCTGGACGGTCATCCGTGGTTTCAGGTTGTCGCTCTGGCAGCCTCCCCTCGTTCGGCTGGCAAGACCTATGAAGCAGCAGTCGGCAGCCGTTGGGCAATGACAACCCCGATGCCGGAAGCTATGAAGGACATGGTGATGCTGGATGCACAGGCTGATATCGAAAAGATTGCCGGCATGGTAGACTTCGTATTCTGTGCAGTTGACATGAAGAAGGATGAAATCCGTGCCCTCGAAGAAGCGTATGCAAAGGCTGAATGCCCGGTTGTTTCCAATAACTCGGCTCATCGGTTTACACCGGATGTTCCGATGGTCATTCCAGAAGTCAATCCGGAACATCTGGACATCATTGCCAGCCAGAGAAAGCGGCTCGGCACAAAGAAGGGCTTTATCGCTGTAAAGTCGAACTGCTCCATTCAGAGCTATGTTCCGGCACTCTCTCCGCTGCGGAAGTATGGCATCAAGCAGGTTCTGGCTTGCACTTATCAGGCAATTTCCGGAGCAGGCAAGACCTTCCAGACCTGGCCGGAAATGGTTGACAATGTGATCCCGTTCATCGGCGGCGAAGAAGAAAAGTCCGAAAAAGAACCGCTGAAGGTTTGGGGCAAGGTAGAAGGCGACCAGATTGTTTCCACTGAAACACCGCTCATCACTACACAGTGCCTGCGTGTTCCGGTTTCGGATGGTCACACCGCTGCTGTATTTGTTTCGTTCGACCAGAAGCCGTCTAAGGAAGAAATCCTGAACGCTTGGAAGGAATTTGCTGGCGTTCCGCAGGAACTGGAATTGCCGCACGCTCCAAAGCAGTTCATTCACTACTTTGAAGAAGACAACCGTCCGCAGGCAAAGGTTGACCGTAACCTCGAAGGCGGTATGGCAGTTTCTGTTGGTCGTCTGCGGGAAGATACCCTGTTCGACTACAAGTTTGTTTGCCTCTCTCATAACACCCTGCGTGGTGCTGCAGGCGGTGCGGTTCTGCTGGCAGAACTGTTGGCTGCAAAGGGCTATTTTGACTAAGTAGACTTTTATTTCCCATTTTTAAAATACGAACCAATTTGAAAGGAGCGTTTCCACCATGAAAAATACGATTTTTACCGGAGCTGGCGTTGCCATCATCACACCAATGTTGCAGGATGGTTCGGTAGACTTTGAAGGACTGAAGAAGCTGATTGATTTTCAGGTTGACAACGGCACAGATGCCATTATCATCTGCGGAACAACCGGTGAATCTTCGACCCTGAGCGATGAAGAACATCGGGACTGCATCCGTTGTGCGGTTGAACACACTCACAACCGGATTCCGGTCATTGCCGGAACTGGCAGCAACGATACCAAGTATGCCATTGAACTTTCTCGGGAAGCACAGGAACTCGGTGCAGACGGCTTGCTGCTGGTAACACCATACTATAACAAGTGCACCCAGCGTGGCTTGATCGCACACTATACTGCCATTGCAGACAGTGTGGATATTCCGATTATTCTCTACAATGTGCCGAGCCGTACCGGCGTTGCCATTGATGTGGCAACTGTAAAGGCTCTGGGGCAGCACAAGAACATTGTTGCTGTGAAGGAAGCTTCCGGCAACATCGGCTATACCGCAAAGCTGGCTGCACAGTGCGGCGATTTGGTCGACATCTACAGCGGCAATGATGACATGATTGTTCCGATTATGTCCCTGGGCGGTAAGGGCGTTATTTCCGTTCTGTCCAACGTGATGCCGAAGGAAACCCACCAGATGACACAGTATTGTCTGGAAAATAACTTTGCTGCTGCTGCAAAGTTGCAGCTGGAATACCTGAACCTAATCAACAAGCTCTTCATCGAAGTCAACCCGATTCCGGTCAAGGATGCTCTGAATCAGATGGGAATGCCGTCTGGCCCGTGCAGAATGCCGCTGTATGAAATGAGCGACGAACACAAGGCTGCTCTGCATGATGCTCTTGCTGCACACGGCTTGGTTTAATCCTGCCGTTCCCATAAAAACAAAGGATGTGAAATCATGACAAAAATTGTTTTATGCGGTGCAAATGGAAAAATGGGTCATACCCTCGCTGGCTGCATTGCAAAACGGGAAGACTGCACGGTCATCGCTGGGATTGACAGCTACACCAAACAGTATGACAGCTTTCCAATCGTAGAAACTGCGGAACAGCTGCCGGAACAGCCGGATGTCATCATCGACTTTTCCAACCCGTCTTCTCTGGATATGCTGTTGAACTATGCATTCACCCATCATGTTGCGTTGGTGCTGGCAACCACTGGTTACAGCGAAGCACAGATTGCACAGATTCACACAGCAGCGGAACAGATTCCGGTCTTTTTCACCTTTAATATGTCTTTGGGCATTAACCTGCTGGTCGAACTGGCAAAGCGGGCAACTGCCATTCTGGGCGACCAGTTTGACATTGAAATCGTGGAAAAGCACCACAATCAGAAAATTGATGCACCGAGCGGCACGGCAATCATGCTGGCAAATGCCATCAATGAAGTGAAAGACAATCGGTATCACTATGTCTATGACCGCCATGCTCGCCGCATGAAGCGGGAAAAGAACGAAATCGGCATGCACGCCATCCGTGGCGGCACGATTGTCGGCGAACACGATGTGATTTTTGCCGGCAACGATGAAGTGATTACCCTTTCCCACAGTGCAGCATCCAAAACCGTCTTTGCAGAAGGTGCTGTGAATGCTGCTGTTTTCCTCAGCGGAAAGCCGGCTGGACTGTACGATATGAAACAACTGATTGAACAGTCTTAACAGCTGAAACAATCTCATCAAAAAAAGAAACCGGATTGGTTCGATTTGATACGAACCGATCCGGTTTTCTTTCTGTCCAGAACCTTGTTATTCTGCGTTTTTCAACGCTTCGCCAAGCGGAACTTTCTTTACTTTTCGATTTTGCAGGAACGCAATAATTGCATATCCGCAAATCCCCAATATCACCATCTTTACAAAAACATAAAATGGAACATAATATTCCAACCACCCCGGATAATCTGCAAAGACCTGAACACAAACATATTTCATGATGTAGTGACAAATCGGAATCGTCAAAATCATGGAAGCAATAACAATGATAGAAGTCGGCAGGACGTAAAGTCCATTGATTTCCGAATTGCGATAGCCCAAAATTTTTGTCATGGAAATGGACTGTGCATTCTTTTCAATGATAATCTTTGACAGCAGGTAGACAATCAGCATGAACATGATAATGCCAAAGACATAGAAGATTGCCATCATATTGCCCATGGAAACTTTCAGCTGACGAGAGGTCTTTGTCATATCGTCTACAGTGATGACGGTTGCAATGTATAAATCATCAATATCTGTAATTTCAGTATTGCTGAAATATCCATTGAAGGAATCAGCGTCTAAATCAAAGGTCTTGTTGAACTGTTCCTGCGGCATAAAGATTGCGATCGCTGCCGGATAGTCATAAACCCCATCCACATGGAACGTGTATTCCTTATCCCCATAGGATTCCTTGACGGTGATGGTATCGCCTTCTTCAACGTTCATCTTGTTGGCGTACGCAGTGGAAATGATAACACCATCATCCTTTGTTTTCCAATCCAAGTTTAAGTATGCACTGTCCGGCTGAATGCCATAAACAGAAACTTCTTCGCTCTTCTTGCCGTTCTCTTCCAGCGTTTTTAAAGAAGTTGCACTGTACTTTTCTGCATCTGCATTTTCCGTTTCCTGCGGTGCTTTCAAAAGATACTGATAATCTGCAATCATGTTACTGGTAATCTGCTCCTGAAAATGGTCTAGCATCGGTTCAAACATAAAGCCAAACATCAAAATAAAGTTTGCGAACAAAATTCCAATCACAATTGTGATGTAGTTCGGCAGGTTCTGGAAAATCACACGAATCCGGAACCGCTTCAAAATGCCAATCTTGCTGTTCAGGCGGAATGCTTTCTTTTTCTGATGCCGTTTCAAATCCCGCCGAATGAATTTCAACGGGGACAGGCTCAGCTTGTTCACCAGAACAAACAGGTTGATCAGGAACATCAGAATCAACGGAATAACAGTCGTCTTTACAAAAGCATTTGCACTCCAGATGGTCACATAGGTTGGCAGGCTGTAACTGCCATAGTACATGGAGGCTGCAAAGTCTTTCAATGCCGTATATCCTAAGATGTTTCCGATCAATGCCGCTACCAGCATCACCAAAAGTGGCATGGTCAAATAGTGCCGAATCAGTTCTCCCTTGGTGTAACCGGATGCTCGCAGCGTTCCAATGACATTCGCTTCTTTGGAAATCGTGTTGCTGGTTGTAATCGCAAAGACAAACGCAATAATCAATACCACAATATACAAGAACACGGTAATCCCTGCATTGTCGCCCTTGATGTCATCGCCGGTGAAATGAATCGCCTGATTCGTATACTGTGGAATGTAATTGGTGACAGCATTCATGGAAGCGGTTGCATCGGCATTTAACGCCTCTAAGAAATCATCAGACTGTTCTTTTGCAGCATTGTCATCTTTCGGCGGATTGCCATAAATCCACGAATAACTATAATGTAAGTGTGCTGTACCAAATGCATCAAACGTATCATCGGTTACAATCGCAACACCAAACTTTACCGCATCAAACATCATATCAGATGCACTGGAAAAAAGTGCACTGTAATCCGAAAGGGCAACCAGTCCGCTGATGGTAAACGCTTTATCTTTCAACGTCAACGTATCCCCAATTTGCAAATCGTTGTTATCTGCATACATGCGGTCAATGGCAATCTCGGAATCTGCGGTAGGAAGTTCTCCCTCCATCAGGCAAATTTTGTCCACATCTTTCCGGTTCTTGAAAATCCGGAGTGTGCTGTCTACTTCCTTGGTGTCGTATTCCAAATAATAATTCGGATAGATGGAAACATTTTCGTCATCCTCGATGGTTTTTATCAGATCATCACTGCCCTCTGCATAGAGTTCAAAGTTTCCGTCTTCTATGTTGTATTTGTCAAAACTCTCATCGTATGCCTTTGACATACTCGAAGCCGCTACAATAAATCCCGATACAATGGAAATCATCCCTGCAAGGAAGATGAATAAAACAATGTACTTTCCAATCTCGCTTTTTAATTCCCGTGGCAACCGTTTGTTCAGAGGATTTCTCATCAAAATACCTCCTTACCATTCCAGTTCCGCAGCCGGAATCTTTGTTTGATTGACCGTATTAGTACGAATCATCCCATCTCGCAGCTGTACCACACGGTCCGCCATGTTTTTAATGGCATCGTTGTGGGTAACCATGATAACGGTATTGCCGTATTTTTTGTTGACGGTTTCAATCAAAGATAAGATTTCTTTGGAGGTGTGGTAATCCAATGCACCGGTCGGCTCATCGCAAAGCAGAATATCTGGATTCTTGACAATGGCTCTGCCGATGGCAGTTCGCTGCTGCTGCCCACCAGAAAGCTGATTCGGCAGCTTGTGCCGGTGTTCATAAAGTCCCAACGTTTTTAACAGGTCATCGACATCCAACGGATGATCACTCAAATATGCCCCGACTTCTACATTTTCTTTGATATTCAAGTTTGGAATCAGATTATACATCTGGAAAATATATCCAAGATGTTTCCGCCGATACAGCGTCAATGTCTTTTCATTCATATCGGCTGTCTTTTCCCCATCAATGGAGATATAACCACTGTCGGCGTTATCAATGCCGCCGATGATGTTTAACAGGGTGGATTTTCCGCTGCCAGATGGGCCTAATAGCACACAGATTTCCCCTTTTTCAATGGAAATATCAATGCCCTTTAAGACCTCCACACGACTTTCTCCCTCACCAAAGTGCTTTTTGATGCTGCTGATTTCAAGAAACATGCTCATCCTTCTTTCTGATCATCGTAGTACGTTGCTTTTTAGTTAGGATATGCTAACCACGATTCATCATAGCACTTTTTGAAAAAATTGTCAAGCGAAAAAATCCATTTCCAACAGGTTCGTAAATTGTGACAGCTTTTAAAATGTTTCATGGTACTTTTTATGCAAATTATCGCTATTTTTGTTCTGGCGATTGTATCAATAAGACCGGAATTCCCACCTGTTTGGCTGCTTGTATCTTCTCCGGCACGCCACCTCTTGCTCCGCTATCCTTGGAAATCAAAACAGAAATCTGATGCTCCTGCAAGTAGGCAACCGTTTCTGCTACGGAATAGGGCGGCATTGCAAACCAAAACGTCGCCGGAATGGCCGCGGCTGCCTGTCGGGAGGCGGCTGTATCTAACACCCGTGCAAATGCCCGATGGGAAAAATCGGACACAGCTGCTGCATAAAACGGCAGCGTTTGAATGCCAACTGTAAAGAACAAGTTTCCCGTGCATGAGCAAAGCCAATCTGCAGCAGCTTCTTTGCTGGGGACAATGTGCAGCTTCTCATAATCATAGTGCAAGGCTGGGCGGGAAATGCGAGTATAGGGAATCTGTTTTGCCTGACATACTGCCTTTACCGTTTCCGTCACCACAACGGCGAACGGATGAGAGGCATCCACCACCTCATCAAATCCGGTGAGTGCCTCCAGAAAGCCAGCGGCATCCAACCGCCCAACGTGTACGGTGCAGTTTGTTCCAGCTAAAATTTCTTTCCCGTAGGGCGTTGCCACAAATGCTGTCACAGAATCTGTTTCCGGCAGGGAGCGAATCCAATCTGTTGCATCACTCGTTCCAGCAATTACGGCAATTTTTCGCTGCTTCATACGTTATACCCTCTTGGCGTAATCATCTTTCCATTTTTCAGATAGGTCTGTGAATTTCCAATCAAGACCACACAGAACATATCTACCGGTTCCTCTTTCAGTTTGGAAAGCGTGGTGAACCATGCTGTCTGGTCGGGTCTTCCAGCGTTGCGGACAATGCCAACGGGGGTATCAGGAGCACGATAAGCAGCAATACGGTCAGCTGCATCTGCTAAATAGGTTGTCCGTTTTTTGGACTTCGGATTGTACAGGCAGATGACAAAATCTGCCTCCGCTGCACAGGTGATTCGCTTTTGAATCAGAGAAAGCGGTGTCATTAAGTCACTCAAACTAATCACAGCAAAGTCATGCATCAGCGGAGCACCTAAAATGGCTGCGGCTGCACTGGCAGCAGTCACCCCCGGTACAGCAATCACTTCTACATCTGCCTGCTCTGCTGCAATCACTTCCAATAAAACGCCGGTCATGCCGTAAATGCCACTGTCCCCACTGGAAACCAGTGCAACGGTCTTCCCCTCCAATGCAATCGAAACTGCCAGCTTGCAGCGGTCAATCTCCTGCCGCATCGGCGTAGAACGAAACTGCTTGTCTGGGAACTGCTCCTGTAATAATTGAATATAGGTCGTATAGCCCACGATCACATCGACAGTTTCCAATACCGAAACGGCTTGTGTGGTCATATGCAAAACATCGCCTGGGCCGAACCCGACTGCATAAATGGTCGGCTGCATGAAAATTTCCTCCTTATAAAACAATGGGCTGCAATTCGCAGCGGCTGGCTGCCAGGGTGACACCCGCATATTTTACTTTTCTGGTCAAAATCGTACCCTTTCCAGCGGCTAAATAGCTGCATGCCTCGGAAACAGACGGCAGTCCTGTCACCTGCTGCACAAAGGCAGAAGCTTCAAACAAATCTCCGCAGGCTCGAATGTCTGCATCCGGTACGATTTGCAGCGGAATGTGATACGTTTCACAGAGCTGCAAAATGGCTGGTTCTGCCTGCTTTCTGGAGATCGTTGCCATCGCTTTTATCGAATCGCAGGCATATTGATATGTTTCCAAAAAAGATAAAAAGCACGTTTCCAAATGCACAAATGGAATCGATTTCTTACAGCCCACACCAATTACCAAATCTTTTGGACGTAAATACAATGTTGGCAGTGTTTCCAACCGTGTCTGCGTGCGATCAGAAATGACCACCTTTCCAGCAGAGTTTGCCTGCTCGGAAAAAGAAATCTGTGGATACTGCTCCGCTCCGGTAACTGGAAAATCAGATTGCAGCCAGATGGATCTCCCGGCCAGTAATGCACCGCTGATTTGTTTCAGAACGGAGATGTTTTCGATTGCAAGATGATTGTTCTTTGCCACCTCATCAAAGGCAAGCTGCCCTTGCAAATCGGTTGCAGTGGTAATCACAGGTTCTGCGTGCAGAAACGCTGCTATTTTTCGTGTCCAGTCATTCGCTCCGCCCAGATGCCCCGAAAGCAAGCTGATCACATACCGCTGGTCTTGACTTACCACCAAAACCGCTGGATCGGTACATTTCGTCTGCAAGAGCGGTGCAAGCTTCCGGACGGCAATTCCAGTTGCCAAAACAAAAACCAGTAAATCAGCCGACTGAAAATCCTGTGCAAGGATGGCATCGGTAAATGTTTCTTTTCCTCGCAGGATTCCGCCGAATTGCTGTTGCAGCGGTTCCGCAATTTGCTTTCCAGCTGCGGTCAAATAGTAATAATACGTCATGATTCAATGCCTTTCCGGTATTCGTGCGTAAAGGTCTTATCATAAAGCTTCGAGAGGGCGTAAGTATCCCCCAAAAATTCCCCAACCAATACCAATGCAGTCTTCTGAATGCCAGCAGCTTTCACCTGCTCTGCAATCGTTTCCAGTGTTCCGGTTACAAGCTTCTGGTCTGGCCAGCTTGCTTTATAGACTACCGCAACCGGCGTTTGCATCGGATAAGAAGTAGACAACCGCTGCACCAACTCCGCAATCTGTCCAACAGATAGGAAAATTACCATCGTTGCTTGATGGGCTGCCAGCGATTCGATTTGTTCTCGTTCTGGAACGGGTGTTCTGCCTGCCATACGGGTCAAAATCACCGTCTGGGAAACATCCGGCAGCGTGTATTCTTTCTGCAAAGCCGCTGCTGCTGCCAAAAATGAACTTACCCCCGGCACAACTTCATGGGCAATTTCCATTCGGTCTAAGGCATCCAGCTGTTCCCGAATCGCACCATAAATCGATGCATCACCTGTGTGTACCCGAACGGTTGTTTTTCCAGCTTGTTCTGCCTGTTTCATAACTGCAAGCACTTCTTCTAATGTCATGCTGGCACTGTCATAGACCACGCTTTCCGGCTTTCGGTCTGATAGTACTGCCGGATTCACCAGCGAACCTGCATAAATCAAAACATCTGCATGGTCAATCAGCCGCTTCCCTTTGATGGTCAACAATTCCGGGTCACCTGCTCCAGCTCCTACAAAATAAACCATTGTTTCTGTTTCCTTTCTCTATTTGCTCTGTGGATGGCGGATGATGAGGGTAGTAAAATAAGAGGTCGGCTCTGCGGTTGGTGTTCCGATCCATTCCCCTTCCATGCCGATATTTTGCAGCATCGTGGTGTGTTGTAGCAGCTGCCGTTCCTGTAACATGGGAACGAGCCACGGCAACGCTTTTCCGGCTTTCATCAGCACCAATGTGTCAAACTGCTCCAATGCCTGTTGAATGGTTTCCGGTGCTGCTCCGCCTGACAAAACCAGCAAGGATTCCTGCCGTTCACACAAGCTGCACTTTGCCTTTGCCGCTCCGGCAGAAAAAGCAGAGATGCCAGCAACTACTTCTGTTGTATAGCCATCTGCTTCCAGCACCTGCTGCACATAAGAAGCTGTGCTATAAATCGAAACATCGCCCAGTGTCACCATTGCCACCCGTTTCCCAGCATGCAAGCAATCCCGTACGGGCTGCAACAATTCTCCCCGTAACCGCTCCCGATAATCTAAATGCTTTTGCATGGGAAACAGCAGCGGAATGATTTCTTTTCCGGAAAATGAAACCACTTGTTCTGCAATGCGTGCCGCTGCGGACGGTTCGCCTGCTTTTGTAATGGGTGTTACCAGTACCTCTGCCGTTTCTAACACCTGCTTTGCTCGCAACGTCAAGTCCAGCGGTTCTGTTCCAACCCCGACCGCATAAAAAATTCCCTGTTTCATGTTGTTTTTCCTCCTGTACAAGCAAATAACAGCACTGGATGATAAGGCTGCAAGACGTGATACCGCCCTACTTTCCGGCTCTGTCCGCTGAAAACCGGAATGACTTCCAGCTGTGGTGCATCCTGCAGCAATTGTGTGACTTCCGCCTGTGTTTCCAAGGTCACGGCACTGACGACCAGCCGCACGGGTTTTGGCAGCTGTTGAATCTGCCGTAAAATCTCCGGAAATGCTCCGTTGCTGCCGCCGATAAAAATACAATCTGGAACGGGCAATTCCGAAAGCATATCTTCCGCTCGCCCTGCAACGACTGTTACATTCTCCGCTTGCAAATAGGCACAGTTCTGTCGCAAGATGTCCAGTGCTTGTTCCTGATATTCTACCGCATAAACCTGCCCATAAGGGCAGCACTTTGCACAGGTGATGGAAACGCTGCCCGTTCCAGCCCCCAAATCCCATACAATTGAATCCGGCTGCAATCGCAGTTTACTGATAATCACCGCCCGTACTTCCTCTTTTGTCATCGGTGCACCATTTCGCAAAAAGGCATCATCCGGCAAAAATACCGCTGCTCCAATCGGTTTCGGGTTCGGATTTCGGACAGCCGTCACACAGAGTGCTGGATTTTCTACAGAACAGAATTGCTCTGGTGCTCCGCTCCAGGTCTGTTCGGTTTCATAGGTCAAGTCTGCACCAATATACATCGTGGTATCGGAAAGCTGATACTGACAGAGTGCCTGTGCAATCTGCCGGACACCATCTTTTGCAGAGCAGAAAAAGAACGTCAATGCATGCTGAGCAACCGCACACGCAATTGAACCGGCTGTATAGGGCTTCCCGTGCAGGCTGCTGATGAAGGCATCTTCCATCGTCAACCCAAACTTTGCCCCCAGTAATTGCAGCGAACCAATCCCTGGAATCACAGTGATGTCCCAATCCGGATACCGATTCCGAACCGTCCGATAAAAGCTGTAAAGCAAGGGGTCGCCGGAAACCAAAATGGCAACTGAATCCGTTTCCAGCAACGTTGGTAACTGCTCTAATAAGGCTGCCAGTTGTTTCATGGGAATCTGTTTTTTTCCGGCTGCCAGCTTGAGAAACCGCTCCGAGGCAATCACACAATCCGCCTGCTCTAACACCTGCTTGGCAAGGGGCAGCAAATAGTCCGGCTGCCCACTTCCGCCACCAACCAACCATAATTTATGCATCCTGACACCACGCCTTTCCAACTTTTGATACTTGTTCTGTTTCTGCCAGCACTGTTCCAGTGCGGTCTAATAGAATCAGTCCGATTTGCATCGTTCCATGCGTTCGCTTCTGGCAATTCTCCAGTGCTGCATCTGCAATGCTCTGCCAGACCGCATCAGAAAACGGCATCTTTGCAAGCAGTTCCTGCATTTCTGCGGTGGTGTTGCAAGCGTACAGCTGTTGAATTTGTGCTGTGGTCGCCCCGGCAAGAGCCGCATGGGTGCAGAGAATTTCCCGTTGTCCGCCTGCGGTGTGGCTGTGCAGATAGAAAATATTCGCTGCTGGTTTCATCAGCTTTCCGGCAACGCCTGCCAGCAATAGCGTCTGTATCCCAAATTCTTCGGCACAGTCCAGCAGATACCCCAAATAATTGCTGCACAATACAATTTTTCCAGCGTGTGCATAGCGTTTTTTCAGGTAGGTTTCCCCAGCGTAGCCCGTCACCAGTGCACACGCTGTTCCATATTCTGCCCGACACATGGACAGCTCCAACCGCAGCGACTCCCGTATCGCTTCTTCACTCATCGGACGTACCACACCCGTTGTCCCCAAAATTGAGATTCCCCCAACAATGCCCAATCGCCCATTAAATGTACGTTCTGCAATCTGTTCCCCGTTTGGAACGGAAATGGTTACAATGGCACTGCGTGTTCCGATCACCGACCGCACTGCCTCGGTAATCATCGTTCGGGGCACGGGATTGATGGCAGGTTCTCCGACAGGAACACGCAATCCCTTTTTCGTGACGATTCCAACCCCTTCGCCAGCTTGAAACGTCACTGCTCCGTCTGTTGTCCCGATTTCTACCTTGGCACAGACCAAACAGCCGTTGGTCTGGTCGGGGTCATCGCCAGCATCTTTCCGAATGCCGCAAATCGGGGTTTCCTGCGGTTCGACCGCAAGGGAAAGTTGCTTGCCTGATGGCAGTGTGTAAGCAATCCGCTCTGGACAAGTTCCAGTCGTCTGCCAGAGCACCGATGCCAGAGCTGCAGCTGCTGCACAAACACCCGTTGTATATCCCTCTCGCAATGGTTTCATGCCTGCTGCTCCCATTCTTCCAAAATCTGATAAATCTTTTTCGTGTCCAGATGTTCCCGAATCGCATCTGCCAGCTGATTGTATTGCCGTTCTTTCTCCTGTTGAAAATCCCGTACAGGGGACAATTCTTCTGTTCGTCCAGTCTGTTTCCGGAGCAGTTGCAGCAGGGCTGCTGTGGTTTCTGCTGTATCAAAAAATCCATGCAAATACGTTCCAGAAACCGTTCCGGCTTCATTGCAGTAACCGTTTAATGTGCCGTCTGCTCGTCTGGTAAATGGCATCGCATGGCTACCGGCAGTCGACCGCCCCATATGAATTTCATAGCCCGTAATCGAACTTCCTGCCAGCGGTGCAAATATGCCGGATGGCTCTGCAATTGTTCCCTGTACTTGTTGCTGGTGTTTCTGGGGTTGGAAAATGGTTTCCATGTCCAACAGTCCCAGCCCTCGCAGGCTGCCGCCGCCTTCGGTTTGTTCGGGGTCAGAAACCTGCTTGCCCAACATCTGAAAGCCACCGCAGATTCCAAACAACAAGCAGCCTTTTTCATGCAGTTTTAAAATGGCTGCCTCTAAGCCGCTCTCTCGCAGCCATCGTAAATCGGAAAGCGTGTTTTTTGTTCCCGGCAAAATCAACAAGTCCGGTGTGCCCAACTCTGCCCGACGCGTAACATAACGGACAGAAACGCCCTCGATGCCGGATAATGCTGCAAAATCGGTAAAGTTTGCAATACGTGGCAGCCGAATCACGGCAATATCCAATCCCGTTTCATCGGCTGTTTGTACAGATAACTGCTCCGCAAGGCTGTCCTCTTCCTCTAAATGCAAGGGCAGATACGGCAGCACACCCAACACCGGAACGCCTGTCAATTCTTCCAACATCGTCAAGCCACTCTCTAAAATGCTGATGTCCCCACGAAATTTATTAATGATGATTCCCTGAATCCGGCGGCGTTCCTCCGGTCGCAGCAGGGCAATTGTTCCATAAAGCGAGGCAAACACACCGCCACGGTCAATATCGCCCACGACAATCACGGGCGAATCCGAAATGGCAGCCATGCCCATATTGACAATATCCACATCTCTTAAATTGATCTCTGCCGGACTGCCAGCCCCTTCTAATACAACAATGTCATATTCTTCTGCCAGCGATTCATAGGCAGTGCGAATCTCCGGAATCAATTCCTGTTTCCGCTGGTAGTATTCTTTCGCCCGTAAGTTGTCATAAACCTTTCCGTTCACAATCACCTGTGAACCAGCCTCGCTGGTTGGCTTTAAAAGAATCGGATTCATGCGAATATCCGGTGCAATGCCAGCTGCTTCCGCCTGCATGACCTGTGCCCGTCCCATCTCCAAACCGTCTTTGGTGATGTAGGAATTGAGTGCCATGTTCTGCGATTTAAACGGGGCGACCCGATAGCCATCTTGATGAAACATCCGACACAGACCAGCAGTGACCACGCTTTTTCCGGCAGATGACATCGTTCCAACGATCATAATGGACTTTGCACGCATCAAAAATGCCTCCTTTCTGGTGAGAAACAAGCTTGTAATGCCTGTAACAAAATCTGATTTTCTGTATGGCTGCGAATCGCTGTCCGGTAATACGTCGCATCCAATCCCACATAATTCTCACAGTGCCGGATGAGAATGTGCCGATGCAGCAACCGTTCCTGCAAGTCTGTACAAGCTGCACGGAAAAAGACAAAATTCGCTGCTGGTTTCCAGACTTGCAGCGTTGGAATGGCTTGCAAGGCATCGTAAAAAGCAGGCTGTTCCTGCTCTAAAAAGGTCTGAAACTGCTGCTGGTAAGCGGTATCCTGCAAAGCAGCGATTCCGGCAGCTGCTGCCAGCGTATTCACCGACCAAGGCTGTCCAGTCTGACGAACTTTTTCAATCAAGGCAATATCCGCACAGACCCCATACCCCAACCGCAAGCCCGGAATGGCAAAACGTTTTGTCAGCGATTTCAAGAAAAAAACATTCGGATATGCTGTGCAGCTTGCAAGCAAAGAAGCTTGCTGTGCCTCACTGGTCATGTCGCAAAAACATTCATCCAATATCACCCGAATGCCGTTCTGCAAGCAGCAATCCAGAATGGGAAGCAACTGGCTTTTCTTCAGCAGTGTTCCCGTCGGATTGTTGGGATTACAGAGCATCAGGCAATCATATTGCCCTGTTTGCAGTTCTGGCAAAATCGCATCAGTTATCGTCAGATTTGGCGACATCTGCCAATATTCCACAGAACAGCCGATTTCCTGCAAGGCGGTTTCATATTCTAAAAAAGATGGAACAGGCAACAAGGCTCGTTTCGGATGCAGACACTGCAACGCCCGAAAGAGCACATCTGCCCCACCATTTCCGCAGACAATTTGCTCCGGCTGTAATGTATGATAACTTGCAATCGCCTGCGTCAAGGCGGTCTGCTGTGGGTCTGGATAGTGTATCAAAGTGGGAATCGCAGCAGAAATCGCCTGCTTAACCGACTCCGGCACACCAAACGGGTTGATATTGGCGGAAAAATCCAGCAAATCCGGTGCATTTGTTTGCTTGGTATAGATGTTTCCGCCGTGCTGCATGGATGTCATAACTTCCCTCCTATCGCAGACTGAGCCACAAGAGCAGACCGCCCACCAATCCGGCAAACAGCAGGCTGCTCCCGAACAGCAGTTTGTTCGCAGTCAAAATATCGTTTGGCTGTGCGGGTCGGGTCGCATCGCCAATGGTTGGCTTTTCTACTACTTTTCCAAAGTAAACATGTGTGCCGCCTAATTGAATCCCCATTGCTCCAGCGGCAACCGATTCTGTCTGTGCGGAGTTTGGGGAAAGATGTTTCCGCCGATCTCGCAAATAGATATGCAATGCCTGCCTGCCATCCAGCCGCAGCAAAACAGCGGATGCCATCATCAGCCATGCGGAAATGCGAGCCGGCAGCCAGTTCCAAAAATCATCTAACTTTGCAGCGGCTTTCCCAAAGTATTCATAGGTTTCATTGCGATATCCTACCATGGAATCCAGCGTGTTGACGGCTTTATAAAAGAATCCCAGCGGAACACCGCCCAAAAACAGATAGAACAGCGGTGCAATTTCTCCATCAGATGTGTTCTCTGCAACCGTTTCCACACACGCTTTTGTCACCTCCTCTGCGGAGAGCGTCTGCGTTTCCCGTCCCACCAGCCACGAAAGCTGCTTTCGGGCAAGCGGTAAATCCTCCGCCTGTAACGCACGATAAACTTTCTTGCTCTCTGTTGCCAGACAACGAGCTGCTAAAATCTGATAGCACCAAAATGCATGCACGGCAAACCACAGCCAGAAA
>CABQIF010000042.1 GCA_902464115.1 uncultured Ruminococcus sp. | reverse complement strand
CAAAGAAAGAAAAACCAATCTGTGGAATGAAATTTCAGAACAAACGAGGCAATGTAAAAAATGGTATTTTCAAGTTTATTTTTTCTCTATCTCTTTTTGCCCCTGTCGTTGATTGCGTACTATGTGGCAAAACCCCGTTACCGCAACGCTGTATTGATTGTGTGTTCGCTTGTTTTTTATGCATGGGGCGAACCTGTTTTCATCTGGCTGTTGCTGATGAGTACGCTGCTCAATTATCTGTTCGGCAGACTGATTTCTGCTGACCCTGAGAGCCGCACGGCAAAAGTTTCGCTTGTCCTGTCCTTGGTATTCCACCTTGGCATGTTGATTCTGTTTAAATATACGGGATTTTTCATAGAGAATCTGAACAACTGGTTTTCGCTTTCAATTCCCGTTCCGAATTTCCCGTTGCCGATCGGCATCAGTTTTTATACATTCCGTGCAGTTTCGTACATCGTGGATTGCTATTGGGGAAAAGTCGAAGCAGAGCAGAAGTTCTCTCGTTTCCTGCTGTATATGACATTTTTCCCTGTCATTATGCAAGGTCCGATTGCCCGTTATGAAACGATGCAAAATCAACTGGCAGTTCGTCGCTGCAATCCATCTGACCTGTATGAAGGCATGATGCGGGTGATTATTGGTCTGGGCAAAAAGGTGATCATTGCCGATAATTTGGGAAATATCGTTGACCAGTTCCTTGCAAATGGAAACATCGAACAGCAGACCACGCTAGGAGCTTGGTATGGTGTCATCGTCTATGCAATGCAGATTTACTTTGACTTCTCCGGTTATTCTGATATGGCAATCGGAATTGCCCGCATGATGGGCTTTCAGCTGGAAGAAAACTTCCGGCATCCGTTCCTGTGTAAGGACATTACAGAATTCTGGCAGCGTTGGCATATTTCCCTGGGAACATTTTTCCGGGACTATGTGCTGTACATTCCGATTTTCGGTAAACGGAGAAAATACGGCGGATTGTTCTTAGTTTGGTTCTGTACCGGACTTTGGCACGGTGCAAGCTGGAACTTTATTCTTTGGGGCTTGTATTATGGCTTGTTTATTCTGATTGAATTGTTGATTGGCAAGAAGCGGATGAAAAAAATTCCGCTGGTTATCCGGCATATCTATAATAAAATTGTCATCGTGGTGGGCTTTGGTATTTTCTATTTTGAGGACTTCGGTCAGCTTGGAGCTTGCCTGAAGTGTATGTTTGGATTTGGCGGACATGGCTTAACAGATGCTGTCCTGCAAACCTCCATCATGACGAATGTCTTTTTGTTAGTGATTGCATTGATTGGCTGCTTCCCGATTCTGGAACTGCCGAAACGTGCCATGCAGAAAAGTCCAGGGGCATATCTTACCCTTTCCGTTTGCGGAACAATCTTAGCAGTCGTTATTCTGATTGTATCCAGCATTCTGCTGGTCAATGCAACGAATCGTCCATTCTTGTATCTGCGTTTTTAAGGAGGCATTGTCATGAGAAAAAAGAATTCAAATTCTTCCGTTCCAAGTGGTATGCATTCCCTTGCACAACGCAGCCAGCAGGAACGCCGTCAAAAAATGGAGCAGCAGCGTGCAAGAACTGTTCCGCAAGAACCGATGCGAGTTCCACCGCAGCAGCCGGCACATTTTGGACGGCAGCCGATGCAGCAAGTACCGCCACCGCCGGTTCAAAAGCCAGCCAAGGCAATTTCTAGAGAAGCTTTGCAGGAAATTCAGCAGCAGGCAACCCAGCAGCCGGAAGAATCCGCTGTTTACAATCGGTTTTTTGAGGATATTTCCGTAGAAGAACCGCAGACCCCGAAAAAATCTGCTCCGCAGGCAGCAGCAGCCGTTCCGCCGACCAATCCGGCAGAACCGGAAAAGTCTGCTCCAAAAATGCCGCCCGTACGGGATGCAAGAGCGATGCCGCAAGCAAAACCAACTCCAGCAGAGTCACAGCAGGCAGAGCCAGCACAGCCAACACCAGAACCGCCGAAGCCAGTAGAACCGCAGGCAACAGCAGAATCTGCTGCGGTTTCACCGGAATTGTTGCAGCAGGTTGCAGCGATGGTGCAGCAGGATGCAACTGGAAAGGCAACTTTAACGCCGGAACTGCTCCAAAAAATTGTAGCGATGGCACAGCAGCAGACCGCTGCAAATCCAGAGGTTTCCGCTGTATCGGAATCTCCGGCAGAGCCACAGGCAGTTCCAACACCAGAACCCGTTGCAGAACCAGTACCACCACAGAAAAAATCTCGTCCAGCTCGCCCACAGCGGAGAGCACCGCAAATGCCAGTGCAGACAGCTGCCCCAGAGTCAATTCAGCAGCCGATTTCTGAACCAGAACCGCAGCCTGAACCAGAGCCAGCGATTGCCTCACCGTTTATTACAACGGCAATGCTCCGGCAGATGAAAGCGGAGGGAAAAACGCTGGACGACTTACAGCCAGCAGATACAAAAACGGAAAAGTCAACGCCGGTTCGGCGGTATCAGGGAAAGCCAGCAGCGGAAACGACTGCTGTACCGCAGTCAGAACCAGCAAGACCGTCATTCCGTCCGGTAAAACCGCAGGATATTTCGATTGATACCGCTGCACCAGAACCCATTCCGGATTGGTTTTCCGAAGAAGAAACGCCACAGGTTGCAGAGCAGCGAACCAAATATTTGAAGAATCGGCAGCCCCGAGAATCTGTTGCAGAACTGACTGGAGCAGCAGAAAAAAAGCCTCGGGCAATTCCAAATGGAAAACAGCCTAGCAAGGCAGCCCGTTTCTTCCGGGAACTGTTTCTGGAAGATGCACCGGTTGACCCAGAACAGCAAAAACCAGTTCTGCCACTGACGAGAAACACCGCACCGCCACAGCCGGAGCCGGTTGCAACTCCACCGCAGCAGCCAATAGCAGAACCCGTTGCACCACTCATGCCGGAAATGGCTGCACCTGTACCGGAACAGCCTATGATGCCCCCTGTGCAGGAAGCACCTGCATCGCCAAAACCGGAAAAGCGTCCGGTTATTTCCCATGCACGGGAAGAAGAACCCGAGCCAGAACCACAGTTGGAGTCTGCTGCTTTTTATAACCGTTTGTTCCATGATTTTCCGGAACAGCCGGAGCAGCAAGTTCCGCCAACCGAAGAAGAAATGGCACAACAGCAGCACAAAAAAGATGTGATCGAATCCGTAAAGGGTGCGGTTTCAGAGGCAGAACAGCCGGGTAATCCACCGCATAAAAAACGCTTGACAAAGCGGGAATATATGCAGCGAAAGGCACAGCGGTTTTCCAAAACCATTGGTGTAAGCCTGTTGAGCGGTGTTGTTGTCGTGCTGGCAGTTGTTTTATTATTAGCACCACGTTCCACGATTTCCTATGAAGAAAATCGAGTTTTAGCAGAAAAGCCGAAGTTCTCGCTGACATCGCTGTTAGATGGTTCTTATACTTCCGGCTGGTCAGAATATTATAACGATACTGTCCCGTTCCGCAGCAAGCTGAAAAAGACCATTTCTGCTATGATGCAGTGGACAGGGGTACAGAGTGAAGAAGATACGGTATTCTTTGGAAATGTGCCACAGGTGCAGAAGAAAACAGCAACACCAGCGGCAACGACAGAAGCAGTAGAAACAACCGTTGCAGTCGCTGCTGCTGGCAGCGATGAAACCAACACAGAGCCAGCTGTTACGACAACAGTTGTAACGACAACGGAAGACCCAGACGATGTGCCAGCTGCGGAAATCGGCGAGGGCATTATTCTTGACCATAAGCGTGCAGTTTGCGTTTATGGCGGTAGCTTCTCTGTAGGACAGGACTATGCTGAAACATTGAATGCATATCAGCAAGACCTTGGATCAGATGTACAGGTTTATTCTTTGGTCGCACCGACTGCTGTTTCCTATTACCTGCCGGAAGAGTATGCAAACTATACGGCAAGTGAAACGGAAAACATTGACAACATCAACAGCTATCTGAAGGGTGTAAAGCCAGTGGATGTATACAACGCTTTGAAGCCGCATACCGCAGAGGCAATTTATGCCCGTACCGACCACCACTGGTTACCATTGGGGGCATATTATGCTGCTGAAGCGTTTGCAAAGGTTGCAGATGTACCGTTTGCATCGCTGTCCGATTATAACACTGCAATGAAAAAGGATTATGTCGGCTCGATGTATACTTACACGGAAAGTGCCGTTTTGCTGGACAATCCGGAAGAGTTTACATATTACATCCCGAAAAACAAATACAAGACCACCTATTACAGTACCAGCTTCACCGACCCAACCGAAGGTGATTTGCTGATGAATTTAGATGGTTATGATAACAGTATGTATTACTTGGTTTTCATGGGCGGTGACGATAAAATCACACATGTGGAAACCGACTGCAAGAATGGCAGAACGCTGGTCATTTTCAAGGACAGCTATGGCAATGCGTTAGTACCATGCTTAACCTCGTCTTTTGAAAATATTTACGTCTGCGATATGCGATATTTTGAATTGAATGCCATTGATTTCTGCAAGCAGGTCGGCTGTACAGATTTGCTGTTTGCAATGAATACGTTCAGTGCAACTGGTGGAAATGAAAGCTACTTAGAGAGCAATCGTGTACAGTAATCGTTCGGAATACGTTGGAAAAAGAAACCGAACAGCGGCAGGGTGGGATTTCCTGCCTTGCCGCTGTTCCATTTTTTGTCATGGAAAAGGAGAATGCGGATATGATTTGCAAAGAATGCGGTATGAAGCTGACATCGGAACAAACAACCTGTCCCAACTGCGGAGCTTTGCAGCAGCAGGCAGTTCCTAAAAAGAGAAAAAAGTCCGATACTGCATCCCAGCAGAATCAGCCGCAATCGGATGAAGTACAGATGCAGTGGCAAGATCGGTTGATTTTAGGTGCAGCTGTTCTGGTAACGCTGGCAGCCGTGGCATGGTTGCTTTTCATGCTGATGAAACCAGCAGACGGAAACGACAAAAAAACAGAAACAGCAGCCACTGAAACGATGCCTAGCACCACAGCAGTTACCACCACAGAAACTACCACAACTACAGTCACCACCTATGTGACGATTGTCACAACGATGGATGATGGTGCAGAACCAATTGAAGTCGTGTCCGGCATTTTGTGGGATCATAAGCGTGCCATCAACTTGTTTAATGGTTATGCCGAACAAACTGAAGCATATGCAGAAATCTTAAACCAGTATCAAAAGGATTTGGGGGACGATGTGCAATGCTATTCGATTTTAGCCCCAACGAATGCTTCTTTCTATACGCCAGCTGCATTTCAGGATTCCACGCTTTCCAGCGAAAAAGATTGCATGGATGCAGCGGAAAAGGTTTTTAAAGGTGTCATTCCGATTGATGCCTATGGTGTTCTAAAAGAACACACTGCTGAGCCGATCTATGCGAGAACCGACCACCATTGGTTTCAGCTGGGGGCTTACTATGTGGCGAGAGCGTTTGCAGAGCAGGCAGATGTTCCGTTTGCTGACCTGACAACTTACAAGAAATATGTAGAAGATGATTTTGTTGGCTCAATGGCATATTATACGAATGATTATCCGGATTTGGTAAATTCACCAGAAGAGTTCGTCTATTATGTGCCGACCAACGACATTCAGACCACTTATTATGACCGAGATTATGCAAATGGCTACGAGTCAGATTTGATTCTTGACCCAGCTGCATGGGACAATTCCAGTTATTACATGGTCTTTATGTGTGGAGATGATAAGATTGTCCACATTCAGACGGATTGCGACAATGACCGCCGATTGGTGATTTTCAAGGACAGCTATGGCAATGCATTAGTGCCATGTCTAACCAGTTCATTTTCTGAGATTTATGTGTGTGATATGCGGTATTTCAATTTGAATGCCATTGACTTTATTCAGGAAGAGGCAAAAGCAACTGATGTTCTGTTTTGCATGAATCTGTTCAGTGCAAATGGGCCAAACGGACAGGATTTAGAAGTTGTCCGCACACAAAATGCCGCATATGACAACGTGAATTGGGAAGACACGGAATTTTAAATGCAAGAAAGAAAAAGGAGTTTTGCAAATCATGAAAGAATTACAAGTACCATTCGATAGTGCGTGGATTCTGAAAAACCGCAGAAAGATTAAAAAGGCTCTGCTGGCAGACGGCACGCCTCGCATGGAAAAAAAGATTGCAGTTCTGGGCGGCTCTACCACAAATGATATTGTTTCCATGTTGGAACTGTTCCTGTTGGACAATGGCATTCAGCCGTCTTTCTATCAGTCGGAATACGCCCGCTACTGGCAGGATGCCATGTTTGAAAATCCAGAGCTGGAAGCCTTTCAGCCAGATTTGATTTTCATTCACACCACCAGCCGCAACATCACAGAATTTCCGGAGGATGTGTATTGTCCGGCAGAAACCGTAGAGGCAGCCTTGGAGCGGCAGTACACGCACTTTACGCAGATGTGGGATCGTCTGGCGGAAGTCTATCATTGCCCGATTATTCAGAACAACTTTGAATTGCCCGCTTATCGGCTGCTGGGGAATCGGGATGCTTCGGACATTCACGGCAGAATCAACTTCATCACACGGTTAAACTGCAAGTTTTATGATTATGCAAATACGCACACCTCGTTCTATATTCACGATATTCAGTATTTGTCCGCTTGCTATGGCTTGGATGCATGGGCAGAGCCGTCTTATTGGTATCTGTATAAATATGCTCTGAGTGTGCCAGCCATTCCGGATTTTGCCTATAATCTGACTCGAATCATTCGTTCTATTTACGGCAAGAACAAGAAGGTTCTGGCGTTGGATTTGGACAACACGCTCTGGGGAGGTGTCATTGGTGATGATGGACAAGAAGGCATCGAAATCGGACATGAAACCTCCATGGGACAGGCATATGAAGAGTTGCAGGGCTACTTGAAACAGCAGAAGAAAATTGGTGTTTTGCTGACCGTCTGCTCAAAGAATGAGCCGGAAAATGCTCTGCTGGGCTTGAATCATCCGAGTGGTGTTCTGAAACCAGATGACTTTGTCACCATCAAGGCGAACTGGGAGCCAAAAGACCGCAATTTGGTGGAAACTGCTGCGGAATTGAACCTGCTGCCGGAGAGCATTGTATTTGTAGACGACAATCCAGCAGAACGGGCGATTGTTTCCGGACAGATTCCGGGCGTTGCTGTTCCGGAATTTGACTGCGTGGAAGATTGCCTGCGGCAGTTAGACCGTGCCGGATACTTTGAAGTTACCAGCCTGTCGAGTGATGATGCAAAGCGGAATGCGATGTATCAGGCAAATGCACAGCGGGCACAGATGCAGAAAACCTTTGCAGACTATACCGACTATCTGAACAGTTTGGAGATGCAAGGCACGATTCGGGACTTTGAACCCATTTACTTGCAGCGAATTGTACAGCTGACCAATAAGAGCAATCAGTTCAATTTGACCACGAAACGCTATACACAAAGTGAAATGGAAACCGTTGCAGCGTCTGACCGCTATATTCGGCTGTATGGACGGCTGGAGGATAAATTCGGCGATAACGGCATTGTTTCCGTTGTCATCGGCGAAAAAGTGGACGATGCATTACATATGGACTTGTGGCTGATGAGCTGCCGGGTTTTGAAACGGGATATGGAATTTGCAATGCTGGATGAACTGGTACGGCAGTGCCGAGAGCAGGGCATTCAGAAAATTGTTGGCTATTATTATAAAACTGCCAAGAATGCAATGGTAAAGGATTTGTACGGCACATTTGGTTTCACCAAGACGAAGGACATGGAAAATGGCGACAGCGTCTGGGAATTGAATGTTGCAGATTATACAAATAAAAATCAGGTAATTACAGTAAATCAGAAGGAGTGTGCAGAACAATGACACATGCAGAGGTAATGGAACGGTTGACAGGGGTATTTCGGGATGTATTTGACGATGACAGCATCGTGATCACCGATCAGACCACCGCAAATGATATTGAGGAATGGGATAGTCTGGAACACATCAACTTGATTGATGCTGTGGAACAGGAATTTCACATGCAGTTCCAGATGAAGGAAGTTTCTGGTATGAAGAACGTGGGAGAAATGGCAGACATCGTTGCCAATCGGGCAACCGAAAAGCCGAAGAAGCGGGGACTGTTCCGCCGATAAATCGGAAAATAGCATGATACGCTGAGAAAATCGCCGCTGTTTTTGCTGGCAGTTTTGGGAAGTAACAGACCCATTCTGTCAGAAACAGCGGTTTTTTCTTGACAGTTCCTGCAATTTCATGGTATCATGATAACACGAAATCTCATGAAATAGGAGTGTTATTATGCTGTTGCAATTAACAGATGTCAATAAAATTTACAATGGAGCACCGCTGCTCAAACATATTTCTCTCACGATTGAAGACCGTGACCGAATTGGTTTAATTGGTGTGAATGGCTGCGGGAAATCGACCTTGTTAAAGTTGATTACGGAACGGATTCTGCCCGACCACATTCAGGAAGGGGACGGCGAAATCATCAAGAGCAGTCATACCAGTATCGGCTATCTGGAACAGATGGGCGGTCTGGAGAAAGAACAGACGGTTTGGCACGAGATGCACAATGTCTTTCAGCCGTTGCTGGATGCACAGGCACGTATGCGAGAGCTGGAACAGGAATTGGCAGACAATTCCGAAGCAGCGGCAGAAGAATATCACCGCTTGCAGACTTATTTTGAAAGCAATGACGGCTATCAGATTGATGTGAAAATCAAAATGGTGCTGAACGGCATGGGCTTCGGTGCAGAAACCTATGAGCGGAAAATTTCCAGTTTCAGCGGTGGGGAAAAGACTCGACTGGCAATTGCAAAATTGTTGTTGGAAGAACCAACGCTGTTGATTCTGGACGAACCGACCAACCATCTGGATTTTCAAACTGTCATGTGGCTGGAAGATTATTTGAAAGACTATAAGGGTGCTCTGCTGCTGGTATCCCATGACCGTTATTTCTTGAATCGGCTTTGTACCTCGATTTGTGAGATTGAGCACGGCGTGTTAACTCGCTATAAGGGCGACTATTCCGCCTATACCGTGCAGAAAGAAGCCGTTGTGATTCGGCAGACAAAAGAATATGAATTGCAGCAAAAAGAAATTGCCAAGCTGGAAGATTATATTGCTCGTAATCAGACCAGAGCCTCTACCGCAAAGAGTGCCCAGAGCCGTATGAAACAGCTGGAAAAGATGGAACGAATTGAAAAACCGATTACTTACCAGAAGTCGGCACGGGTACAGTTTACCTATGACATCGAACCGCCGCAGCAGGTCTTGCAGGTGCAGGATATTGCCATTGCAGTCGGCAGCGGAGCAGAACGAAAAGTGTTGGCAGAACCAGTTTCCTTTGAAGTGCGGCGAGGGGAAAAATGGGGCATTATTGGGGAAAACGGTGTTGGAAAATCAACTCTGTTGAAAATCTTACAGGGGCAGTTGCCGCATGTTGGAAAGATTCGCTGGGCAGCTCAGACGAAGATTTCCTATTTTGAGCAGGAAAGCACCAACCTGCACCCAGCAAAGACGGTCATGCAGGAGATTCATGACCGTGTTCCAACCTGGCTGGACTATGATGTTCGTAGCTTGCTGGGCAAGGTGCGAATTACAGGCGAAGAAGTCTATAAGCAAGTGGGTGTGCTCAGTGGTGGCGAGCGGGCAAAGGTTTGTTTTGCTGTCATGATGCTGGAGCATGGAAATATTTTGATTTTGGACGAACCGACGAACCATCTGGATATTTCCATGAAAGAAGTCATCGAAGATGCTATGAAAACCTTTACCGGAACGATTCTGTTTGTATCGCATGACCGGTATCTGTTAGATCAGGTCGCAGACCATATTTTAGAAATCACTCCAACTGGCGTAAAGACGTATATCGGCGGATTTCAAAGCTGGCTGGATGCAACGAAAAAAGAAGCAGCTGCTGCAAATGCGGCGGCTCAGGCAGTTGAACCAGAAAAGAAAAAAGAGGACAAGCAGCAGACGTATCGTTCTAAGGAACAACGTGCAAAGGCTGCCCAGCAGCGAGCAAGAATGCGGCAGTTGGAACAGCAGTCCGAGGCGATGCAAGCAGAACTGGATGCCCTCAACGAGGAGATCACAAAGGAAGAAGTGTACAGTGATTTCAATTTGATGCAGGAAAAGTGCAAGCGAATGGATGCTCTGCGGACAGAGTTGGATGCAGCACTGGAAGAGATGATTTTGTTGGAAGAGGAATTGGGTTGACCGGTTTTGTTTCCACTATGTTTTGTTGAAACAAAAAAACTGCCCCCACATGATTTCATCATGCAGGGGCAGTCGTTGTTTATTTATGAAAATCGATGTTGAAAGCGGTTATTCCATGTCGTTGTAAATATCAGCATTTTCAAGGGAAATTGTTGTATTTGCTCCGCAGGTTGCCAGAATTTGCAGCAATGCACTTTTTGGCAGTTTTGCATTAGACAAGTCCACAATCGGATTTGCAGCACGGTTTGTATCCTGTTTCCATTCCTGATAGGAATACGTTGGCAGAGCCTGAAAAACAGCATCCGGCTGAACCGGCAGAATCTGAATGCACGCTTGTTTCACAGTAAATTGAACGGAAACTTTGCCATCTGTTCCGCTGGTAACAGGTAAGGAAAATGTCCGCAGCAGCGTTCCGTCTGGATTCTTGCGGCTGTCTGACCGATAGCGTCCCTGTTCCAGTGCATAGGTTTTGGTGTCCGTGTCTGTCTGCACGGTGCAGCGAATCTGTTCGGTTTCAGAACTGCCTGCAAGGGTAAACTGGAATTGATAAGCCGTTTTCGGCAGCTGTTGCAGCTGTGCGGAGATGGTTGCAGAAGTGGTTGCTTCTGTTGCATCCAACTCCCACAATTCCATGGGGTCACCGTCTGCATCGGTGACCGTCAGTAGCGTGCTGAAATGGGATTTCGTTGAAAATGCAGGTGCACAAAATAATAAATCTTCCATATGAAGCTCCTTGTTTGAAATCGGAGCGGCTGTGTTCTGTGCAGACGCACACAGCTGAATGGTATGGTCGTCTACCAGAACGGCACGACCGCTTTTTAAAAGACCTTTTGCTCGTTTCGGATAAGTGCTGCCGATGATTTGACCAGCAGCATCCTGTACCATTACGTTTTTTTGCATGGGTTTCTCCCCCTTGGTAACTGTCATTTAATTTTGCCGTACTGTTTTTTTGTATGGGTGTCCGCCCCAACGGCTGATTTTAGTATAACAGCTTTGGATGAAGTTGTCAAGTGGGAGCAATCAATTTTTCCAGAAAAACAAATTTCCACAAAACAGCATGAAACATTCTGCTTTGTGGGAATTGTAATCTTTTTTATTCTACAGTCGGCTGAGCTGCTGGAGCAACTGCCCTTTCTCGGAACAGTAATCCGAAAACGAACCGTACCAACGGGCCAGCAAAGAACAACTGCCAGCAAAGAGCCATTGGGAAATTAAAGACGGTTGTTTGCAGCCAGACACTGATGAACTGTGCACCAGCGTGCTTGAATAAGATCGTAGCAGCCAGACTCATCAGCGGACACATCCAGGCAACAGAAACCGCAGAGGTGGCAAGAATCAGGTGAAATGGACGTTCTGTTTTTACATCGACCATGCGAAACGCTGCTTTTTTCGCCAGGTTTCCGACCAGGAAAAAGTCTAAAATAAAGGCAATTGGCATCATAATTGGCAATTCTCGGAACGCAGCCAGAAAAACAGCGTTGCTCATGCCGCCAGTGCTGAGGGCGATGTTATAGCAAACCATCGCATAGACCATGACGAACACCATCAGAATGGTAAAAATGACTTCCTGTAATTTGTTTTTGGGCATAAAAAATTCTCCTTTCGATTCGACAGCACGGATAGAAAGTTGTGTTGTTCGTTAATCATTCAGGAGAATGCACGTTTCCAATAAAACCAATTTCTATTTTGTTTTTTGTACAACTTCATTATAACAAAAAAACGGGCATTTGTCAAGATAACGATTTCATTTTCGGCGATTTCTGAAAAAAATCGGGTGAAATCGATTTCTTTTACAGACAACTTGCCCGTATTTTTGCAAGGATGTTACTTTACAATCTCATCGGAATCCAGCACAATGGTAAATGGCCCATCATTGCACAGCGAAACTTGCATATCTGCTCCGAAAACGCCATGTTCCACAACAGGAACAGTCTGCTTGCAGTAGGCAATCATGTATTCATACAGAGCCTCTGCGGTTTTGGGTGCTCCGGCAGCAATAAAGCTGGGACGGTTGCCCTTCCGGCAGTCTGCATATAATGTGAATTGCGAAACCAGCAGCAGTTGACCGCCAACATCTTGCAAGGAAAGATTGATTTTATCGTTTTCATCGGAAAAAATCCGCAACCGCATCATTTTATCCGCCATTTTTTCCACAATGGCTTCGGTATCGTTCTGTCCAATTCCAACAAGTACCAGATAGCCTTTGTTGATTGCTCCAACGACAGAGCCGGAAACGGTGACAGATGCCTGTGTAACTCTTTGAATGACCAATCGCATAGGGTTAATGCTCCTTTTTCTTCTGTTGTTTTTCTGCTTTCAGCAGGGTACGAGCAGCCGCAAAGGCAGCTGGTTCGCCCTCTTTCGCCAAAATCTCCAGTAGCTGCATGAGCTGCCGTTCTGTTTCTGGATGCAGGCAGCCATTTTTTCGGGCAGTGGAGTTCTGGAAATATTCCAAGGGGGCTTGGTCAGTGTACTGTTCGCCCTTGTAAATCTTACTGGCAGCTAAGCGGTCGCAGAACATCTCTATCAGAAATCGGGCTGGCATTTTTACAGGCATGACTTTCTTTTCCATAGGATTGTAGTCCGTCCAGTATTCAAAGTGATGGCGGTTTCTGCCCTTATGGTGCATCCAGGCAAGGGAATAGCCGAGCACTTCCCGTTCCCGTTCATTGGGGCTGCGGTTTCCCTGATAATATTTCACACCGGGAATAAATTCGGTCGGGCTGTATTTGGAAAGGTCATGGCGAAGTCCCTGCCAGAGAATCCCTGCTTGTTTGCAGTGGGCAATGACTTTATGCCGGTGACGGGTAATCAATAAAAAGTGATGCCAGAGATTTCGCAACATGCTGCAATCGCCTCCTGCTGTTTATTGTATCATATTTTTTGGAAGCTGTAAAGAGAGAGCGTGCAAGGGCTTTTAGAAAATCGTGCTGTAGTATGATCATTTGGCTGAAAACGTTTTCATCAAACAAAAAGACTCGCAACCTGCGAGCCTTTTGTTATGTTTAATAAACCATCATCATCAGGAGATCCCAGAACATATGCAGCCCGATCGGCAGCAGCAAACTTTTTGTTTTTACAAAAATCACGCTGAACAGAACGCTCAGCAGTAAAATGCTGATGAAACCGAAGTGTGCAAAATTTGAGAAAAACGTGCCGTCCATCATCCACTTTGGAAAATGAATCATCAGGAACAGCAGGGAATTGATGCCAATGGCAGTCCCTTTATGAGATTCCGAGTAGGTGAGGTTTAGCAGCCAGCCTCGAAAAACAAGCTCCTCTGTCAGTCCGACAAACAGAACGACAATCACCGAGGAAAGTCCGAAGTCTGGCAGAATCTGCAAACCGCCATGCAGCCGATACGCTCCGAAGAGCAGGTAAACTGCAAAGAACGGAAATACCAGCAGCCACGGCAACTGACTGCGATTCCAAGAAAAGCATTCCTTTGGAGTGGCATAGACATCGCCTGAAAACCGACAGAGCAAAATTCCTGCCGGAAGCGTCCAGATGAGGTTCTTGAAAATACCGTTTGCAACCAACGAACAGAGCCAACCCGAGGAAATGTGTGCGGTTAGAAACGGAGCGATCCAGACATGATATACCGTCCAGACTGCATAGAAAAGCAGAAAATAGACAATCAGTGTGATTGCTTTTTGTTTTTTTGAATGGATCATAGAATCACCGCTTTGTTTCTTCACTCTGCTGCTGTTTCAGCAGATCCCGAATTTCAGTCAGCAGGGCAACGTCTGGAGCAACCTTTTCCGGTTCTTCCTTTTTCTCTTCTTCTTTCTTCTTGAAAGTCAAGTTCCGCATGGTGTTGACTGCCTTGACAATCAGGAATACACAGAATGCAGTGATCAGGAACGTGATGACTGCGGAAAGAAACGCACCAATGTTGATGTAAGGGTGATTGCCCCACGGGATATGAAAGCCGAGGTCTTGGAAGTTGATGCCGGCAATCACTGCCCCAACCAACGGCATCAATACATTGTCTACCAATGCATTGACAATTGCGGTGAACGCACTGCCGACAACAACGCCGACTGCCATATCCAGTACATTGCCTTTGGAGATGAACTCTTTGAACTCTCCAAAAAAGTGGGTGATTGCGTTTGATTTCTTCTGTGGATCTTTGGTTTCAGTAGCCATTTTCTTGTCCTTTCTATTCTGTTGTGTTGTGGAAAAGAGGAACAACTGCAAACAGAATCTTTGATTTTTTATGATTATACCATAAATCGACACAAATTGTCAAATTGCATACCAAAAATCGAAGAATAGATTTTTTTGTGTCGGATGAAAAGCTATAAGGGTTGACAAATAGAGCTAATAGTGCTATACTATAGAAAAAATAGATTCGAAAAGGGGATTGATCATGTTTTGTAAAAATTGTGGACGGGAATTACCGGAGGATGCGAAATTTTGCGTACAATGTGGAGCATCTATGAAACAAAAAGCAGAATCAACAGAAAAAGCTACGGAAACAGATACTTCCAATGCAGAAGGCAGTCAAGCAATCGGTGCAAGTTCGATTGTGAAAAAGGAATGGTTTCCATGGGCAATTGTTCTGCTTTTGGTAATTGTTGTATGTATTCTTGCGGTTGTGCTGGGAACAACGAAAATGGGAAACCAAAATACGGTTGAACCAGATGATAAAAACTTTGCAGAAGTGCAGGATGCTCATGAAACGACGACCACAGATTTGACAACAACAGTCACCACCACAAAGGCAACTACAACTGTGACCACCACCGTAACAACTACGACAACCGTTGCAACGACTGCCAAACCAGTGGTAACTACAACTGCAAAACCGAAGCCGTATGTCACTGCTTATGTAAAGACATTTTTGCTCTCTGGATATGATGGCTCTAAGGTGCGGTTATATTTGGACGGCAATTTCTACAAAGTGTATATCAAAATAAATGGCATCAATTATGATAGCACCGTATTGCGAAGTGATTTCAGCGATTATGTGGAATTGCCATTTAATCCAATTGCAAATCCAGAAACCACGCTTTCTGTCACACCGTATGATGATGCCGGAAATGCTGGGGATACAGTTACTTGTGCGATTCCAACCGATGCAGAAGGAACAATCAATACAGGTGGAATTTTAATTGATGGTCTCAATATAAGAGGACAAATCAACTGTCATGGTGGTGTTGTAGCTGGATATACGACCGATTATATTGTAAATGGCGGTGCATGCGGAATGGTTCGGCAGAGCCTTGGAGATACTTGGCATATAACTGCAAAGAATTCGTGTTACAACTACGGAACGAATTGGTATGAACTATGGGATTCCGATGACGGGGATTATTACGGCTGGGTCGATGAGAATTACATTGATTTCTATTAAGTGTCAAAAATAAAACATGCAGCGGGAGCAGATGAAACCATTTGCTCCCGTTTTTCTATAGAGAAGCTGTTGTTTGATTTCTATTTTCCAGCTGGATTTCCGCTTGACATTCTAAGGGTAAAATGCTATAATGATAACAGTATGCCAACCTATCTATTAAAAATGGTATTACAGTATATTTTTTCGCTTTTGTGGAATACTGTTTGAAAAACATCCACAGGAAAGGCGGAATGGATATGCAGACACCATGGACAGCATCCACTTCGGCAGAAACGCCTTCTGCCGCAGACGAATCAGAACAGCAATTGCAAGAAGCCGTTCTGATTGCAGAATCCGGCAGCATTCGCCCACAGAATGCAAAACATCTCATCCACTGTTTAACCATTATTGGACAGGTGGAAGGGCATTATATCCTGCCGGCTGAAAATAAAACAACCAAGTATGAACACATCATTCCCGCTCTGATTGCGATTGAACAGGATCGCAGCATTGAAGGACTGATGATTTTACTCAATACGGTTGGCGGTGACGTGGAAGCAGGGCTTGCCATTGCAGAAATGATTGCCGGAATGCAAACCCCGACCGTTTCTCTGGTAC
>CABQIF010000041.1 GCA_902464115.1 uncultured Ruminococcus sp. | reverse complement strand
CCATATACTTATTATAATTTTTCAAGTAATTGGAATACCGATTCGCCAGATTTCGTTCATCCAAATCTAAAATTTCGATATTTTCAAAATAGTTCTGTGCTTCTTCTAATGTCACTAAGTTTCCGGAAATTGTAAATTCTGTACTGGTGTTTAATTCTACCAGGATTGGGTATGAATACCCCCCATACCCATTATTTGTATTAAGCGTATAATAGGATGCCACCTGTTTTCCATCATAACGAATTAAACTTAAACCTTGTCCATTCCAGTATTTAAAAAAACGTTCAATATTTGCAAGATATTTTTTACCGATATTCTTATCATAAACAAGTGTGATGCGTTCTGATTTACTGGAATTTCCTGACCGTCCCTCATAAGTATTTACCGAACCATCTTGCTCATAAACATTATAGAAATAACTGTGGTCATATTGTCCATCTACTTTATACTTAGCGATTGTTTCTTTTTCTCCATCATCATCGATATCAAGAAACGATACATTCACTAAATTTCCGGTTTCTGTTTTAGTTGTATAAGTCCTCTTGTGCGATGCTATTTCTGGACAACGCTGGGGCATGGAAATACCAAGGCTCTTCCAGGATGGTGACAAACCAGCTGCCGTTTTTGCATAATAAGTCAACACATAAACTGCATCTTCCACCGTGATTTGGACATCATAATTGACATCTGCAACAAATCTTTTCCGCTCTGTTACAGAGGGCGATTGTCCGGCAGCACTTTTTGCATATATCGTCAAAATTTCTACCGCATCCGAAACAGAAACTTCCTGGTCTTCATTCATATCGCCCATATCATCCATGCTAACAGCATCTGCTTTCACAGGATGATAAAGCGGTACAGAAACAAATGTACAAGCAAATAGAACTGCTAATCCCTTTTTCAAAAACTTCATATACATCCTCCTTTTGACGAAAAAGGCGGCTCACCAATTTCTGATTTGCTGCCTTTTTCTTTCATGTACTTAAAAAAATCCTTAGTCCTTCAGAACGCCGTCTTCGTCGTCCTTCTTCTTTTTCTTGGATTCTTTCTTTGCCTTGGCTTCTTCTGCCGCAGCAGCCTTTGCCCGTTCGTTGTCTTCCTTAACGGTGATGTTTTCCTGAATTGCCCAGGTCTTAATCCGCATCTTGTGACGGTCGCCACCCGTTTCAATCTGAATGGTATCGTCTTCCACACGGGTTACTAGACCAACAATTCCGCCGATGGTAACGATTTCATCGCCAACCCGTACGGCACGCTGCATCGCCTGCTGTTCCTTTTCCTTCTTCTTCTGCGGACGAATCAGGATAAAATACATGACCGCAAACAGCAATACCATCATAATCAGAGAGCCAATCATTCCACCGCTTCCAGTAGAGGAGGAACTGCTGCTACCGCTGGATGCAGCGGCAGGCATCATGCTTAAAGCTCCCGTCAATGCTGCTACACTGACTGCCAATCCGTATTTTGCCATTCTTTTTCTCATGCTGTGTTCCTTTCCGGCTTACGCCTTCGCTTTGATATATTCGTCAATGGACGCTGCTGCTTTTTTACCAGCTCCCATTGCCAGAATCACCGTTGCTGCACCGGTTACTGCGTCGCCGCCTGCATAGACACCATCCTTGGTAGTCTGCATGGTATCTTCGTTGACGATCAGACAGCCCCGCTTGTTGGCTTCCAATCCAGCTGTGGTTGTCCGAATCAGCGGGTTCGGAGAAGTACCAATGGACATGATAACGGTATCTACATCCAGCACATATTCACTGCCCGGAATTGCAACTGGCCGCCGTCTGCCGCTTTCGTCCGGTTCACCCAGTTCCATCTTGATGCACTTCATGCCGTTGACTCTGCCAGTCTTTTCATCGCCCAGAATTTCTACCGGATTGTTCAGGTTCAGGAACTCTACGCCCTCTTCCTTTGCGTGGTGTACTTCTTCTTTTCTTGCTGGCATTTCTGCTTCGGAACGGCGGTAAACAATATAAACGTGTTCTGCACCCATCCGCAATGCACTTCTTGCAGCATCCATTGCAACATTTCCGCCGCCGACAACTGCAACTGCCTTGGACTTCATGACTGGTGTATCATATTCTTCCCGATAACCCTTCATCAGGTTGATTCGGGTCAGATATTCGTTTGCAGAGCAAACACCAACCAGCGATTCGCCCGGAATACCCATAAATCGAGGCAGACCTGCACCAGAACCAACAAATACTGCTTCATAGCCGTCTTCCATCAGTTCATCAATGGAAAGAATCTTGCCGATTACCATATTTGGACGGATTTCAACGCCCAATTCTTCCAGTGTTTTAACTTCTTTCTGTACAATGCTCTTCGGCAGACGGAATTCCGGAATGCCATACATCAGAACACCGCCAGCAACCTGAAATGCTTCAAAAATGGTTACCTGATAGCCCATCCGTGCCAGATCGCCAGCACAGGTCAGACCAGCAGGGCCGCCGCCAACAACAGCAACCTTGTGCCCGTTCGGTGCAACGGGTTTTGTCTGCAAGTTTCCGTGTTCTCTTGCATAGTCTGCGGCAAACCGTTCCAGACGACCGATGCCGACCGGCTGACCCTTCTTGCCACGGACACACTTGCCCTCACACTGCGATTCCTGCGGACAGACTCTTCCGCAGACTGCCGGCAGACTGTTGGTGGAGGTAATGATCTGATAAGCTTCTAAGAAATTTCCAGTTGCCATCTGCTGAATAAATTCCGGGATACGAACACCGACCGGACATCCTGCCACACAAGGCTTTGCCTTGCAGTTCAGACAGCGAGTTGCTTCTTCCATTGCCATTTCCGGCGTATATCCCTTTGCAACTTCTTCAAAACAAGTTGCCCGTTCTTTTGGATCTCGTTCCGGCATCGGCACTTTTTCCAATGCCATATTTGGTTTTGCCATTGCGTTTTTCATCGCTTCCAATCGGAAACGATACTCCTTTCCTTATTTTACTTCCGCATTCATCATTCTACATGCGTGTTCTTGTTCCCGATACGTTCCGCCACGCCGCATCAATTCGTCATAGTCTACCTTATGGCCATCAAAGTCCGGACCATCCACACAGGCATACCGGATTTGACCATCTACTGTGACACGACATCCGCCGCACATTCCTGTACCGTCTACCATGATCGGATTCAGGGAAACGATGGTCGGAATTGCATATGGTTCGGTTACCTTGGAAACAAACTTCATCATTGGGATTGGGCCAATCGCAATGACCATATCATATTTCTTTCCGGCATCGATCTGTTCCTGCAACACGTTGGTAACGAAGCCCTTCTGTCCATATGTGCCGTCATCGGTACAAAGGAACAGGTTGTCGCTGCACTGCCGGAATTCGTCTTCCAGAATGACAATCTCCTTGCTCCGGAAACCAGCAATGACATCTACCTTTTTTCCCATGTGGAACAGCTGCTTTGCCTGCGGATACGCAATTGCACATCCAACGCCGCCGCCAACAACACAGACGGATTCTACGCCCTCCGGAATTTCGGTTGCCACGCCCAAAGGCCCTACCAAGTCCAGAATGGAATCGCCAGCGTTCAGAGCAGCGAGCCGTTCGGTCGTATGACCGACAATCTGGAAAATCAGCGTAATCGTTCCGGCTTCCCGGTCATAATCGGCAACCGTCAGCGGAACACGTTCTCCGTACTCGTCAATCCGGAAAATGATAAACTGCCCCGGTAATACTTTTTTTGCAATCAGTGGTGCATCCAGCTTGATTTTAACAACCGATGGATTCAACACGGTTTTTTCGATGATTGGAAACACAATTTTCCCTCTCTTTCATAAAAATAATCGTAATTTTATTATACCACGCAATTTTTGAAAATACAACCCATTTCCCACATGATTTTTTGTATAATTTTCTCTGAATTTTAAAACATTCCAGACAGCAACTGGGCAAATTGCTGTCTTTCTGAAAAAATACGGTTATAAGTTCAGTGGTATTTGACTCTAAAAAAATAAGCCGACAACAATCTGTCAGCTTATTTTTTCTTACATGTTTTCTGTGCAGATTCCAATGGATGTCATTTATGCTTCTGGTTCTGTTTCCGATTCTGCATCTTCTGCATCCTCTTCTTTGTGTTCCAAATCATCCATGGTCAAATCGCTGTAATCAAATTCCAGCAATTCGTTGCAGCACGGACAATGCATCGTTCCTTCATCCAGAACGGAATCTGACAATACAATCGTATTCTGACAATTCGGACATACGGCTTCATACATATCATCGTCGTCATCATCATAATCGTCGTCATCGTCTTCAAACTCGTCTGCTTCGTCTTCGTCATCCTCTTCGTCACCAAAGACTGCATCTTCCACGTCGCCGAGGTCTTCGTCCAGAGATTCGCAGAGTTCTGTCAGTTCATCTACCTGATCCTGTAAATCCGTTACATACAAAACCGTTTCCTGAAGCACGTCGAGCAGCTGACCCAGAACTTTGCCTTCTTTTGTGGTCAAGTCCAGTTCCATGCCGTCTACTAAGCCCTTCAGATAAGACATCTTGTCACTCAAATTCATATGCTCCGCCCTCTTTCTTTTCTTTTGTCCATTGCTGAAACAGACTGTTTTTTCACAGATACGATGTACCTGTATTTATGCCAAGAATCGAAGTGGATTCTTATGCACGTTCCATATATTCGCCGGTTCTGGTGTCGATCCGAATCTTGTCGCCAGTGTTGATGAACAGCGGAACTTTGATTTCTGCACCAGTTTCCAGTGTTGCCGGCTTGGTTGCGTTGGTTGCAGTATCGCCCTTGAAGCCCGGATCGGTTTCAGTTACTTCGAGTTCTACGAAGAACGGCGGTTCTACACCGAATACGTTGCCCTTATAGGACAGAACCTTAACTTCCATATTTTCCTTTACAAACCGGAATGCATCGCCCAGCTTCTTGCCATCGATCGGCAGCTGTTCGTAAGTTTCCATATCCATGAAGTAATACAGACCGCCATCTTCATACAGATACTGCATATCCTTCCGTTCAATGTAAGCGGTCGGATACTTATCAGTCGGGTTGAAAGAACGTTCTACTACTGCACCAGTGATGACATTCTTATACTTGGTACGAACGAATGCAGCACCTTTACCCGGCTTTACGTGCTGGAATTCAATAACCTGTACAACGTTACCGTCCAGTTCAAAGGTGACACCGTTTCTGAAATCGCCTGCTGAAATCATAAAATTAAACCTCCGTGATTGTTTGTTTCTATCTCCTGTTCTGTTGCCGCTGTCCGTTGGGCAGAAAGCACAGGTATCTATTTTATTATACTACAGATTTCGGCTTTTTGCAAGCCTTTTCCATAAATTTTTTTAATCTGATTAAAAATTCCAGTCGGTATCTTGTCCAGCTGCCTTCTTTGCATAGTAAGTCAGAATTTTCACAGCATCGGCAACATCAATCTCGTCGCTGCTGTCATCTACATTCATCGCCTGATAAACGGCTTCTGTCACGGAAACCGGATTTCCAGCCGCTTTCTTTGCATAATACTGCAAAACAAGAACTGCATCTGCAACATTGACTGCTCCATCCTGATTCGGATCGCCCTTTAAAATTTCTGGCTCTTCCAATACTTGCACAGTATAACGGGATTCCCGACCTTGTGCGGTATCATTTGCAATAATTTTCTGGAAAAAGGTTTCTGTATAAGAATTCTGGTAACAAGTAATCGTTGCCTTTTGGGATGTTCCTTGGAAAAATTCTGCGGCAATGGTCTGCACACTGGATGGAATGGTCAATGCCTGCAAGCCCGTGCATCCATAAAAAGCATAAATCGGAATTTCCTGCAAAGTATTTGGCAATGTAATCTGCTGTAAAGCCGTACAACCCCAGAATGCAGCAGCCTGTAATTCCTGCAGCCCACTCGACAGCTGAACCTGTGCCAAAGCCTCTGCATTGCAGAACGCATAACGGCCAATGGTTTTTACAGTGTCTGGAACGGTGATTGCAGTGAGTTTGGTTTCAGAAAATGCCCAATCACCAATGGCCTGCAAGCCCGTCGGCAGCGTTACGTCTGTCAAATCAGTAGCAGCAAAGGCATATGGAGCGATTTCTGTAACCGTATTTGGTACGGTATAAATCGTTTCTGTTTTTGCAGGCGGATAACAGAACAGCGTTGTCTTTTCTGCATTCATCAAGACATCATTCTCAACAGAAAATGCAGTGTTTCCGTTTTCAACCGCAAACGTCTGCAAGCTGATGCAATCTCCAAACACATTTTTTCCCAGTGTCGTCAGGGTTGCCGGAATGGCAACGCTCTGCAACGATACACAGTTGAAAAAGGCAAGGTCGCCAATGCTCTTCAGCGATTGCGAAGACGGAATATTGCTCAGGGAAACACAATCCGAAAAGGCAGAACTTCCGATAGACTGCAAGGAATCCATCGTTCCAATGCTGGTCAGAGCGGTACAGGAAGAAAAGGCATTCGGAGCAATTACCTGCACATTTCCGCCACCTGTTACTGTTTCCAGACTCTTACAGCCGTAAAAAGCACGCTTTGCAATCACTCGCACTGGCAAACCGCCGATAGAGGATGGAATTTTAATGGTCGTACGGGTCTGGTCGCAGTCAATGACTTCTGCATAATCACTGTATTTCAAATATTTCAAGCCCTTATAAAAATCCGTTTCCTCTGCTGCTGCTACAGACAAGGAAACCTGTGAGAAAACCGGTGAAACTGCCGGAACAGTTGCTGCTGTCAGCATGCAAGCAGCTGCCAAAATGCCGCACAAACGGCGTTTATAAGATGGATTCATGGTATCACTTCATCCTTTCTGAATATTGCATAGTTTCAAAATGTTCTTCTATCTATCACAATCCATAGAAGATAGCTTTATGATAGCACAGAATCATGCAATCTGTCAAGGCTTGTTTCCACCTGCAAAGCAATCATTTCACAAGGTTTCCCGATCAATTTCTTTACCAGCTGCACTTGCCAGCAAACCAACGGAACAAAAAGGAAATTCTTGCTTATTTTGCTGGAATACAAATCAAATCCGGTGTGACTGCGGTCAAATTCCGGCAGCCTGTTTCTGTGATGACAACAAAATCTTCAATCCGCACGCCAAATTCTCCCGGCAGGTAAATGCCCGGCTCTACAGTAACCACATTTCCCGGTTCTAATGATACATGAGAAGACGGAGCAGCATTTGGATATTCGTGAATATCCATGCCAACACCATGCCCCAGCGAATGCCCGAACTGTTTTCCATAGCCAGCCGCTGTAATAATATCTCTTGCAATCGCATCCAGTGCTTTTCCGGTAATGCCAGCACGAGCCGCCTGCAGAGCAGCTGCCTGTGCCTTCTGAACGACTTCATAGACGCTCTTCATCTTTTCGGTAGGCTCTCCAACGCAGACCGTTCGGGTCATATCGCTGTGATAGCCATTCACCATTGCACCAAAATCCATCAGCACAAAATCCCCTGCCTGTACTACTGCATCTGATGGCACACCATGCGGCATGGAGGTTCTTGCACCCGTCAGGGCAATAGTCGGGAATGACATTGCTTCTGCACCTAATTCCAACATCGTGAAATCTAATTTTCTCTGAATTTCCCGTTCTGTTACGCCTATATGCAGCCAGTCTATTACATTCTGCAAGGCAGCTTCTGCAATTCGCTGGGCTGCCTGAATCTGTTCGATTTCCTCCGGTGTTTTTACCATCCGGCATTCTTTGATGGCATCGCTCAGCACATTGCTGGTATCCCAAGTATACTGATGAGAAAACCGCTTTTGCAGATTGGAAAACTGCTGCAAGGTCATTTCTGCAGATTCCACTGCAATGGTCGTTGCGTGGTGTTGCTGCAACAGATTTTCCACCTGTACCGACAGATTTTCCAGTTCGATTACCTGACAATCCTTGACACACGCTCTTGCTTTTTCAATATACCGAAAGTCAATCAATAAGTACGCTCCATCCCGAAAACAAATCACATTTCCGGCAGAAGATGCCATTCCGGTAAAATATCGGCGGTTGACATCTGCGGAAATCCACGCACAGTCAATGCCCTCCGGCAGCCGCTGCATCAATTGTTCTATCCGAGTCATTCTCAAAAGCCCCTTTCTAAGCAATTTCATCAGAATGATTAAAGCATTGCCAATGCCTGCAATGCCAGAAAATAGCTGTTAATGCCAAAACCGGCAATCGTTCCGGTGCAGACTGGTGCAATGACCGACTTCGACCGAAATGCATCTCTTGCCTGAATATTGCTAATGTGTACTTCGACACACGGCAATTGCATATCTGCAATCGCATCATGAATCGCATAGCTATAATGCGTGTATGCTCCGGCATTGATGACTACACCATCCATCGTTTTTCTTGCCGCTTGCAGCTTGTCAATAATTGCACCTTCGTGGTTCGACTGGAAAATTTCGCAGTGCAGACCCAGTGCTTCTGCCCGCTCTAAAATCATTTCATTCAGCTTGTCGAATGTCACATTTCCATAGAATGCAGGGTCACGTTCTCCCAACAAATTCAGGTTTGGCCCATGGATAACCAGTACATTTTTCATGATTGTGTTCCTTTCTCTTCTTGATAAATTTCACGGGGAAGGAATGGGACTTCCATTCGCCGTTTAAACCGGAAAAACCGAGTTTGCTCGTGTGCAATCGGAAAGACAAAAATACATTTTAACCGTTTCAGGTTTGCCCCCAGCACGTCCGTAAAAATCTGGTCGCCAACAACCGCCAGTTCTTCCCAAGGAAGTCCCATAACGGCTCTTGCCTCTCGAAACCCCTTTGAAAGCGGTTTTTTCCCCTCGCAGACAAAGGGCAGCCCCAATAAATCTGCAAACGGTTTGACTCTGGGCGGATGGTTGTTGGATACAATACACATCGCAATGCCATTTTCTTTCATGACCGCAATCCAATCCAGCACGCCCTCCGCCGGACGGGGGTTGTCGTGGGTGGTCAGGGTATTATCCAAATCCAGCAGCAATCCTCGAATTCCGAAATGCTGCAACATCGTCGGGGTAATATCGCACACGGAACGCAGTGCTGCTGTTATCCGAAACATCAATCGCTTCGCTCCTTTCTTGTTGTTCTGCTTTTATCATACCGCATCCCTGTCTCTGAATGTGTCAAAAACAGTCGAATCGGTTTTGTCTTACAAAAAAACGGACACACTTTTTCAAGTGTGTCCGCTGTGCTGTTTGCGTCAAAAATTAATATTTCCGCTTACGAGCAGCTTCAGACTTCTTCTTACGCTTTACTGAAGGCTTTTCGTAATGTTCTCTTTTCCGAACCTCAGCAATTACGCCGTCCTTAGCACAAGATCTCTTAAACCGCTTCAGTGCGGTATCCAGAGATTCATTTTTGCCAACACGAACTTCTGCCACTTACATTTCCCTCCCTTTGCCGCCACGGCAGAGGCTGATCATCCACAAAGTTTCCCCTGCTTCTGACCTATACCACCGATGGTCCCGACATCGGAACTTCGGGATACTACATCAATCTGTCCTTAGCAATCAACTTGGTTTTTATCACACCGTTTTCGGCATGGCAGCCATCCAGAAACACACGAAAAATCCGCAGTTTTCTGTTCGGCGTTTCAAATATGTTTTATTATAACACACAGAAAATGGTTTGTCAAGCCTTATCGGAAGTTTTTTTAATTTTGGTTATTTTGCAACAAAATTAACCAGTTTATTTGGTACATATATCTGCTTCACCAGCTGCTTTCCAGCAACGGCTTCTGCAATCTTCGGTTCTGCCAGAGCTTGTTCCAGAACTGCATCCTTTTCTGCACCCACTGCAATATTCATCTTGCAGCGTACTTTACCGTTGATCTGTACAACGATTTCAATGGTGTCTTCCTTGCAGAGTTCCTCGTCATAAGTCGGCCAGCTCTGTTCGTGCAGGATTCCGCCACAATAGGTTTCATACAGTTCTTCGGTGATATGCGGAGCGAACGGATTCAACAGAATCAACAGTGTCCGGAATTCTGCCTTGTTGATTGAACCAGTTGCAGTGATTTCGTTCAACAGTTCCATCATAGAGGCAATAGCGGTATTGAACTTCAGGGTTTCGATGTCGTTGGAAACCTTCTGAATGGTCTGGTGCATCTTCCGTACCAGTTGTTCCCGATAGGTATCGCCATCAATCAGGTTATCCTGCAATGCCCAGATACGGTCTAAGAACCGCTTGCATCCACGAATACTGGAGGTACTCCACGGAGCAGCCTTTTCAAAGTCGCCGACAAACATTTCATACAGACGCAGCGTATCTGCACCGTATTCCTTGATGACATCGTCCGGATTGATGACATTGCCCTTGGACTTGGACATCTTGGTGAACTTGCCCGGATGGTCTGGGTCTTCGCCCAAAATCATACCGTGAGAGGTTCTCCGCTTGTACGGTTCTTTGGTTTCAACAACACCAATATCATACAAGAACTTATGCCAGAACCGAGAATACAGCAGGTGCAAAGTGGTATGTTCCATACCGCCGTTGTACCAGTCAACCGGCATCCAGTAATTCAGTGCTTCCTTAGAGGCAATGCCGTTCGGGTTCTTCGGGTCGCAATAACGCAGATAATACCAGCTCGAACCTGCCCACTGCGGCATGGTGTCAGTTTCCCGCTTTGCAGGGCCGCCGCACTTCGGACAAGTGGTATTGATAAAGCTTTCCAGTGTGGACAGCGGGCTTTCTCCGGTATCCGTCGGCATATAGCTTTCTACATCCGGCAGTGTCAGCGGCAGTTCGCTTTCCGGCAATCCAACCCAGCCGCACTTGTCACAGTAAACAACCGGAATCGGTTCGCCCCAGTACCGCTGCCGAGAAAATACCCAGTCACGCAGCTTATAGTTGACCTTGGACTTGCCCTTGCCAGTTGCTTCCAGCCAGCCCTTGATCTTGACCTTTGCATCTTCAACAGACATGCCATCGAGGAAACCGCTGTTGACCATTGTACCTGTTGCACAATCAGTGAATGCTTCCTTGGTGACATCGCCGCCCTTGACTACTTCGATAATCGGCAGGTCGAACACCTTTGCAAATTCATAGTCACGGGTATCGTGTGCCGGAACTGCCATAATTGCACCCGTTCCGTAACTCATCAGAACATAGTCCGAAACGAAAATCGGGATTTCCTTGTCATTGACTGGATTGATACCACGAACACCCTTCAGGCAAACACCCGTCTTTTCCTTTGCCATTTCTGTCCGTTCAAAGTCAGACTTTCTAGCTGCCTTTTCCTGATAAGCCCGGATCTCATCCATGTTTTCCAGCTTGTCTGCCCAATTTTCAATCAGCGGATGTTCCGGAGAAATAACCATGTAAGTTGCACCAAACAGGGTATCCGGACGAGTGGTATAGATTTTCAGGGTATCACCAGCAGTGGTCTGGAAGTCTACTTCTGCACCGGTAGAACGTCCAATCCAGTTCCGCTGTGCCGTCTTGATTTTTTCCAGATAATCCACTTCATCCAAATCATCCAGCAACCGCTGTGCATATTCTGTAATCTTCAGCATCCACTGAGATTTTACTTTCTGTACGACTTCGCCGCCACAGCGTTCGCAAACGCCGCCAACAACTTCTTCATTTGCCAGAACGACCTTACAGGAAGTACACCAGTTGACCGCCGTTTCTTTCTTGTATGCCAGACCTTTCTTGAACATCTGCAAGAAAATCCATTGTGTCCAATGGAAATAATTCGGATCAGTCGTGTTGATTTCCCGATCCCAGTCAAAGGACATACCCAGTGCCTGCAACTGCGACTTAAATCTTGCAACATTGTTTGCGGTTACGATTGCCGGATGAATCTTATGCTTGATGGCATAGTTTTCGGTCGGCAGACCGAATGCATCCCAGCCCATGGGGAACAGAACATTATAGCCTTCCATTCTCCGCTTTCTGGAAACGACATCCATTGCGGTATACGGTCTTGGGTGTCCGATGTGCAGACCCTGACCGGATGGGTACGGGAATTCGACCAGTGCATAGAACTTCGGTTTTGTATAATCATCCTCTGCGTGGAACGTGTCATGCTCCGCCCAATACCGCTGCCACTTTGCTTCAATGGCAGTAAAGTCATATTTGCTCATAGTTGCTTCATCCTCTTTCTTGTTTTTTCATGAGATCGGTTTGCATTAACCTGCAAAATAATCTTTTACATCTTTATGGAATGCCAAAATGGCAGCTGCACCGACATCCAGCAAGCCTTCCACCAGATAAATCCAGTTCGAGCCCAAATTGGACAGGTTCGCCGGCAGGTTCACCAAGAAAATCAGTGCCAGAAAAATGGCTGTTACATACTGGCTATATGGAATCCGTTTCAGCATTGCAAAAATCAAAACTGCTGCAAACAGCAGGGAAACCACATTGCTGGCACTGAATCCCAAAATCAAATTCAAAATGCCCTTTAAAATCATGTATGCTCCAACAACTGTAATCATTTTCTTTCCGTTTTCCATAGAAAATGCCTCCTTTTTTACCGCATTAGTCTTCCTTTAACCATGCAGTTACATCCATCTTTTCGCCGTCTGCCCAAAGCCGTTCCAGCTGGTAGAATGCTCTGGTTTCCTTATAGAACACATGGATAATAATATCATTATAATCCAATACAATCCAGTTTGAGCCGTTTCCTCTGCCCTCCCGGTGCAGCGGTTCGATGCCTAGCTTTGTCATCTGGTATTCTACTTCGTCTGCCAGCGTTTTGGTGTGCGTGGTACTCGTACCGTTGGCAATGACAAAGTAATCGCCTAAAATCGTCAGATTCTTCACACCAATGACCTGAATATCTTCGGCACGCTTGCTGTCCAATGCTTTTACAATTGCTTCTAATACTGCTTTCTGCTCCATGAAATGATAATCCTTTCGTGTTGATGGTGGTTTTCTTTAGTTTCCGTTGCTGTAAATATTCTGTTTTCCGTCCTCGGTATCGCCCTTGTGGATGTCGTCCAGATTTTCTTCTGTATCCGAATAGGTGTCAATATAATTGCTCTCATCAACCAGTTCCACAATGGTACTCTCATCATAATACATTTCGTTCTGATACGGGCGGAAATGTTCGTTGATGAGGTCAATCGCTTCGGTCTTATGAATCGAATAAACTGCCTGCCCCTCGTACATGATGCCCTCGCCCGGAACCATATAAACATTTACGCCGTCCATGGTCAATCGCTTTGCGGCAAAATCTGCCAGCATGCTGATTTGTTCCAGCGATAAATCCGTTGCAATCCATTCATTTTTATAGATTTTCTGCATCGCCGACATCAATTCCGTCTGGCTCATATCCAACAATTTCTGCATAGCTGCTGCCAAGAAAATTCGCTGTGCCTTTACACGTCCAATATCGCCCTCATCGTATTCCCGACGGAATCGAACAAACCATTCTGCCTGCTGTCCGTTCAGCGTCTGCTTTCCGGCTTTCAGAACTTTATCTGCTTCATACATGATTTCCTCCGGCAGGTCAATCGGAATACCGCCGATGGAATCCACGATGTTCGCAATATCCGTACAGCTCAGCTTGACATAACAGTCAATCACCAAGCCGAAATTCTCCTGAATAGCATTCACTGCACGCTGAATCGGTGTGACCGTTTCATCCTGCCCTGTTCCATAGATGCTGTTGAACTTATTGGTGGAGGTGTTCGCATACGCTGGCATATAGCAATCTCTCGGAATTTGCAGGACATTCATCGTTCCTGCAAAAATGTCAAACTGGAAAATCCAGTTGACATCCGCCAGTTTTCCGCTTTCATCCATTCCCATAAAGAGCACAGTATACTGCCCTTCCACAATCTGATCCAAATCCAGCCCATCATCTTTCGGGTTTGCATTGTCTGTATCTTCTTTCAGATTCAGAGCGGAAGCATCTGTATTGACCGGCTTCTGGAGTGTTCCTTCTTTCTGTACCAACGGCTGCCAGACCTTAAAATACTTCATAATCGAAATCTGTCGGGTACTCATCGTTCCATTCGTAATTGTCCGGTAATCAATAATCGGTGCATTTAAAATCATCGTTACCACTAACACAACGGTCAGGGCAATCGAACCGATCATGACAAACAAATCTTTCTTTTTGGTATTTTTCCGGCTTTTCTTCGTCTGCCGTTTTTTCGCCATCTCTGGAAACCCCTTTCTCTTCCTGCTCAATCCTTCATTCCTGCCACAATCTGCACATACTGATTGTAAGCTTCAATCGTATGGCGAGGCAACAAGCCACCTTTATCCAGTACGTTTGCAATCGAAATTTTCAGGGCGTAGTACATGCCGAGATTCAAATTTTGATTGACGGCTGCCCGCAATGTATGAACATCAATAAAGTTTCGTCCTGCTTCCGTCATATCTGCCAGATAGACAATCTGCTCCAACGGTGTCATGTCTTTTCTTGCAACCGTATGATACCGGATGGCATTTAATACATGCTGATTGTTCATGCAGTATTTCTGCCGCATCAGCTGTGCACCCGCAATGCCGTGCCAGAGCTTTTTGGTGTTCCATTCTTCTTCCGTGATGTCCAGATCGTCCTTTCCAGCTTCCATCAATGCTTTCTGGTCGTCCGCTTTCATGTCCTTACAGATGTCATGTACCATGCCGGCAAACTCTGCCAAATCTTCATTGACATGGTAAATTTGTGCCAGCCGCTTGCATTCTGCTGCAACTCGCACAGAGTGTTCATACCGCTCTTTCCGCATTGTTTCTTCGCTGACCTGTTTTTCCAGCACTTTCCGCATGGATTCGGTCGCCTCTGAAATCGAAACTTCTTTCGGCGGCGGTGGCGGCTGCATTTTATGTTTCATCTTTTCAATCACAGATTCTTTTGCCATCGAAATTCCCTTGCTTTCTTTTGCCGTTTTCTTTCTCTTCCGTCAACTGATACAACTGATGGAATACAATATATTTTACTACGTTTTCCGGTAAATAGCAAGTACAATCCTGATTTTTTTTCAGCATTTCCCGAATTTTTGTAGAGGAGATGGGAAGAACCCGGTCACAACAAAGCTGAATCGTACCATATGCCGAAAGTTCCTGTGCTACCTGCTCCAGTGCTGTCCGGTCATCTGTTTCCCGTGCAATCACACCCAGTTCTGTCATGGTCAACAGCTCCTGCCAGCGATACCAGTTTTGAAATTGCAACAGCATATCACTTCCCATCAGCAAAACCAGTTCCACATCTTTCCATTCCTGCCGCAGGGCGGAAATGGTGTGAATCGTATAGCTGATGGTTTTCTGCTGCAATTCATAATCGCTCACAGAAAAACAGGGATACGGGGCAATTGCCAGCCGACACATCGCCAGCCGGTGCACGCCGTCCGCAACATCGGCTACATTCTGTTTAAATGGAGAAATATAAGTCGGCATGAACAGCACATGGTCAAGCGAGAACTGTTCCATTGCAATCTTGGCAAGATGCAGGTGTCCGTTGTGAATCGGGTTAAAACTGCCGCCAAAGATTCCAATTCGCCGCATTACTTCAAATCAATCACTGGCTTTTTCGGATTCCGCTTATAGAGCACAAAGCGGCTGCCAATCACCTGTACCACTTCCGATTCTGTTGCTTCTGCCAGCTGTTCGGCTGCTTCTCTGGCACTCAGTTCTGAATTTTCCAGAACGTGCAGTTTAATCAGCTCCCGTTTCCGCAGAGCATCAGAAACCTGCTGAATCAAAGTGTCCCCGATACCGTTCTTTCCCACCTGCAAGATGGTTTCATAGCTGCTGGCAATGCCCCGCAGGGTTGCACGCTGTTTACTCGTCAACATAACAATTTATTCTCCTTTCAAATATGCCTCTAAGGCTGCCAACGCTTTTCCACGGTGGCTGATTGCATTCTTTTCTGCTTCTGTCATCTCTGCCATGGTCTTGTTCCCAACAACAAATATTGGGTCATAACCGAATCCATTTTCACCCTTCGGCTCTGTTCCAATGATGCCCTCGCAAACGCCTGCAAAACAATGCTGTTCGCCGTCTGCGGTAAGGTAACAAATCGCACAGACAAACCGAGCCGTTCTCTGTTCCATCGGAACACCCTGCAACTTCTCCAATACGAGATTGCAGCGGTCTTCATCGGTTGCCTGCTCTCCGGCAAAGCGGTGAGAATAAACACCCGGTGCACCATCCAGTGCATCGATCATCAAGCCGCTGTCATCTGCCAGTACGGCACAGTGCAAGGCTTCCTGCACTGCCTTTGCCTTCAGGATGGCGTTTTCCTGAAAGGTTGTGCCTGTTTCCGCAACTTCTGCGGTAAAACCAGCTTCTTTCTGTGAACGGACTTCCAG
>CABQIF010000040.1 GCA_902464115.1 uncultured Ruminococcus sp. | reverse complement strand
GTGTGGGCGAGCAGCCCACATTTGCGAAGCAAATCAAACTTCACAGAAATCCGCAACAAAAATCTAAGAACAAATCGCAAAGAATCGCAATTGCCTTCAAAATCTAAAGATTGTAATGAGATACAGGGTTTCAGGGGCAATTGCGATTTCCTAGGCAAGCTGGGGATGTGCCCCAGCCTTGCCGAACCGGATTCGGGTGGTTTTCCTAGGAGCAATATTTCACGTGAAATATTTTTCTTAGGGAAAACGGTCTTTCGCATCCGGCAAAAGGGGGTTCCACCCCTGCTTTTGCCTGCCAGCGTGCTGCAATTGCCCCGTTGCCTTGTCCGAATTTGAAACTTGTTTCTTATAAATCATAAAATTGCGAATTGGACAGTTTCAAAAAATGCAATTGCAGCAGGAAAAACAGATTGCAAAAATAATTTGCTCCGCAAATGTGGGCTACTCGCCCACACCTCGCCAACATTTTTGAAAAATTGTTGGATCAAAAAACTTTTATTTGCCTGCGGCTCGTTCCTGTTATCCCTCTTCTTCCAGATCATCCAGTTCCCACTTTGTTTCCAACCGGCACAGTCCAATGTCCCGCTTGGTAGTTGTCACTGTAAACGACTGTATCCGCCGAATATCATCGTAGAAAACCCCTGTTTTCGAGTGAATCGCAACATCTAAAAAATACTTTCCCGGCAACAAGTGATTCTGAAATGTCCAGCGGATTTTCCCTGTCTTCCGAACTGGTATCAGTCGGTCACAATCAATATCTACATTTGTTCCATAGCAGTGCACACTGTCTTCCCGGAAAATTCCATAGCCGAAATTCCCCTCTAGCCCCTCTTGCTGGGCTGCATAGGCAATTTCTACTGTAATTGCTGCCCCCGTCGGGAACGCATGACAGGGATTCCCGTCTGCATCCAACATCTTCGCATCGGTAAACTGCACTGCACCATTTCCCATCCGAACCGCAGTCGGCTCACAGAATGCTGGCAAAGCTGCCTGATTTGTATCAGTGGATTCCGATTCTGTAGCTTTCGGTGTATGCTCTGCTTCCCGTGCAATCCGTTCCTTTTCCATGGCGGAAAGATAGTGTTCATGGACATACTTTGGAATGCCCTCTTCCCGAATCTTCCCGTTGTCGATCCAAATGGAACGGTCACAAATCTGCTCAATCTGTTCCATCGCATGGGACACAATGACGATCGTTGTTCCAGCTGCTTTAATCTCCTGCAACCGCTGGAAACATTTCTGCTGAAAATTGACATCTCCCACACCTAAAATCTCATCAATCAGCAAAATGTCCGCATTGACATGAATCGCAACGGAAAATGCCAACCGCATATACATCCCGGAAGAATAGGTTCGCACCGGATTGTCAATGAACTCCTCCAGTTCGGAAAAGTCAATAATAGTTTGCAGGCGAGCATCAATTTCTTTCTTCGTTAAGCCAAAAATCGAGGCGTTGGTATAGATATTTTCTCTTCCGCTCATATCCGGATGAAAGCCTGCACCCAGTTCAATCAAGCTGGAAACTCTGCCCTTCATGGTAATCGTGCCCTTATCTGGATAGAGAATTTTTGTCAGCAGTTTCAGCGTGGTACTCTTGCCACAACCATTGTGTCCGACCAGTCCGACCGCTTCGCCCCGTTTCACCTGAAACGAAATATCCCGTAAGACTGGACGAATTTCATAGCGGTTTCGCTTGCGGAACAGCAGCCGTTCCTTAAAGCTCTGCCCCTTATCTAAAAACACCCGAAAGCTTTTCTCAACGTGTTCCACCTGAATAGAATATTCTGTTTCCGCCATGATTTACAACTCCTCTGCAAAACCTTTTTTCAGCTTGGAAAACGTCAGCAGTCCCACTGCCAAAAACAAAACACCCAATATGACTGCTTCCAACAGGGTGGAAAGCTGCGGAACAACGCCCCGATATAAGACATCCCGATAAGCGGTAATAATCGAGGTCATCGGATTCAAGTGGTAGAGCTTCTGGAATCGCTCTGGTACTAATGTTTCTGGATAGAGCACTGGTGTCATATACATCCAAATCATAGACACAATGCCCAGAATGTGTTCCAAATCTCGAAAATACACCGTAATGGCTGCGGAAAGCATTGCAATTCCCAGTGCCAGCAGGTATTCCACCACCATAATGATGGGCAAACAGAGAAATGCCAGCAAATTAAAAGTTGCACCCGTTACCAGCATCACCAAAAAGATAATCAGAAAACAGAGCAGCATATTGACAAAGCAGCTTGTCACATAAGAAATCGGGATAATCTCTCGGGGAAAATAGATTTTCTTGACAAGATCTTTTTGTGCAACAATCGACCCGGCTCCGCCTGTCATCGCTGCGGAAAAGAAAATCCATGGAATCAAGGCAACGAATAAATACAGGGAATAATGTTCCACCTGTGCCGGCAGAATCACGGTAAATACAAATGTATAGACTAGTAACTGCATCAGTGGGTTGATAAATGTCCAGAGAAAGCCCAAAACAGAGCCTTTATAGCGTCCTCGCAGGTCTTTTCGCACCAGACTGAACAGCATTTCTCGATAGTGATAGAGTTCACGGAATAACTTCATGAATGATAAAAATCCTTTCTTCCTTGGGAGGAGTGAACTAACTTGTATTATACTACATTTTTCCGTTGTCGTCAATGTTTTTGCAAGGTCGTACTGGCTGCAAAATATGAGCTAATGAATTCCCATGCCAGTATTATCCCCTTCCATCACAAAAAAACCGCCATAGAAACTTCTTCCGTTTCCATGACGGTTTTTCATCGGCTCTTTCGCCCTTACTGATTCATATAGAAGAAGCGAAACCAAGTCGGATAAGCTGCAAGATGTTCATCCAGCGTTGTCCGATTCGTAAATCCCGGGTCATTCATCGTGAAATCCGAGGTTTTCAGGGTACTGGTATCTGTATTGGTACAGCCTGTTACAACAACATAGTGCGAACCGCCATACACATTATCTGATCCCACGATCACCGGCCCGTGCTCCTCTAACAAGGTGTACAGACGCTGGCAGAATGCATAGGTGGAAAGTCCAGAACAGCCCTCCAAGTCATATCCCATTGCAATAATCGGTGCCCATAAAATCGAATTGTTATCAAACTGCATCTGATACCGCATCTCATCCGGCAGAATTTCTGTGCCTGTGTGATAAGACTGCGTCATTGCCAGAGAGGTTACCAGACAGCCAACCTGTGCAATGGTCTTTGTTCCAATGTAGGTTGAACCCCATCTCGGGTCTGCTTGATTGTAATACGGAACCGTATATGAGATACCGCTCTGCTTCTTCTGCAATACCCCATTTTCATCGAAAATATAAGTGCCATCCGGCAATGTTACTGTTCCGGTTGCCATCTTTCCAGTCGTCAGGTCAAAATAATATTCCGAACCATCCAGCACCAGCCAGCCTGTTACTTGTTCGCCGTTCTCACCGAAATAATAAGAACCATCCTGCAAGGTAACTTTTCCGGTCTGCATACTGCCGTCTGCTCCGAAATAGTAAGTCTTTCCGTCAACAGTCTGCTTGGAATTGACTGCCATACCCAAATCGCTGAAATAATAGGTCTTACCGTCCACAGTCTGTAAGCCCATTGCCTGCTTGCCATCTGTTCCGAAGAACAAAACGGTTCCATCTTCCATGGTGACAAATCCAGTCTGCATACTGCCGTCTTTGCCAAAATAATAAACGCCATTGTTCAGCGTAACCAGTCCGGTTTGCATACTGCCATCTGCACCAAAATAATAAGTCTTTCCGTCAATGGTCTGCTTGGTATTGACCGCCATACCCAAATCATTGAAATAATAGGTCTTTCCGTTTACAGTCTGCAAACCCATTGCCTGCTTACCATCTGCCCCGAAGAACAGTACAGTTCCATCTTCCATGGTGACCAGACCCGTCTGCATTGCACCATCTGTTCCGAAATCATATACACTGTTATCAATTGAAACCAGTCCGGTACGCAGAACACCATCTTCTCCGAGGTAATAAGTTGCACCGTCTACAGTCTGCCAACCAGTCTGTGCAATGCCGTTTTCATTGAAATAATAGGTTGCATGGCTGGTTTCATCGGTTACAAAACCAGTATATGGGGTTGCATCTTCTGCACAGCCTGCAATCGTACCATCTTCACAGGTATAAATACCCGTCTGCAAAACACCAAATTCATCGAACACATACGGTGTACCGTCAATTACAGCTTCACCAACCTGCTTGCCGGTTTCCGGAAACACATAATACAGACGGTTGGAATGCGAAATCCATCCAAACTGTTTCTGTCCGGTTGTCAAGTCAAAATAATACCGAACGCCGTCAATCGTCTGCCAGCCGGTCTTGAGCGTACCGTCTAAAGCGAACAGATACGTTTCTTCGTTCGAGAGGGTGGTAATTCCAGTTGCATATGTTCCGTCTGCATAGCAATAATACAGAGAACCAGAAGTGCCTTCATACCAGTTTTCTTCGGTGACATCTGCCAACAGAACAGATTGTCCGATTGGCTGTAAGCTGTCTTCTTTGATGGCAACCGGCTGCAATAATTCGGTGTTGTCAATTGCCGAAGCGGAAACGCTGCACAGCCCAATTGCTGTAAAACACATTCCGGCAACCAGCACGAGCCGAGCGATGCTGCGGCTGTATTGTTTTTGTGCCATTGGTAACACGTCCTTTCCTTCTATCGAAACAGCCTCATTCTGCTGTTTCAAAAAATCGGTGGCAAATGCTGTCGCCGCTCCGCAGGATGAACCTTGCAAGGTTGCAGTGCCGAGAAACGCTGTTGGGAACTGCTGCGGAGGATTGGGAAAACACGCTCTGTATTTGTCACCGTTTTGTCATCATTTTAATCAAACCAATGTCCATTATAATCCTTTTCTCGTATGCTGTCAAGAGGAAAAGTTTGAAAAAAGCGAAAAAAAACGGGGACTTTGGGCATTTTTCATAAAAATTGTCGAATTATACAAAATTTATCGGATAACATTTCAAGAACGACTAACAGTTGTTACCAATTTGCAAGAAATGATCGGTCAGAAAAAGAACTATTTTCAGAGTAGGCTGTCGGGAATGAGCCGCAGGCGAAATAAAAGTTTTTTGATCCAACAATTTTTTAAAAATGTTGGCGAGGTTCAGGGCGAGTAGCCCTGATCGCTGCCAGCAGGCAGCGAAATCCCCGTGCCATGCTTTTGGCACACGGAGGGGGTGGTGAGAAAAGCGAGAGCTTTTCGAGGCGGGGCGAACAAGACCGCTCCGCCTTGTGAAACCTTACCGAAAAACTGGCATCTTGCAACTGTTCCGGTGGAACAGTTGCAACGGAAACCTTTTCTGAAAATCCTGCTCTTAGAGAAAACGGTCTGCAACATCCGGCAAAAGGGGGGGCCACCCCTGCTTTTGCCTGCCAGCGTGCTGCAACCTATTTCTATGTTACTTTTATGTCATGTAATATGTTTCACATGAAACATTGCTCCTAGGGAAACCACTCAAAATCGGTTCGGCAAGGCTGGGGCACATCCCCAGCTTGCCTGGGAAATCGCAATTGCCCCTGAAACCTTGTATCTCATTACAGTCTTTTGATTTTGAAGGCAATTGCGATTCTTTGCGGTTTTCTCTTAGATTTTTGTTGCAGTTTCATTGTGTAGTTCGATTTGCTCCGCAAATGTGGGCTGCTCGCCCACACCTCGGCAGCATTTTTGAAAAACTGCTGCACCGAAAAACGTTTCAGTTGCCTGCGGCTCGTACGCTGCAACCTAGCTTTTATTCTGTTTCTTCCGGTTGATGCAAGGTTACTTCCCCAGACTGCAATGCAATCGTTTCTCCATTGTCCAGTTGCATCAACAATGCTCCATCCTCTGCAATGCCTGTTACAACACCCTCTCGCTGCTGCGTTCCCTGCCATGCAGTCACTCGCTGCCCTGTCAAGCAGGAACGTCTACGATATTCTTCCAGAAAACCATGTTTCGGCAGCGTTTCCAGCAGTATTTCAAACCGGTTCAACACCTCTGCCAACAATTCTGCACGCCGCACATGTGCACAGCCACTCTCCTCCAGTGAAGAAACGATTGCATGCAGTTCCGGTGGCAAGGTAACAGCCGTTTGCCGGATATTGATGCCGATGCCAACAACCATATAATCCATTCTGCCATCTTCACAGTTCCACGCTGCTTCTGTCAGAATTCCACAGAGTTTCTTCCCCTGATAGAAAATATCATTCACCCATTTGATCTGTACCGGCAGCTGATACAGGGCTTCCATCGCCTGTGCAACGGCGACTGCTGCACAGCAAGTCACCTGCTGTGCCATCGGCATCATCAACCCTTTTCGCAGAAGAATCGAGAAATACAGCCCTGTATTGACTGGAGAGCAAAACGGTCGCCCCATCCGTCCCCGTCCGGCAGACTGCCCGTCCGCTGCAACTACCGTTCCATGTACTGCATAAGCAGCTGCGAGTTCCTTACAAGCGGTATTTGTAGAGTTAATTGTGGTGTGTGTATACAGTACTCGCCCCAGATACTGTGTCTTCAAGTGTGGCTGCACAGCAGCAACGGTGAGCAAATCGGCATCAGCTGGAATACAATAGCCTTTTTTCGGGTGCGATTGAATCGGTACATTCGATTCTGTCCGGAGTGTCTGAACGGCTTTCCAGACGGCTGCACGACTGATTCCGAGTTCCTGTGCGAGGGTTTCACCGGAACAATAGGTACCGGCATGCTGAATTAACAGTTCATAGAGTGCATCTTTTCGTTTCATCAAAAGTTCCTCCTGATTGGTTCGGTAGTTTCAGACCGCACCCTTTTTCCCGTTCTGCATACCATAACAACAGAAAGGAGGGCTTTTTATGCTGCAAATTTTATTACCTGCGTGGACGGTCTGTCTGGATTTATTTTTTACGGCAATCGCTTATGGCATCAGCGGCATTCGGATTCCTGTTCGAGCCGCCTGTATCCTCAGCGGAACGGGTGCTGGCTGTTTCTTGGCAGCAATGGAGCTGGCAAAATGGTCGGGGTTGTTTCTGCCTGCATCATTCTGCAAGCTGGCTGGTGTCGTGTTACTGGCAGCCATGGGCGGAGCAATGCTATTAAAAAGCTTTGTTGAACCAACGGATTCCTCCGAAAAATCTGCCAACTTTCGCACTGTTTATTTTGATGCTGCCTGTGCAGATGCGGATCACTCTCGCAGTCTGTCGGCTCGGGAGGCGTTTCTGCTGGCGGCTGCACTTTCTGTGGATTCGCTGGCGGTTGGCGTTGGAATTGGCTGGCAAGATAGCATGCCAGTTGCCATTGCTGGGGCAACGCTGCTCTTTGGGATTTTGGGCGTTCTCTGTGGAACAAAAATCGGTGTTCGGTTACATCGTAGGCAAAAACGGGATTATAGCTGGCTCAGCGGAGCGTGTCTGCTGTTGTTGGCAGTGCTGCAAGCGGTGCAATAACATTTGTTTCACGTGAAACATTACATGACATGAAAGCAACATAAAAATAGGTTGCAGCATACGAGCCGCAGGCAAATGAAAGTTTTTTGATCCAACATTTTTGAAAAACTGCTGCACCGAAAAACTTTTTCGTTGCCTGCGGCTCATGATTGACAACCGACTCTACATCTAATTTCATTTGCTATGCAATTCCAGCATGGTGACTTCCGGCGGATTCCCAAGCCGCAACTTTCCAATCCCACAATTGACATACAAATACTTCCCATCTTTTGCATACAGCCCCTTACTATACTTCGGAAACAGCTTTCGTTCTGGCGACAGCAAGCCCCCAATCCCCGGAATCCGCACGATTCCTCCATGCACATGACCACTCAACGTCAAATCTGCTCCCCATGCAAAGTAACTCTCCGCTGAAAACGGACTATGTGCCAGCAAAATGGTACACCCTTTCCGGCTGCCGATGTCATGCGTCAAATTCTCGGATGAATAGGTTTCTAAATTTCGATACTGAAAATCTGCATTATGATAAATGCCAATTCTCAGAGATGCTCCGGCAAGATAACAGGTTTCTGCTCCCCGATGAAAAGAAATCGTTTGATTCTCCAACAGCTCACAGCCAGCGGCGGCAATCATTGCCCGATAATCAGCAATCTGCTGAGGCTGCATATCCAGTTCATGATTCCCTAGACAAAGATAAACTGGAGCAAGCTGCCGCAGATGTGTCAATAGTTCCTGCCGCTCTGAAAAGTCTGTCACCGTCCTGGAAACAAGGTCGCCCGTGATGACAATCACATCCGGCTGACAAGCCTGTACCGCTTGCAGAAGCTTTCGTTCCCCATGCGGATAGACTTGCTTGTGCAGGTCGGAAAGCTGCACCAAACGCAGCCCATCGAATGCCTGTGGCAACTGGGACAGATGCAAGTTTTGCTTCCGAATAACTAACCGGCGGCGTTCGAGCGTGCTGCATAGAAGCAATAAAAATAGCAGGAGCACTGCTGCTGCAATGAAAATCAAGATTCCTTTCATGGTCATTCCTTTTCTGTCCGATTAGCGGACGGTTACAGGTGGTTGCCTGTTTGATTCTATGATGGAAAAAGCAGGTTCAAAACACAATGCGAAATAAAAGTTTCGAGATCGACTACAAATTACGAGCCGCAGGCAGCTAAAAAGTTTTTTGATCCAGCAATTTTTCAAAAATGCTGGCGAGGTTCAGGGCGAGCAGCCCTGATCGCTGCCAGCAGGCAGCGAAATCCCCGTGCCATGCTTCTGGCACACGGAGCGGGTGGTGAGAAAAGCGACAGCTTTTCGAGGCGGGGCGAACAAGACCGCCCCGCCTTGTTTTCCGAAAGCAGTAAACAGCAATCTTGTAACTGTTCCGGCGGAACAGTTACAACGAAATATTACCTTACAGAAATCATTGCTCCTAGGGAAAACGGTCTTCCACATCCGGCAAAAGGGGGTTCCACCCCTGCTTTTGCCTACCAGCGTGCTGCAATTGCCCCGTTGCCTTGTCTGAATTTGTAACTTGTTTCACAAAGACAATCAAATTGCGAATTGGAAAGTTTCAAAAGTGCAATTGCAGCAGGAAAAACAAATTGCAAAATTTGATTTGCTCCGCAAATGTGGGCTACTCGCCCACACCTCGGCAGCATTTTTGAAAAACTGCTGCACCGAAAAACTTTTATTTGCCTGCGGCTCGCTCCCAGCAGCCCTATATATATTCCCCTTACAAAAAAGAGCAGGACGTACCGCCCTGCTCTTCCTCATGCTGCATTTGCACTTATTCGATTTTTCCGTACAATCCAACCTGTAAATCATCTTCCGGCTTCGGCTTCCGATAATCTTTTTCAAAGCTGGTGCTCATAATATCATCGAAATTGGTCGGCTTATGCGGAATTTCTTCCTCCCGATTACGGTGGGAATTCCCATTCCGTTTCCGATTGCCGCCATTGCCATGATTCCGATAACCGCCCTTGCGGTCATTGTTTCGATTGTCATTGCGGTTATTTCTGCCTCTGGAGCGGCGTGCCGGAATTGGTTCTCCATTTTCATCCAATGGTAAAATGACTACCTTCCGGTATGGATCTTCGCCCACGCTCTTGGAACTAACACCGTCAATCTCTGCAACCTTTGCATGAATAATCCGCCGTTCATACGGGTTCATCGGCTCTAAAGTCGTTGCACGCTGATTGCGAATCACCGTCTTTGCAAGCCGTTCTGCAAGATGTTCGAGGGTCTGGCGACGCTTTTCCCGATAGCCATTGCTGTCCAGAATGATTCGGCAGTAATCTTCTTCGCCTTTGTTGGCGATGATGGAAGAGAGATACTGCATCGCATCGAGGGTTTCGCCCCGTCTGCCAATAATCGTACCGCCTCGGCTATTGCTGCTGATTTCCAACAGAATGCCGTTTTCCTGTACCTTCGGGGTTGTGGTAACAGTAACGCCCAGCTTTTCATAAACGGCTGCTACATAGTCCTGTACCCGCTTTACAGCTTCCTGCTGTTCCGGTGTCAGGCTGTCCAGTGACAGCGGTTCTGCTAATTCTGTAGCAACTGCTGCCGGTTCGGTTACTGTTACCGTTTCCGTTACAGTAACCGTTTCTTCTGCCACTGCATCCGTTTCCGGCTCTACAACCGTTTCTGTCATCGTTTCCACAGTTTCTTCTTCTACCACTGGTGCAGCTGCCTGCGGTTCTGGCATTGATTCTGCTGCCGGAGCCGGTGTTTCTGCTGCTGCAACTGGTGGTTCATAAATTGCTTCGATCGTGACGCTTGCACCAATTCCCATCAGACCCTTTTTCTGTTCCAGAATCCGAAAAACAATCTGCGACTCGGAAACACCAAAAGCCTGCACCGCCTGCCGCTTTGCATCTTCCAGCTTTTTCGCAGTAAAAATCTGTCTCATGTGCACACGCACTCCTTTCTTTCACGGATGGGCTTTGCAACATTTGCACCCTTCCGTTCCATCAATCCTCATCCGAGGAATCTTCCTCATACGTTTCACCGTATTTTTCTGCCATTCGCTTTCTGGCTTCCTGAATCTTCTGCTTATTGTAAGCAGACAGTTCCCGGTTCGACATATTCTTGGTCTTTTCGGTTTCCTGTACTCTGGCTGCACCAGCGTTCTGATTCATCACCCGTTCCGTAAAGGACTGCTTTCCGGCAGCATAACGGGCTTCCATCTTCTTGTTTTCCTTCTCAATGATCTTTGCACCCCGTTCTGGTGTAAAGTAGAGGTTCAGACCGATGGTCTGCAACAGCGAGAAGAAGGACGAACAAGCCCAGTAGAAACCAACACCGGCAGATACCTGAAAGGCAAACCAAACAGAGAACAGCGGCATGATATACAGCATGACATTCATGCAGCCCATATTCTGTTCTGGTGCTGTGCCCCGCTTCTTCTGCATAATCTGCATATAGATGGTCATAATCAGCTGTAAAACACCGGAGAGCAATGGAATACAGAACAGAATGACTGCGGAGGCATTCCAAACTTCCGGATGCCAAGTCGGGGTTTCCCCGAGGTTTACGCCGAATACGGTAAAATGTTCCATGAAATCCGATACTTTGGAAGTATCAAACGTATCCACATTGGAGAAAGCGGACGGGTTGTCCTGAAACGCCTTTAAGACACCCAGTTCCTGCCGCAAACCGGTATACTGTTTGGCAACGCTATCGCCCAGAATGCCCGTAGAAATTTCTACGACTTTGGAAATCACGCTTTTGCTGTAATGTAAAATATGCGTCAGCGGCTTATAGACAACGTCCAACACGCCGAACAGCAGGAAGAACTGTAAGAACATTGGCAGACAGGAGGACATCGGGTTGACGTGTTCTTCCTGATACAGCTGCATCTGTGCCTGCTGCAATTCCTGCGGCTTGTCCTTGTATTTTGCCTGTAATTTTTTCAGCTTTGGCTGTATCAGCTGCATCCGCAGCGTATTTTTCTGCTGTTTATAAGAAATCGGGAACAGCAAAATCTTGGTGATGATTGTAAAGAGTACAATTGCGACACCATAGTTATTGACAAGCTGATAAATCAGCCGCATAATCCAGCCAAATGGGGTGCCGAAGATGTCATACAAAATGGTAATGATGCGTCACCCTTTCTGTTTACTTATTTCAATTTGATTTTCGTCCAGCGATGCCGCTTTTGCGGCAGCGTCAGGGGTACAGCATCAAACCCGCCGGGACTCCACGGATTACACCGCAGAATCCGGCGAACTGCCAGACCCGTTCCATGCCATACACCAAACCGTTCGACCGCCTGCAACGCATAAGCACTGCAAGTCGGATAATAGCGGCAGCATGGCTTTTTTAAAGGGGAAAGCACCCTCCGATAAAAGCGAATCAACAGCAGCAGCAGGGTTTTCATTGCGGTGTTCCCTCCGGCTTGGAGGATTTTCCGCCTGCCCGCATCCGAATAGGCGGTTCCCAATGCCGCTGGATTTGCGGAATGGTTTCTTTCCGCAGATACTTGACCAATCTGGTCGATGTCAGGTTGCAAATCCGTGCCCGGGCAACAATGACGATATCCAGATAGGGCGGCAGCTCGGCTTCCAATTCCCGATACGCCTGTCGAATGAGCCGTTTTGCACGATTTCGCTGCACCGCATTGCCGACCCGTTTGCCGGCGGTGATGCCCAGTCGGTGCACGCCGAACCGATTCGGCCGCATATAAATCACCACAAACGGCGTGACAAACGAAATGCCCCGCTTATACAGGGTTTGAAAATCCCGATTTTGGTTCAGGATGATGGTCTGTTTCACCGATGTTCCGCTCCTTTCTGAATTTGCTGAAAAAACAAAAAAGACCACAAAAAAGATTTTGTGGTCCGTCTCGTTAGTGGCTAAGTCTTGCTCTGCCCTTGGCTCTTCTACGAGCTAAAACCTTTCTTCCGTTGGAAGTTGCCATTCTCTTTCTGAAACCGTGTTCCTTCTTCCGGTGCAGCTTCTTCGGCTGATATGTTCTCTTCACAACAACTGCCTCCTTTCCCATGTGCAATTTCTGCAATCTCAAACTGGAATCCTGTCGAGCTTCGGTGCATCCGCAGCGAATCCGGCAGCATTCTGTGTGTTATACCTGCCGCAATTCCGACTGGCAGCAGCGGCGTGGAATCCCAATGATTGTTCCTTGGGTCGAAAAATTGGCATTCGTGCCCAAATGGGCAGACCAATGTCCGACCTGTTCTATTATAACGAATTTTTCCCATGGTGTCAAGCCTTTTTTTCAAAAAACAGAGAATTTTTTCATTTCAGCAGGGGGCAGCGTGGTTTCACCTGCATTTTTGTGCATCTCGCACAACGGATTTGACATTTCCACGTGGATTTGTGGAAACCTCTTGCCGCAGTCCGAATGTTTCAAGGAAAAGACTTGATTTTTTCCACAATTCATGTTACAATAAAATAGTATTGCTATCGGCTTTCGTCTGTCCAGAAATGGGAAAATGGCAACAAAAACGCACCCATTCCGACAGAATTTGCTTCGATTTCCCGATTTTTCGGGCAATTTTCCCGTGCCGATGCAGCAGAACATAGAAGAACACTGCACAGACGGCATGCAGTTGAGCCGATGCACCAAAGATTTTCCACAATGTCCCGGCTCCTGCCGCTGCACGCCGCCAAGAAAAGGAGATTACAATGCTATGAATTCATTCGATGAGGTATTCGAACATGTAAAACGATACTGTCTGGAAAAAGGGCAGATCCCGGAGGTTGCGGTCAAGCTTTGGATCGATGCCCTCCATCCGGTGGATCTCAGCGGAACGGATGCCGTTTTTACCATTCAGTCCGATTTTCAGCGTTCTGTCATTCTCAGCAACTATGAACCGCTGCTGAAAGAGGCATTTCGCAATATTTTAGGCTTTGATGTCAATCTGGTCATCCGGATTGAAGAAGAATTTGAACCAGAACCAACCCAGACAGAATCCGCCGGCTCGGAAGACCTCGCTTTGCGGAATCAGCAGCTGGAAAAGAGCTTTGAAGGGGCAAACTATGAATACACATTCTCCACGTTCATTGTAGGTCGCTCCAACGAATTTGCCTACGCTGCCTGTACGGCAGTTGCAAAAGAACCGGGCAAGAGTTACAACCCGCTGTTCATCTACGGCCCGTCCGGTCTGGGAAAAACACACCTGATGCATGCCATCGCCCACGAGGTCGAACAGCAGCATCCGGATTACAACATCATTTATGTCACCAGTGAAGAATTTGGAAACGACCTGATCAACGGCATCAACCGCAACAACATGGCAAGTTTCCACGACAAATACCGCTCCGCCGATGTCCTGCTGATCGACGATATTCAGTTCTTCAGCGACAAAGACCGGATGCAGGAAGAATTCTTCCATACCTTTAATAAATTACACGCAGAAAACAAGCAGATCGTCATCACGTCCGATAAGCCGCCGAGAGAGCTGAAAACACTGGAAGAACGGATTCGCACCCGATTTGAATGTGGGCTGATCACCGACATCACCATTCCGGATTTTGAAACCCGAATCGCCATCATCCGCCGCAAGGCAGAACTGCTCGACCTGCACATTCCGGACGATGTGGCAGAATTCATTGCCAACCGCCTGAAAACCAACATCCGGCAGCTGGAAGGAGCAGTGAAAAAGCTGAAAGCTTTGAAGCACTTCGCTGGTTCTCCGCCGTCCATCTCTATGGCACAGAGCGTCATCAAGGACATCCTGAACAACGACCAGCCTGTGCCGATTACTGTAGAAAAAATTATTGCCGAGGTGGCAGATGTCTACGGCGTGACTCCGGAGGAAATTCGCAGCAGCAAACGCTCCGCACAGATTTCCACCGCTCGAAAAGTGGCAACCTATGTTGTCCGGGAAATTACCCAGATGCCGCTGCAGTCCATCGGTACAGAGTTCGGCGGCAGAGATCATTCAACCATTGTCTATGCCATCAACAACATTGAAGCAGGGATGAAACGGGATGCCAATTTAAAGCAATTAGTAGAAGATATCATCAAGAACATCAAAACCAAGACCCATTAAAGGCAAACGGATTGCCGTTTTTCTTGCCTCATTTTTCCATTTTATGCAAACAAATTTCCGATTTCCGGTTTTGAAAAAACGGCTGCATATTCCACAATATGCAGCCGGATTGTGTCTGTAAAGCCCGTTTTTTCTCGAAAAATGTTCCGATTCCGGCGAAAAAAATGTGCCGATTCCAAGCCGTTTTTGCGGTTTTCCACAGACTTTCCGAAGACTTTCAACAGCGTTTTCCACAATTTGTGGAAAGGAAAAAATCGCCCGAAATTTCTAGAATTTTTCTGGGTATCGGGAATCTTTCCCAGTCCGTTTTCCACGAAAATCCGATTTTCTGTTTCAACAGTTTCAACATACGATTTTTTGAAAAATTTTTGCCGTTCCATTTTCTTCGAGTTTTCCACAAAATTTTCCACAAGTTTTTCTTTTCAACTCCACAATCTTTCAACTTTTCAAAATGAGTAATGCACTTTCAACTTTTCCACACATTTTCAACAATCGCATTGTTTAAAAAAAAATCAGCAATTTCGCCATTTTTCTGACTTTTCCACCGTTTCAACAGCCCCTACTACTACTACTAATTTTTTTAATCTTTCTATTCTATCAAAACGACACACACAGAACCGCAAATACCATGGCAACTGTGGAAACTTTCCACAATTTCTAGATGACACAGACCGGAACAGGGCTTTGAATTGCCCATTCCAATAGAAAGGAATCTTTATTATGCAGTTTACTTGTGATCGACAAGCCCTTTATCAAGCCGTTACCTATGTATCAAAAGGGGTTGCACAAAAATCAACCATCCCTGCTCTGGAGGGTATTCGCATGCAGCTTCGTCCAGGACAGTTACAGCTGACTGGTTACGACCTTGAATTTGGCATTCAGACCAATCTTCCAGTGGACACCCATGACACCGGAGAATTTGTCATTCATGCACGGCTGTTCAGTGAAGCCCTGCGGAGATTCTCTGGCAACACGGTTTTGCTGGAAATTGACAGCCGGTTAGCTGTCACCATGCACTGTGAAGCAACCGAGTTTCACATCTCTGCAATGTCCGCAGAAGACTACCCATCTTTGCCAGAGCTGGAAATGGAAGATGGATTGACCCTCGAACAGGGAACGTTGCGTTCCATGATTCACCAGACCAGCTATGCAACTTCCCTCAATGAGAACAAGCCAGTCTTCACTGGGGAACTCTTTGAAACCATCGGAGATGAATTGCGAGTTGTTGCCATTGATGGCTATCGGCTTGCCATCCGTACCGAAAAGATTGCAACAAAAGTACCATATCATTTTGTTGTACCAAAGCGGACACTGCTGGAAGTTGCTTCGATGCTGAAAGATGATGCAGAAGCACCATGCGAACTGACTGCAACTCGAAACCACATTGCATTCTCTTTTAATGGCTATCTCGTTTTCTCCCGATTGCTGGAAGGGGAATTTCATAATTATCAGAGCAGCATTCCCAACGGCTATGAAACAGAAGTCATTTTACAGACTGCCGATCTGATCTCTTGTCTGGAACGGTGCTCTTTGCTGATCAACAGCAAATTCAATGCACCGATTCGCTGCACATTCTCTGACAATCAGTTGTATGTCCACTGTGAAACCGGAATTGGTAAGATTCACGATACCATTCCGGCACAGGTAAAAGGTCCGGAAGTTACGATTGGCTTCAATAACCGGTATTTGCTGGAAGCTGCAAAGGCATCGGATTGTGACCAGATCCGGTTGCAGTTGACGGGTGGCAATCACGTTGCAAAGATGGTACCGATGCAAGGGGAAAGTTTTATTTTCCTGTTGATGCCGATTCAGCTGCGATAAATCCAGTCATTAATTTCTAGATAGGCTGTAAGAAATCAGCCGTAGGCAACTAATTCAAGTGGTTTCCCTAAAACAAGCCGCAGGCAAATAAAAGTTTTTTGATCCAACAATTTTTTAAAAATGTTGGCGAGGTGTGGGCGAGCA
>CABQIF010000039.1 GCA_902464115.1 uncultured Ruminococcus sp. | reverse complement strand
TTTCGTGTTCCTTAACGCCGCCTTTCCTCGTGCGACAGCTTTATTATTATATCACATCGTTTCCCGTTTGTCAATGCTACTCGATGTAGAAGATTCTCGTCTATTTTTGTCGATGATTTGTGAAAAATCCATAAAAAGAGCGTTTCCCCTCCCCAAAGAGAAACGCTCCGTCCCTTTTTTGACCGAAAAACAACCCTTTATTCGACAATTTTCACATCATACGCCTGCAACCACGCATTCATCTGCACGAAATAAGCAATCGTCTGCGGATATGCCATCAGCTGCCCATACCACTGCACACCGCTCGGCTGTAATAATAGTTGTTCGATTGCCTCTCGTTTTACCAGCTGGAACAGCGGTGCTTTGGGGTCTTGCAAAATCGCCGCCAACATTGCCCGTACTGCCTGCAAATAATTCGGATTGTGCGTCTTTGGATATGGACTTTTTTTCCGCCAGAGCACTTTCTCCGGTAAATAATCCTGCATTGCCGCCCGTAACAGTCCTTTTTCATAACCTTTGTACTCTTTCATCTCCCACGGCACATTATAAAGATACTCTGCAATCCGATAATCACAGAACGGCACTCGCACTTCCAAAGCGTTCGCCATACTCATCCGGTCTTTCCGGTCTAGCAGTGTTTGCATAAACCAGTCCAAGTTCAGCAGCATCATTTGCCGCATACGGCGTTCCAACGGAGTATCTTCCGGCAATGTATCTGCCTGTTGAATCGTTTCTTGATATGCCTGCGATACAAACGCTGCCCCGTCAATCTGCTCTGCAAACTCTTCTCGCAGGAACTGCATCCGATAATCGGTACTCTGTGCCCATGGGAATCCATCTCGCTCCCGAATATTTGGATCTCGATACCAAGGGTATCCGCCAAATAATTCATCGGCACATTCGCCGGAAAGAGCAACAGTTACCTGCTCCTTAATTGCTCCGCAGAACAAATAGAGGGAACTGTCTACATCTACCATACCCGGCAAATCTCTTGCCTGCATTGCTGGAATCAAAGCAGCTGCCAGCTGTGGCGTATCCAGAACCGTCCAATGATGCTGACATTGCAGATAGTCCATCATCGCACGGATATAATCCGGGTCACTGTTTGGCTGAAAGTGGCTCTTCTGAAAATAACGGTCATTGTCTTTATAGTCTACGGAAAACGTATGCAGCACTTCTCCCCGTTTCTTCAATACTTGATTGGCAAGCGAAGAAAGCAAGCTGGAATCCAAACCACCGGACAAAAATGTTCCAATGGGAACATCGGAAACCATCTGACGGGTTGCAGCATCTTTCACCAGCTCCCGCACCTGTTCAATCGTCTGTTCCATGTTGTCTGTGTGCGGTTTCGCTTGTAATTTCCAGTAAGGTGCAAGAACAATGCCCGTTTCTGTTGCATAGCCACAGTGTGCCCGTTTTACCTCTTTGATTGTCTGAAAAACGCCGCAACCGGCAGACCGTCCAGGGCCTAGTAAGAGAATCTGTGCAATGCCATGTTTGTCTATGGTATGTGGCACTGCTGGATGCTGCAATAACGCCTTGATTTCAGATGCAAAAACCAATCCGCCGGGAATCTCCGCATAAAACAATGGTTTCACACCGATTCGGTCACGGGCAAGAAATAACCGCTGTGCCTGCTGCTCCCAGATTGCAAACGCAAAAATCCCGTTGAACCGCTCTGTACAAGCTGCTCCCCAGTGTAAGTATGCCTGTAAAACCACTTCTGTATCACAGTGTGTGGTAAAAACTGCTCCTTCTTTCTGCAATTCTTCTCGCAGTTCGGGTGTATTATAGAGTTCTCCATTATAAACCAACGTATAGGTTTCCGTTGCAGTCTTCCGTGTCATTGGCTGTTTTCCACGTTCCACGTCAATGACTGCCAGCCGAGTATGTGCCATTGCACAGTGGGTATCTTGATAAATTCCCTGCTGGTCAGGGCCTCGATTGCTTAGAACTGCCTGCATTCGTTTTAAATCGGCTTGATACTGGGCAACATCTTCCTGCCAAGTGACCATTCCAGTGATTCCACACATATCAGCGTCCTCCTTTTATCAGCGGATCAAAAAACCGCCTGCTTCTGTATGATATGCAGAAACAGGCGGAAATGTGCAGAGATTTTTCTGTCAAAAAAGATTGCATTTCTTGACTTTTTTCTATCATTCTGCTATACTACAAATAGGTAAAATGGATTTCAGATTGCTTTTTATATAAGGAGGAATCTCTATGAGCACAAAAGAACAATTGATGCAAGAATTAGATACGTTGACAGAAACACAGCTGAAAGCACTCCTGCTCTTCATCCATAGCTTTCAAACAGAACCTTCTATTCCGAACGAAGAAACAGCAGCAGCCTTGAAAGAAGTTTCCGAAATGAAGCAACATCCTGAGCGATACCCGGGATATACAGATGTTGATACTATGATGAAGGACTTGCTGCAATGAAATACACCTTAAAACCAACCACACAATTTAAACGAGATTTAAAAAAGGCACAAAAGCAAAACAAAAATTTAGACTTGCTGAATAAAGTCTTGCAGCAACTGGCAAACGGCATTCCACTTCCAGAAAAAAACCGTGACCATGCTTTAACAGGAAATTACGCTGGATGTCGGGAATGCCACATTCAACCCGATTGGCTTCTCATTTATGAAATTGCAGAAGATACACTCTTTCTGTATCTCACCCGAACCGGCAGCCATAGTGAATTATTTGAACGATAAACAAACACGCACACCGCCAGAATCTTTCATTCTGATAATGTGCGTTTTTCTATCTCATTTTCATCTTCACAAATTTTATTTAATGCGAAAATCTTCCCTCTTCCAAATGAATCTTATCCCAGAAATACCGCAGCATCCAACCATCAAAGTCGGTGATCTGCATGGAAGAACCTGCCATCATCAGCGAAGAACCGCCTGGAAATCCGCCCGGTGGGAATCCATCCAATTCCCCTTCTCCACCATAGAAATCCGTCATTCCAAATCCATGTCCCAATTCATGTTCCAGAACGTGCAGTCCCGTTCCATCCAGCATATTCAAATAGGCATCATCTGACAGTCGCTGTCCCCAGTCGCCGCCGCATCCGCCAATGGATGGGAAGCCCTGCGTTGCCCAGAGATACATGTCAAACCGTTCGCCCGGATAAACATAGCTAGTATCCATGAAGTGATCCATGCGGGAAAGGTCTGTTGGTGCACTCGGCAATTTGTCCGGAATGGTTTCATAACCGTTGGACGTGTCGCCACTGCTGTCATAATCGCTGATCAAAAAATCATAGACCACTTCATCCGGCTGCAAGTCGAGCAGGCAATTCCGGTCTAAGACTGCCCAGCCGACAATTTTCACGGTAATATGGTCATATGGCCAATCTTCATAATCTTTCAACCAGTCTGTCCAAGCGTTGATGCTATCTTCCACCAACTTTTCAAACTGTTTCCGCTGTTCCAACGATACGGTTTTATAGGATTGCCAGCGAACAACATAATGCAGTTCGCCTTTTCCAGCAACAATCTGGTCAAACAAGGTATTTCGGCGAACGGTAGACTGTTCTCGTTCCACTCGATTTGTCCAAATCCAATCCGCAGCGGATTGATAGCTTGCCGGCATATCTGCAATCGTCAAAGTCTGTTTGGAATTGGTCGTTGTTGTCGTAGTAGTCTCTTCTGGTGCTGTGGTCGTGGTACTTGTCGTAGTTGTCTGTTCTGGCTCAACCACTGGGAAAATCGTATTTTCTGGCAGTGTTACGGTTTCTGATGGAAATGCAGTCTGTCGCTGCATCAAAAAGCCTTGCAAAACTGCAAGGTCTGCTGCATCGAATGTTCCGTTCCCGTCCAAATCTGCCAAAGCTGCTGCACAGAAATCCGAACTTCCATCATGCAATACCAATCGTTTCGCCAATGCCAAATCCAACACATTCACAATTCCATCTCGGTTGACATCGCCCGGCTTCAGCCAAGTGACTGGCTCTAATGTATATGTTCCAAAATCTGTTTCATTCTGCCGCAAGTGAATGCGATTCGTACCCACTTCAATACAAGTAAACTGCTGCTGCATCCCATCTTGTTGCAATTGCAGTTCCAACGTCTGGCGGTCAGAAGCTGTTGCATAAAATTCTCCCTCACTGAGCGAGGATTTCAAGGTATAAGTACCCGCTCCCGTTTCTGTAAAGTACCAGATATTATACGCTGCAACGCCATCCGCTGCATATGAAAGAATCCGGCTGCCTGCTTCCGCTGCTCCGTTGGCAACCGTCAAATACTGTCCGGCATCGTCCCGCAGCTGATACCCGATCCACGTATTTACTGCCGCTGCTGTTTCCGACGGGGCATCCGCTGCAAGCACTGCATGGGGCACATGGGGCATAGATACCACGCCCATGACTGCCGCCAGCAACGCCGCTTGTAATGATTTTCGTTTCATCATCCTGACTCTCCTTTTTTCTGCGTTTCCTAAAAAATTTTCCCAATGGTCTTATTATAGCATAGCGTATAAAATTTTTCAACTATTTTTGGATGTTTTTTCTGATATTTCCGTAGGAGTTCCGTCATTTTCTGCAGTCATTTCCCCCCTATTTCCTGTATTTCTTCTATTTCTGTCTGCTTTTTCGTGAAAAGGCTGCAAGTCCAGCAGAAACCACCAGAAAAACAGAGAAAACCTTGACAAAGTTTCAGCCGTGTGCTATACTACTTTTATATTGTCCTATTCCAAAAAAGTTATCTGGATGGGAAAAAATACACACAGAATCGAAGGATTCGTGTAAATGGAGGAACGAGATACCATGATTAAATGGAAAAAACTTGCGGCTACAGTTGTAGCTGCTGCGGCTGCCGTTTCTTGTGTTGGATGCGGTAATCAGGCACTTGCTTACCCGCTGACAATTGACGGCGTAAAAATCAAAGCTGGTATTTACATCTACTATTCTTATCAGGCTTATACCGAAGCAACCAGCACCATTCAAAAACAGAATTCTGACTTGGACACCACCGATGAAGAAGTGGTAAAGGCACAGACGATTGACGGCAAAGATGCAGAAACTTGGATCAAAGACCGCACTATGGAATATTGCAAGGAATTCGTTGCGATTCAGAAAGACTTTGATGCAAAGGGTCTGGAGCTGAGTGCTGAACAGACCAATCAGGTGAAGAACTACATTAGCTCTGCTTGGGACAGCAGCGGTGAAACCTTTGAGAAGAACGGAATTGCAGAATCTTCCGTTCAGGACATCTTCCTCTCTACCTACAAAGAACAGGAACTGTTCCAGCACTACTATGGCGTAGATGGTGAAAAGGGCGTTACAGAAGACGAACTAAAAAAATACTACGAAGACAATGATGCTCGTGTTCGTTACATCACCTTCAACCTGAAAGACGGCAACGGCGATTTGCTGAAGGATGATGGTAAAAAAGAAATGAAGAGCATGGTAGAAGATTACCTGAACGTTCTGAAAACACTGAAGGATGAAGATGCCATCTATGAAAAGATGGACACCATTCAGGAAGAATACAACGCTTATGTTACTTCTATTTCCGAAGAAGCTGCTGCTGCAACCGCAACTTCTGCAACAGATGAAAACGGAAATGAAATTCCAGCAACCACCACTGCAACGACCGCAACAACCACTTCCGCAGAAACAACCACTGTTACAACCGTTGCAGCAGATGCAGAATCGGATTCCGATTCCGAAGCAGAAACCACTGCGGACACGGAAGAAACCGTAACACGTGCCGCATCGGATGCAGACAGTTCTGATGAAACAACAACCACAACCGTTTCCGGTGCAACAGAGGAAGAAAGTTCTGACACCACAGAAACCACCACGACCACTGCACCGTATGCAAACGAAAGCATTATCACAAAGGTTTCCACAACGGATGAAAAGGACAAAGGCAACGAAGATTCCATCAACTATACCCCGTCTAAGAAAGCCTATGAAGCAATTTTCAATGATGCAAAGACGGATATTCCGTTTATCGTAGAAGATGACGAAGCTTATTACCTGATTGTTCGGTTTGACATCACCAAGCGAATGACAGACGATGACCTCTGGACGGAAGACCAGATGAAGGCTGTTGCCTCCAGAAAATACTGGGATAATTTCACCGATGACAAGAAGGAAATGGCAAACGCTTTGAACATTGACCAGCAAAGCGACCGGGCAATTAAGAAGTATGACCCGTTCAAGTTGGACTTCTCTTCAAGTACCAGTGCCAGCAACTAAAACAATCTGATTGTTAAAACCAAAAGCGTGTCCGCTGAATATTTGCGGACACGCTTTTTTTCTTTTCCATATTCCAATTTCACATAGACAAGAACCAATATCCCAGTACGATACTTGAAAAACAAAAAACCAGATGCATTGCATCTGGTTTTCATTTGGTTGGGGTGGAAGGATTTGAACCCTCGGAATAACGGAGTCAGAGTCCGCTGCCTTACCACTTGGCGACACCCCAATATTTGATTTTGTCCTTTGTTGTTCAGCAACTTGTTTATTATATCACACTTTTTTGTGTTTGTCAAGTCTTTTTTTCAAATTTCTCAAAAAAATTTTTTTCTGAACTTCTTTCAGATTGTTTTGCATCTTACTCATGACGACTTATATAGTATATCACATTCCGCCGTATTTGTCAAGTGTTTTTCTAAAAAAATCATCGAATTTTGTTTTTTTCTGTATAATCGCATTACTGCATTGAAATTAAAACAAAAAGCAGGCAGATTTCACGGATCTGCCTGCTTAGTTCTTAAAAAATCAAATTCGCGTTTATTCGTCCAGTGCTGTCCGCAGGGATTTTACAAATTCATACACCTTCTCCGGTGCTTGTTCCTGATACTGTTCAACCATGTTGACAATTGCACTGCCGACAATGACCCCATCACAATACTGGCTCATCTGCTTTGCAGCTTCTGGGCTGGAGATTCCAAACCCAACCATGCATGGAATCTTTGCATACTTATGAATCGGCGTAAAGAATGCAGAGAAATCCGTCTGGAACTTTGTCCGCATACCTGTTACACCATTCGAGGAAACACAATACAGGAATCCGGTTGCATCCTCTGCGATCATCTGGATTCTGCCTTCACTTGCCGGTGTGACCAAGCTGATGTTATGAATGTGATACTTGTCGGCACTACCCTGAATTTCATCCTTTTCTTCAAATGGCATATCCGGTACAATGACCCCATCAATGCCAATTTCCTGACAAGTCTGGAAAAACTTTTCTGTCCCATAAGAGAAAATCGTGTTCAAATACATCATCAGCAGCAATGGCATATCGGTTTTCTTCCGCAGCCGCTTAACCAGTTCAAAAATACCTGCCAAGGTTGTTCCCTGCTTCAAAGCCTGTTCACTGGCGTGCTGAATGACAGGGCCTTCTGCAATCGGGTCAGAAAACGGAACACCCAGTTCAATAATATCTGCACCGGCTTTTTCCATCTGCAATACCAGCTGTTCCGTACGGTCATATCCGCCGTGTCCAGCCGTTACAAACGGAATCAGTGCCTTTTTACCCTGTTGTTTTAATGCCTGCAAAGTGCGGTCAATTCGATTCTCAGTCATCAATCTTCACTCCTCTGTATTGTGCGATTTGCTGCATATCCTTGTCCCCACGACCGGACAGGCAGATAATCATAATTTGGTCTTTTCTCATAGTCGGTGCAATCTTCATTGCAGCTGCAACAGCGTGTGCTGATTCAATTGCCGGAATGACACCTTCTTTTTTCGACAGATATTCCAACGCCTGAACAGCTTCTTCGTCCGTAATGGCAACATAGTCTGCCCGTCCGGTTTGATAAAGATTTGCGTGTTCTGGCCCGATGCCCGGATAATCCAGTCCGGCAGAAATCGAAAATACCGGTGCAATCTGTCCTTCATCATTTTGCAGGAAGTAGGACTTCATGCCGTGGAAGATCCCCAGCTTGCCCTTTGCAATCGTTGCAGCGTGCAGAGCAGTATCCACGCCCTTTCCGGCAGCTTCTGCACCAACCAGCCGAACGCTTTCATTCGGGATGAAATCATAGAACATACCCATTGCATTCGAGCCGCCGCCAACGCAGGCAACGACACAATCCGGCAGCACGCCTTCTTTCTCCTGCAACTGCTGCTTTGCTTCTTCGCCAATAATCTTCTGGAAATCCCGAACCATCATCGGATACGGATGCGGCCCCATTACCGAGCCAATCAAATAATAAGTGGTGTCAATGTTGGTGACCCAATCCCGCATTGCTTCGTTGATGGCATCTTTCAGCGTACCTGTTCCGTTGTCAACACTGCGAACCTTTGCTCCCAGCAGTTCCATCCGGTAAGCGTTCAGCTTCTGCCGTTCCACGTCCTCTTTCCCCATGAAGACTTCGCATTCCAAGTCAAACAGGGCACAAGCGGTTGCCGTTGCAACGCCGTGCTGACCAGCACCAGTTTCCGCAATAATCCGCTTTTTGCCCATCCGCTTTGCCAGCAGAATCTGACCCAATACATTATTGATTTTGTGTGCGCCAGTGTGGTTCAAATCTTCTCGCTTCAGGTAGATTTTACAGCCGCCCAAGTCTTCTGTCATCCGTTCTGCATAATACAGCAGAGATGGACGGTTTGCATAATCCCGACAGAGTGTGCGGTATTCTTCCCAGAAAGTCGGGTCTGCCTTTGCTTCTTCATAGGCGGTTTCCAATTCGTGTACCGCATTCATGACCGTTTCGGGAACATACTGTCCGCCGAACATTCCATATCTTCCTACTTTACCCATAATTCTACGCTCCTCGTATCAATGTCATCAATTGTTTCATTCTTTTCAGTGATTTTACGCCATCCTCTTCAATGCCGCTGGAAAAATCCACGCCCATGGGAGAAACCGTTGCGATCGCCTCCAAAACATTTTCCGGCTGCAACCCACCTGCCAGAAAAAACGGACGATTCCAGCTGTGTCGGGCGAGTAGCTCCCAGTCTGCACAAACGCCCGTTCCGCCAATCCCTGCACCCGTCTTTCCCTCTAGAATCAGGCAATCTGCCGGATTTGTTCCGGCGGCTTCAAGTTCTTCCAGCGTGCCAATGCGGAGAGCTTTCCAAACTGACAAGCCAGTTTTCTGCTGCAAGGTTTGAATCTGCTCTGCCGATTCGTTGCCATGCAATTGAATCACCTGCAAGTGCAACTGCTCCGCCATGCGGCAAATGGTTTCCGATGATTCATTTACGAATACCCCAACCGCTGCAATTGCATCTGACTTTTCCTGAACCAAGCGTTGTGCCTGCTCCTGAGAAATGCTCCGGCGAAAACCGCCGCTTAAAATCATACCCATATAATTCGGCTGGCAGAGGTTCACGGCTGTAACGTCCTCCAGCCGCCGGACTCCACAAAACTTAATCTTCATAAGTTTTCCCGCAGCTGCTGCATGGCAACGGCAACATCTCCGCTCCGCATCAAGGTTTCCCCAATCAATACCGCATCTGCTCCATAGTTCCGAACAGCTGCCAGATCTTCATGCGTTTGCATACCGCTTTCTGAAACCAAAATACAATCGTGCGGAACCATTGCTGCCAATCGTTCCGTGGTCTTTAAATCGACTACAAAATTTTTCAAGTTGCGGTTATTGATGCCGCAGATTTTTGCACCGCAAGCAAGCACCTGCTCCATTTCTGCTTCGTTGTGTGCTTCAAACAGACAATGCAGCCCCAGTTCCGTTGCGTATTCGTAAAAATGCTGCATGGTTGGAGCGTCCAGAATCGCTGCAATCAACAGAATGGCATCTGCTCCCATAACCCGTGCTTCATTGATTTGATAGGTGTCAATGATGAAATCTTTCCGCAGCATCGGAATGGAAACTGCTTCTCGAATTGCCCGAAAATAATCGCTGCTGCCCTGAAAATAATGTTCCTCGGTCAGGCAAGAAATCGCATCTGCTCCGGCACGTTCATAAGCAGCTGCCTGCTCAACCGGATGAAAGTCTGCACAGATGACCGACTTCGAGGGCGATGCTTTCTTGACTTCTGCAATAATGGAAAGCTTTCCAGTTTTCAGAGCATCCGGAAACGAATATACTTCTCGTTCTGTTTGCAATGCCAGTTTTCGCATGGTTTCCCGATCAGTTCTCTGTAACTCCCGTGCAAGCTGTTCTTTCCGCTTTGCAACAATTTCATCTAAAATCATAAACCTGCTCCTTTCTTATACCAGAGCATTGGTAAACTGCTTGAGTTCCTCTAACTTTGCCAGTGCTGCACCGCTGTCAATCATCTCTGCTGCCAGTGCAACGCCATCGCCGATGCTGCCAGCCTGACCAACCACATATAAGGCACAGCCAGCATTCAGCAGAACGATGTTCCGCTTTGCATCCCGAATCATTCCATCTAAAATGCCTTGTGTAATCAGTGCATTTTCTTCCGGCGAACCGCCAATGACTTCTTTCTTTTCTGCCATCGGCAAACCAAACTGTTCCGGTGTGATGGTGTATTCAAAAATACCGCCGTCCTTGATTTCTGCAACCTTTGTCGGAGCGGAGATTGAAATTTCATCGAATCCATCTTCTCCGTGTACGACCATTGCATGACGAATGCCCAGACCGCAGAGCACCTTTGCCATCACCGGAATCAAGTCATCGCTATAAACGCCCAGCAAAATATAATCGTTTTCCGCTGGATTGGCAAGCGGCCCTAAAATATTGAATACGGTACGTGTTTCCATTTCTTTTCTTGATTTGGCAACGTATTTCATCGAACCATGATAGCTCTGAGCAAACAAGAACGAAATGCCGATTTCGTGAATGCAGTTAGCAGCCTGTTCCGGTGTGGTCTGAATTTTTACGCCGAGCCGTTCCAATACATCCGCTGCACCGCTCTTACTGGACACGCTGCGGTTGCCGTGCTTGGCGACCTTTGCCCCAGCAGCTGCAATGATGAAAGAAGAAGTGGTAGAAATATTGAAGGAGTTCGAGCAATCGCCGCCCGTTCCGACAATATCGATCGCATCCTTGCAATTTGGAACGGTCTTTGCCTTTGCACGCATACCCTTTGCAAATCCGGTGATTTCTTCAATAGTTTCGCCCTTCATTCGCAGAGCGGTGAGAAATTCTGCAATCTGAATATCGGTTGCCGCATTGCTCATAATCAAATCCATGGCTTCCATGGCTTCGGTTTCGGTCAGATTTCCGCCGTTCAGAACCTTTTCTGCATACGGGAGCAAGGCTTTCTTCGGCTGCTGTGGGGTCTGCTGCTTGGTCGGAATGGAAACACCCGGCAGCAGATTCAAGAACCGAATCAAGATTTCCTTTCCATCTTCCGACAGAATGGATTCCGGATGGAACTGCAAGCCGTAAATCGGGAATTTTGTATGTTCCAGTGCCATGATCTGCCCGTTTTCATCCCGTGCTGTGATTCGCAGGCAAGTCGGCAGCGATGCTTCTTCCACAATCAGGGAATGATAACGACCACAAGCAATCACCTGTGGCAGTCCTGCAAACAGAACCGACTGATTATCAATTGCAATGTTGCTGGCTTTGCCATGCATGAGGTGTTCTGCCTTGACAACTTTTCCACCGAATGCCTCTGCAATTGCCTGATGTCCTAAGCAGATGCTCAGAATCGGCATTTTCCCGGCAAACTTCTGAATCGCCGGAATCGAGATACCAGCATCTTTCGGATAGCCAGGCCCCGGAGAAATCAAAAGTGCATCCGGATGCATTGCTTCAATTTCTTCCAGTGTGATTTCATCGTTCCGAACTACCTGAATATCCGGATACAATTCCCCGATATACTGATACAGATTATAGGTAAAAGAATCATAATTATCCAAAAACAGAATCATTGTGCTGCCTCCTTAATGGCATTGATGACCGCCAATGCTTTATTTACGGTTTCATAGTATTCATTTTCCGGAACAGAGTCCGCTACAATGCCAGCCCCTGCCTGTACATATGCTTTTTGATTGGTAAAGAGTACTGTCCGAATTGCAATGCAGGTATCCATATTGCCATCGAATCCGAGATAACCAACTGTACCGCCATACAAGCCACGCTTTTTCGGTTCAAACTGGTCAATCAGCTCCATTGCCCGTACTTTTGGAGCACCAGAAAGTGTTCCGGCTGGCAAAATTGCCATCAGTGCATCCAAAGCGGTCAAGTCTTTCCGCAATGTTCCCTCTACATCAGAAACCAAATGCATGACCTTGGATGCCCGTTCCGTCACCATATAGCGAGTTACGGAAACGCTACCAAATTCAGAAACCTTACCGACATCGTTTCTTCCAAGGTCAACGAGCATCGTATGTTCTGCCCGTTCCTTCGGGTCTGCCAGCAAATCGGTTTCATTCTGCATATCTTCTTCTCTGGTCTTGCCCCGTGGCTTTGTTCCGGCAATCGGGCGGTTATGAATCGTGCCATTCTTTACGCTTGCCAGCATTTCTGGAGAAGCTCCGGCAACATCATAAGTTGGTGTATGGAAATAATAAAGATATGGGGATGGATTGCTGACCCGCAATTTCCGGTAAACATCAAAGCTATCCGGCGGATTCTGGATTTCAAACCGCTGTGAAAGAACGATCTGAAAAATATCGCCGTTCACGATGTGTTTCTTTGCCTGCCGAACGATGTCCATATAGGCATCTTTGCTCGTGTTGGAATGTACGATAGCAGTTCCCGTTTTCAAGGCTGGCTTTGGTGTTGGGTTATAGGTGCGAATCTTCTGTGCCAGTTCTTCCGCTCTCCAGAGAGCTGCTGCATACTGAGCATCTAAGTTGCCATCTGTGTGCAGATTCTGAATCACAATGCCGTTGTGTTTCAGATGGTCATAAGCAACCAGTTCTTCATATAAGAACAAATTGCAGTCTGGCATATGAATGTCATCTTCCGGAACATTCACCAATGTTTTTTCCATATACCGCACGGTATCATATCCGAAATAGCCAATCAATCCACCTGTGAAATTCGGTGCATCCGGCAAAACCGGAGAGGAATACTGTGCCATTCGTTCTTTCAGGAACAGAATGGGATGTTCCACCATGAATGTTTTCTTCTGATTGTTTTCCAGAATGCAAGCGGTTGTGCTGTGCATCTGAATTTCCTGTTTTGGATTTGCTCCGACAAAAGAATACCGTCCCCACTGTTCGCCGTTGTTCACGCTCTCGAAAATAAAAGCATTCTTTGCCCCCTCAGACATTGCCCGATACAGATTGATCGGGGTCTGATTGTCCGCAGAGAAAGCGTAGAAAACGGGAATGGTATTGTACTGTTTTGCAAGCTGTTTCACTTGTTCCAATGATGGTGTAAGCATATGCTTTCCTCCTTATCAGAAAATGATGAATATCGTCCAATGAAAATTAAGATTATTCTTGATGAAGATGCAGCAAAAACAAAAAACGCCTGACATCCCAATGCTATGGGACGTCAGGCGTAAAATCCTTAACGTGTTGCCACCCAATTTCAGAAACATCATTCTACTTTATTGGAATGCTGTTTCCCTCTTTTCGAATACGCCGGACTCCCACCGGATATATTCTTGTCCCGATAACGTAGGACATACGGCGACAGTTACTACCAAACGTTTTGGATTCCCTGTGCTTCTCACAAATCCATTCACCATACCGCTTCCATATCAGGATCCCACCATCCCTGACTCTCTCTGTTGCCGCTCAGCAGGTTACTTGCCTTTGCTCTAAGAATTTTAAGATGCTTTTATTATAGTCACTTCGTTTGGATTTGTCAAGAGTGTTCATATTTTTTTTACATTTTTGTTTGCATGCAATTACGATGCAGACCGCTGTACCATAGATTTCACAAACTTCACAATCTGAATCAAAATCATCGAACTAAAGCTGAAAATGTGAATCCATGCATACTGCAAACCAGTCAGACTGGCAATGTTGAACAAACTCTTCAACGGCGGAACTAACAGAACTGCATTGATTAAAATCATGCCAGCAAAAAATGCCAACAAGCCAAATGGGTTGTTAATCATCTGCTTCCGGAACAGCACCGGTTCTTCGGACTTGCAGCTGAAACCATGCCACAGACGGGACATGCAGAGCGTTGCAAACGCCATTGTCATGCCCAGATAATCGCCGCCTTCACTTCTGCCGAACACATAAGCAAGAAACGTCATAATTCCGATAATCAAGCCGGAATATCCCGTGGAAATCAAGAATGGTTTTGTCAGAATGGATTCATTCGCAGGACGAGGCTTTTTCCGCATAACACTTGCCTGATGCGGTTCTAAGCCCAAGCCGATTGCCGGCAAAGAGTCCGTCAAGAGGTTGATAAAGAGCAGGTGAATGGCTGCAAACGGCTGTCCCAGTCCGGCAAGGGCACAAGCCAATACGACCAGAATCCCTGCCAAGTTACCGGAGAGCAGGAACAAGATGGCACGCTTGATATTTTCATAGAGGTTTCTGCCGTTTTCAATTGCCTTGACAATCGTTGCAAAGTTATCGTCTGTCAGAACCATTGCCGCAGCATCTTTGGAAACTTCCGTTCCGGTAATCCCCATTGCTACGCCGACATCTGCTTGTTTCAGTGCTGGAGCATCGTTGACACCGTCCCCAGTCATGGCAACCATACAATTTCGAGCCTGCCAAGCCCGTACAATCCGGATTTTATGTTCTGGAGTAACACGGGCATAAACGGACTTATCCTTGACAAAATCCACCAGCTGTTCATCCGTATAGGCATCCAATGCAGAACCTTCTACCGCTTCGGTTTCCTGCTCCAGAATGCCGATTTCCTTTGCAATTGCCGCAGCAGTCACAACGTGGTCACCTGTAATCATAACTGGCTTAATGCCTGCTGCCTTGCAGGCTGCAACTGCCTCCGCTGATTCTGGACGTGGCGGATCCATCATAGCAATCAAGCCCATATACTGCAAGTCTGTTTCGTCTTCCAGTGTGATGGTATCACCATCGAATGGCTTTCCTGCAAAACAGAGCAACCGCAAGCCCTGTTTGGAGAGAGCTTCCACTTGCTTGTAAATTTTTTCCTTTTCTTCGGTGGTGATCAGCATCCGTTCTGTCAGAACATCGGCTGCACCCTTTGTGAAGAGAATCTTTCCCTGTGGGGTCTGATTCAAGGTAGACATCAATTTCCGGTCAGAATCAAACGGAATTTCTGCAAGACGGGGATACTGGCTGCGGAGGTCTTCTGCCTGCATGCCATTTTTCTGAGAAAAGCGAATCAATGCTGTTTCGGTCGGGTCACCAATTTCAGTTTCTCCCTGACAGGTTGCATCGCTACATAAAACAGAGGCAATGATCAACCACTTTTCATCATCGTTTTCCAGATTCACATCTTCTTCTGCAATGCTGTGTCCATGGGCAACGATTTTCCGAACGGTCATTTTATTTTGGGTCAGTGTTCCGGTCTTATCTGAACAAATCACAGAAACAGAACCCAATCCCTCGACTGCCTGCAACTTTCGCATAATGGCATGTTCTTTTGCCATCTTCTGTGTTCCGAACGAAAGCACGATGGTAACAATCGAACTGAGGGCTTCCGGAATGGCTGCAACTGCCAAAGCAATCGCAAACATCAAAGCATTCATAACACTATCGAAATTCAGCACATCGACACGGAACAATTCCAACAGAAAGACAATTGCACTAATAACCAGAATCGCAATCGACAGTTTCTGTCCGAACTGATCAAGCGTCCGCTGTAACGGCGTTCTGCGTTCCGAAGCGTTCTGCATCAACGCTGCGATCTTTCCGACTTCTGTTTCCATGCCTACATTGGTGACCAGACAGACACCCCGTCCATAGGTGACAAAGCCACCAGAATAAACCATATTCTTTCGGTCGCCCAACGGAACTTCCTGCGGAATCTCACAGCATTCCTTTTCTACGTTGGTGCTTTCTCCCGTCAGTGCACTTTCATTGGTCTGCAATGATGCAGCCTCCAAAATACGAGCATCTGCCGGAACTTGGTCGCCAGCTTCCAGCAAAATGACATCACCAACGACCAATTCTGCTGCTGGGAGCAAAACCGTTGTGCCATCTCGCAGAACTTTTGCATGCGGAGCGGACAACGATTTCAAGTTATCCAGTGACTTTTCCGCTTTGACCGTCTGCACTGTGCCCAAAATCGCATTCATAGTGATGACAACCAGAATGACAATGGTGCTTTCCAGCTCTCCAGTAATTGCAGAGATAATAGCAGCAATAATCAGGATAATAACCAGAAAATCTTTGAACTGTTCGAGAAAAATCATCCAGACTGGCTTCTTCTTTTTCTGTGCCAGCTGATTTTTACCGAACTGTTCCCGGTTTTGGTTTGCCTGTGCGGTACGCAGACCCTCTCGTCCGGAGTGATACGCCGCATACAGGTCGTTCAGGGATTGTTGATAGGGAGATTTGTTTGTCATGGGAAAACTTCCTTTCTTCTTTTTTTTGGCAGCAAAAAAGGCAAGGCTCTTACTGAATAAATCGACACTTCACCCGTTAAGGCTGCCATTTATTCAGTAAAAGTCTTGCCATTTTCCACATATGCCATTCTTATGAGGCATAGCTTTAAACTTATGAAGCGGATCACAGAAACCTGCAATCGTATTGACGCCGCATAAACAAGAAACAAATTCTTGTCAGCTACTCCCTTTTACG
>CABQIF010000038.1 GCA_902464115.1 uncultured Ruminococcus sp. | reverse complement strand
CAAGCACATCCTATTTTCAATATTTCGCTGATTTTTCAAAAAAGCGATTTTATGCTATCTCTTTCATTATAGGAGAAAAAGCGGATTGCTTTGTAACATCAACGTAAAATAAATGTTAAGTTTTCAAATATTCCACAAAGTTTTGACTTTTTAAACAAAAACTGCACGAATTTCTTCGTGCAGTTTGTAATAGATGACAAAATTTGTAAAAAATAGATAAAATACAAGTGAATGGAAAATGAATCCAAAAGCAGTTCTTATTCTTATGCTTCAGCGTAGCCGTTCGGATGATTCTTGTGCCATCTCCAAGCATCGCCAATGATTTCTTCCAGACTTGCGTGCTGCGGATCCCAGCCCAGAACGTCTCTTGCTTTCTGGCTGGATGCAACCAGTCTTGCCGGGTCGCCGGCTCTTCTCGGGGATTCAATTGCCGGAATCGGATGACCAGTCACAGCTCTTGCAGTTTCGATCACTTCTCGAACAGAATAGCCGATGCCGTTACCCAGATTGAAGATGTTGCTTTCACCGCCATCCTGAAGATAACGAACCGCCAGAATGTGAGCCTGTGCCAAGTCGGTTACATGGATGTAGTCCCGAATGCAAGTGCCGTCCGGTGTGTCATAGTCGGTACCAAAGATGGAGATCGCTTCCCGCTTGCCGTTCGGAACTTGCAGGATCAGCGGAATCAGGTGGCTTTCTGGATTGTGTGCTTCGCCGATTGTACCGGTCTTATCTGCACCGCAAGCGTTGAAATACCGGAGGGAAACATACCGCAGACCATGTGCCTTTGCAGTCCAATAGAACATCTTTTCCATTGCCAGCTTGGTTTCGCCATATGGGTTGGTTGGACAGGTGCGGTCGGTTTCCAGAATCGGAATGTTTTCTGGTTCACCGTAAGTAGCAGCTGTGGAGGAGAAAACAATTTTCTTGACATCGTGTGCCACCATTGCTTCCAGCAGTACCTTTGTACCACAGAGGTTGTTGTCATAATACTTCAGCGGCAGGTTGACACTTTCCCCAACCAGAGAGCAAGCAGCGAAGTGAATGACAGCGTCAATCTTTTCCTTGGTGAACAAGTCATCGAGGAATGCACGGTCACGGATGTCGCCCTGATAGAAGGTTGCACCTTCCGGAATGGCAGCCCGGAAACCGGTTTGCAGGTTGTCAGCAACAACAACTTCTTCGCCGGCACGAATCAGTTCGAGTGCGGTATGAGAGCCGATGTAACCAGCACCGCCGAATACTAAAATACGCATAAAAATTCATCCTTTCCAATGAGGTTTAATTTGTTTTTGTGTTCTGTTTTTTATAAAAAGACGAAGAACCTCGTCCTTTTTTCGGTAATGACGCAGAGAACTGCTGCTTAATTTGCAGCAAGGAACGCAAATCGGATAAAATGGCGTACAAAATCGCACGATTTTCAAACTGTTCTCTTGTTTCCGGCAGTGGCTGTTCCTGATAGAACCGATGCAGAGCATCTAATTTCTCCAGCAGAGCCACTGCATCATTTGTTTCATGATACTGGTCGCTGATGGCCTGTAGACAATCAGAGAGCGGCTTTGCCTGTGTGGGAATCAAGGTCAATTTACAGATTTGCCGATAAATCATCCGCAGGATCTCACATTGTTCTCGTCGCATCATAAGATACTGCATGAAATAGAGGTCTTGTTCGAGATAATGATTTCGCATAAACCGGATGGTTTCCTGTTCCATCTCGGTCAACAATTGATCTGTGCGATTGAAACAGCTGCCGTCATAATCCGGATGTTCTGTCTTTAGAACATGAATTGCCATTCGATGCAGAATCTGCTGCAATTCGGCATCCAGTTCGGCTTGTTTGGCTTGAATCCGCCGCAAGTTGTTTGGCATAAAGCTATTGAGCAAAATGCCCAATCCAACGCCAACCAGCAGCAAACTGCATTCATTTTTCAGCATGGGCAGCGATACGCCACCGGCTGCCATGTAATGCGTTGCCAAGACGGTATTCACGGCAATGGAATCCTCCATGCGGCAGGTAAAACAAATCAATAGAAACAAGGGGAAGAATACGCCGAATGCCCATGGACGATTCCCTAAAAGGGAGAAGATGGGCAGGCAGAGCAGTGTCATAATGCAAAAGGCAATGCCTCTTCGCAGGGCACTGCTGCTGGTTTCCTGTCGGGTGTCCTGAATGGTCAGGAATGCAATGACTCCGGCAGAAGCAGCATATTCTAAGTGCAGCAGTCCAGCGAGTTCCATTGCCAGAACTGCACCGACTGTCATTTTTAAAATCTTTAACCAAGGAATTTTTTTCAAAAAGGTTGCGTTCAATGAGTTTTCTTTCTCTTTTCCTGCATCCATTTCACGAATGTGGTATAGTCCGGATAGGATGCAATTGCACCGCTTTTTGTAATGCTGTAATTCGCATAATAAACGGCAAAGGTCAACCATTCCTGCACCTGTTCCGGCGAGCAGGTTGCCAGCTGGGAAGCAGTGATATGATTCTTTGCCAGACAGTACAGATATGCACCAATGATGGCATCGCCAGCTCCAGTGGTATCTTTTACCCGAACTTCCGGATTCTCTACATGGCTGGAGAAATGCGGTGTTAAGATCATAGCACCTTCTTTTCCCATGGAATAGAGTACCATTTTGCAGCCCTGTTCAAACAGCCAGTCCGCTGCATCTAAAATAGAGTGCTTGCCCGTAACGAAGAAGCATTCTTCATCGGAGAGCTTGACTAGATCCGCATAGGGGAGAAATTCCCGGACGGTTTCCTGACAAGCTTCTGCAGAAGGCCAGAGTGGCAGACGGATATTCGGGTCAAAACTGATGATGGCATGATTTTTCTTTGCCAGTTTTAAAACGGCTTTGTGGGTTTCTTTCATTGGGGATTCGACCAGAGAAACCGAGCAGAAGTGCAAAATTCCGGTTTCTTCCAGCCAAATCGGCTGAATCTGTTCCGGCTGTAAGAGCAAGTCTGCACTGGGTTTCCGATAGAAGGAAAAATCCCGGTTGCCATCTGCTTTTAAGGAAACAAAAGCGAGGGCAGTGTTTGCGGCATCCGTTCGGCAAACGCCATCTGTTTTAACGCCGCAAGCTTGAATGGTATCGACAATATAGTCGCCGAACGCATCGTTGCCGACCTGCGTCAGCAGGCGGGCATTTCCCTGTAATTTTGCGACAACAGCAGCAACATTGGTTGGTGCTCCGCCACAAACACGGGTGAAAGATTCTACTTCTTTTAGGGCACAGTCCCGCTGTGCTGGAATAAAGTCAATCAGGGCTTCCCCGATCGCAGTCACATCATACATCTGAATCAACGCTCCTTTTAATGGGTCAGAATGGGTGAATTTTCGCACAAAAAGAATGTGAAATCGTTTTCGTCATGATGTTATTATACCATATTCCTGTCGCAAAAGATAGATGGATTTTTCACAAAGGTGAAAAATGATTTTTATTTTGGTTCTACAAAAAATGTGAAAAATCTTTCATCCGAGGGTGCTCTTGCGTTCGTGGAGGCAGCAAATCATTTTTTCGCTGCGGCGAGTGGGTTCTTGTTCCTGGATCAAATCCAATAACATGGCTGCTGCTTCTGAACCGCCTGTGCGGTGGGAGAGGGAAACCGTTGTCAGAGGCGGATCATACAGCGTTGCAAGGCGGTTGTTGCCGACCGCAGACACCTTGACTTGTTCCGGAACGAGAACATTTTGCTGTCGCAGGTAACTCATCGCACCAAATGCGAGTTCTGCTGTTGCACAGAAAATGCCATCAAATGGTACATTTCGTTCCATCAGAATCCGAGCTGCTTCATAGCCGTCTTCCATGTCAAATTGTGTTTCGACCATTCTTCGTTCATCTGGCTGGATCTGATACTGAGCGAGAGCATCTGTAAAGCCAATCCGGCGATTTCGACCGACTGCACGGTCTTTCAAGGTAACACCGATGTAGGCAATTTCCCGGCAATCTCGTTTCAGCAGAATTTCCGTTGCCAGATAGGCAGATTGATAGTCATCAAAATAAACGCTGGGAATAATTTCTTCCTGCTGTGCCAGCAGAACAATCGGCTTTTGATAGGAACGCATCACAGTAAGATGGCGTTTGGACATCAGCGTGCCCATAAAGATGACACCATCCACATTGTTGGTGCGGAAAATTTTTAGAAATTCCAGTTCCTTTTCCACTTGGTTGCTGGTGTTGGCGAGCAAGATTTGATAGCCAGCCTGTGCCATGATGCGAGTAATGCCTTCTACCATTTCTGCAACAGGTTCTGAGTTGATACGAGGAACGATGACACCGACCAGATGATTTTTTCCAGTGCGGAGCATCTGTGCAGAAGGGCTCGGGGAATAACCGGTCTGTTCAATGACATTCCGAATGCGTTCTTTTTTTTCTTCGCTGACATACCCCTGATTTAAATAACGTGAAACAGTGGCAGGGGAAACGCCTGCCATTTTTGCGATGGTGTTGATGGTCACGTTCATCCTCCGTTCTTTTTGGTGTAGCACCAATTTTTTTATGATGTCTCAAAATCGTAATTTGCACTCACCTTATTATAACATGAAACCCATAAATCTGTAAAGAATCGAAGCAAAAAAATTTCTGTGTGGAATCGTTTTCATTGTTAATTTTTCTTTTATAAACTTCCTAAATTATACAGAACATCTTCTATTTTTTCAATATTTTCAGCATCGTGCATGACTTCCTTTGCGTATCGTTGCACAATTATCATGCAATCTGTCAGCGTGTAAGTGTGCGTTTCCCGTAGCTTCCAAGCGGAAACGATGGCAATTTCATGAAGAGCAGCGAGTAACTTTTGATACTGGATCAAGGCGTTTCCGGTGTTCAACGCTTGCAGCCAATATAAATAGAGATAATAGGAACAGAAGTTCCGGAACGCTGGAATCAATGGTTCAGCGATTTCTGTAAATGCCTGTAAATCTGCATCGGTAACTGGATGTTGTTGGATTTGCTGCATCCAATCTGCCCATTCTGGGGTCATCCATTCGAGGGCATCGTATAAATGTTGAACAGATTCGTGATGAAGAAATACGGGCTTGCTGGGGATGGACTGTAATTCTGGGAAATCGTCTGTCTTTTCTGCAATCCAATCTTGAAACTGCTGTACATAATGCAATCCATAGCAGAGAGCCTCTGCAAGTGGAATGCTTGTTTCCTGAAACAATTGCAGCAGAACGGCACGAGTTTCAAGCAGGCAGTTCATCCAGTTCAGGGAATAGGGGAGTTCCGCTTCATTGATTGGTTCGGATGGTTCAGCTTGTGTGAGCGGAATTGCTTGGAACGGTTCTGTTTGTGTCAAGACCAGACGAGCAGCCTCTGGACAGGCAAGCGAGAGCACATGCTCTGTAAAAAGCGTATAATCCTGCGGAATGCGTGGAAATTGTCGGCAGGTATCACAGAGCAGATGTTCTCCGGCTTGTATTTGTAAGTCGCAGAGTTTTTCAGCATTCCAGAACGGACAGTTTCCATCTTCCCGATTTTGAAACATCCACTCATCGTCTTCATTTTTTGTGAGTGTTGAGCGGATGGTTTCCCCGATGGGGGAGCAGGTCTGCTGATAGGTTTGGAGTGTTTTTGGGTCAATGACAATTTCCCAGCCTTTACAACAACTGTCTGGACAATCGCCAGCAGTGCAATGAAATGCTTCTGTATAGGGAAAAGTATAGTGTTGCATAGTGTGAAAGCCCTCCTAAGAGAGAATGGTTATGGATTGGTTGGGGTTTCGGTAGAACTGGAATCCGCATCATCAGACGGCAGATTCATCAGAACAGAGGCGGAATCCGAAACAACATTCGGGTATTTGCCGTCCCATTTCTGAATTTGCTGATACCGCAGTACTTTGTCATTCAAAGAGGCATTGATTTTTTCGTTGGCAGCGGCTTCTGCTTCTGCCTTTTTCAAGGTTGCTTCTGCATCGGCATCCGCTGCAATGGTTTTCTGTTTTGCGGCTGCCTCTGCTTCAATAATCTGCTGTTCTTTTTCGGTTTCTGCCCGAAGTTTGTTTTGTTCGGCAACTTGTTTTTGTTCGATGGCAGCGTTAAATTCCTCGGAGAAATCAAAGTCAACAATATTGAACTTGTCGATTAAAATGCCATAGTCGGAAACCTTTTCCGAGAGTGTCTGCCCGATTTCGTCCCCAACAGCAGAACGCTTGGTAATCAGTTCTTCTGCAGTGTACTGTGCAGTAACTGCCTTGACTGCTTCTTGAATGGCAGGCTGTAAGACCGTATCGGAATACTGTTCGCCGATGGTTTGATAGATAGTAGCGGAAGCGTCTTTTGTGATGTGGAAGTTGATGGCGACGGAACTGGAAATGGTTTGCAAATCCTTGGAAACGCTGTTGGAGGCGACTTCTGTCTTTTGAATCTTGTTGTTCATCATTACAACCTGCTGGACGAATGGCACTTTAAAATGTAAGCCTTCATCCAGTACACGATTGCTGACGCTGCCCATGGTTACGACAACGCCGGCATGACCAGCTGGAACAATGGTGGTTGCACTAGTAGCAGCAACAATGATTAGGAGAGCAGCGACACCGGCAATGATCCAACCGGTTGCTTTTTTCAGTGATTTCATAAAAAGTCCTTTCTGTTAAAAGAGGGGGCGTATTTGATTTTTGGTGAAATGGTTTCAAATTGACAAGAGAAATCAATTCATGTTATAATCCAATCAGGATTCCAACAGAGATAAAAACAGCTGATGTAATTCTGGATTCTGATGGGGCAACCGCAGCGGTTTGCGGTCGTTGTTGGTGAAGCAGTGCTGAGAAGTTCCTGTCACGCAGCAGCGAGATTCCCCCGGCTTATAGATTTCGTAGGATAATGCAATCCGAACGCCGTTGTACGCTGTAATTTTGCAGGTTGCCTGAAAGGTTTCTCCGAACTGGAAGGGGATGTGATAAGAGCAGGTGACACCCAGCACAGGCATTAAAATACCGTTGTGTTCCAGCTGATCATACGGTACACCTTTTTGTGCCATGAATGCCACACGGATTTCTTCCATCCAACGGATATAGTTGGAGTGGTGGACAATCTGCATTCGGTCGGTTTCGTAGTACTGGACGGGACGCTGATAGACAATGGATTCTGGAGCAATCATATGATGATGCATAAAACAACAACCTTTCTATGAGAAATAAATGGAGGAACAAGAATGAACGAACAAATCACCATTCCGGCAGACGGCATTTGGATTTTAAACCGGTTACAGGCACATGGTTATGTGGGGTATGCCGTCGGCGGATGTGTGCGGGATGCACTGCTGCACCGAACACCGCATGACTGGGATTTCTGTACCTCTGCAACGCCAGAGCAGATACAGGTTTGCTTTTCAGATGTGCCATGTCTGACCATTGGCAGCCAGCATGGAACAATTGGCGTTTTGCGAAATCATACGGTGTATGAAATCACCACATTTCGCAAGGAAACCACCTACCATGACCATCGTCATCCGGATACAGTACAGTTTGCCGATTCGCTGCAAACAGATTTACAGCGGCGGGATTTTACCATCAATGCAATGGCATATCATCCGGAAACAGGAATCATAGACCCCTTTCATGGAGCAGCAGACTTGCAGAAACGGCAACTGCGATGCGTGGGCATTCCAACAGAACGCTTCACAGAAGATGCCCTGCGGATTTTGCGAGCAGTCCGATTTGCTGCGGTATATGGGCTAACCATTCAGCCGGAAACAGCAGCAGCGATGGAACGAACAGCACCATTTTTAAAATGGGTATCTGCGGAACGGATTCTCTCTGAATGTGACCGCATTGTCACTGCTCCGTATGCTGCTGCAACATTGGCAGCATATCATTCGATTTGGTTTCGTCTGTTTCCAGAGATGCAGCCATTACAGGGTTTTCAGCAAGATCATCCACGCCATGCACATGATGTATGGAAACACAGTCTGCTGGCATTATCTCACAGCAATCAGCAGGACACAGTACTCTGCTGGGCAGCATTGCTGCATGACATTGGAAAACCAGCTTGTTTTCATCAGGATGCAGCCGGAATCGGGCATTTTTACGGACATCCGGCAGAAAGTGCAGCGTTGGCAAAGCAAATTTGCAAGCGTCTGAAGATGGATCGAAAGCGAACCGATGCCATTGTCGCATTGATTGCCGCACATGAAGTGCAATTATTACCGCAACGCTCTTATTTGCTGCGGATGCTGCGAAAATATGGAGCGGTACAGACAAAACGCTTGCTTGCTCTGCGAAAATCGGATTTACAGGCACAAGTTCCAGCATATGCAGAGCAGGACTTGCAAAAACTGGAGCAGATGCAGCAGCTTTTGCAGGAATTATTGCAAGAGCAGGCATGCTTTCAGCTGAAAGACTTGGCGATTCGTGGAAACGATTTGCTTGCGATGGGGATTCCAAAGGGTGTTCTCATTGGGAAGCTGCTGCAAGATGCATTGGAGCAGGTCATTCGTGGCAGGTTGCCGAACGAACGGGAAGCTTTGCTGCAATGGGTGCAGGAGCGATGGAATCGAAGAAAACAGCATCAGAATCCTACTGATTAGTATAAACCAGTTTGGGAAATCTGTCAAGAAAGTTCATAACGCCGTAGGCGAACTGCGGTCAAGCTGGCTCAGCTTGGCGGAGAGGAATTGTTAAGGGGGACAAGCTGTCCCCCTTAACAGAGGTTTTGATTGCATACAACAAAAATCTAAGAGAAAATCGAACGAAATTGCAATTGCCTTTTAAAATCTGGAGGTTGTAATAAGAGATAAGGTTTCAGGGGCAATTGCAGTTTCCAAGGCAAGCTGGGGATGTGCCCCAGCCTTGCCGAATCAGTTTCAGGTGGCTTTCCAAGAATCGTTCTGTTCCTAGCGTTGTTCAGACGTTCTTTTGTACAAAAAACACAAACCAAACACACGATGATCACATAAAATAGTAAACTTAAACTTTTGAAATCAAAGTTCAATTGCTTGAAACAGAAGAAAATAAAGTAAACAAAAAAATAAAAGAAAGCAAAATCCACCTTTTACGTTATTAAGCACATTTCACACTTAATTTATCAAAATCGTGGAGAAAACTATTGACAAATCACAAAAGGTGTGGTATTATATAATCAAGGAAAGGGAAAAAGAACAGAAACCAAAAAGAAGCTTCCCAGATGGGAACACAGGTTGGTGGATGTTCCAAATGAACTTTCGGAATGCATATTAAGGTTTAAGACAATCGGTCTTTTAGTATGCAGATATTTTTCCAGTGAGGAGGGTGAGATCCCATGGCAAGTGAAGAACCACAGTACATATGCTGTCAGGATCGCATCCTGATCCAGTCGCTGTAAGAATCGGGTATTAGGATCAGAAAAACTGGTCGCATGCCAAGGAAATGATAAAGTTGGCAGACTGGAAAATGGAATGTGATTTGACGAGTGTGACTGTACCAACAGAAAATTCGGATTGGCAGCATAGGTGAGAACCTAATGCAAGATGATGACGATCTTGTATCGACGGCGAAAGCCTTGAGAATAGATGCCGGAACGAAATTTTGCAGGCAAAGGGATGATTCTTATGACAAGAAGAACCGATTTGTGCAGGCAGCTTACAAAATAATTGAAAAAGGTGAGTCCAATGGAAGGGAAAGCTTTTTAATTGGTATTTCGTAGAAAAGGAATGATTCCCATGGAAGGTTACCAGATTACTTAAAATCAAAATTTTATGTAAGGGTGGTTCCCATGTACTAAACAGTATAAAATTTCTGGAAAACGATATTACTTGAAAAAGGTGAGTCCAGTGGCAAAGAAAAGAGATTATTTAGCTGAAAAATAAGATGTTGGGAGTGAGTCCAATCGAAGCTTCAGCGAAAGAATGAAAGTTCTTTCAATCCTTTATCTGAAAAAATAAAAAATGCACCCAAGCGGAGGTCTACTGCTGTGGGTGCTTTTTCGTTTATCCGGAAAATCGCATTCCCTGTATAAGGTTATGTGATTTCTGATAGGCAGCAATGGCATTTAAAACGCCACGCTTGTTTCTGCTCCAGAGCGGAGCAACCAGTGTTCGTGCATCGCCATCACCAGTTAATCGTTCAATGACGGTTTCCGGTGGGAAATAGGTCAGCTGTTCTGCAATGAGAGCAACATAAGTTTCTTGGTCAAGCGTGGAAAGTCTGCCGTCTTGATACCACTTTTCCAATGGTGTACCCTGAATGACATGCAGTAGCTGCAATTTCACTGCATCCGGCTGCAACTGTCCCAGCTGGCGAGCGTTGTCCAGCATTTGTTCAATGGTTTCTGTCGGCAGTCCGTTGATGAGATGCACACAGGTGCGAATCCCACGAGCTTTTAAGTTGGAAAATGCAGATAGAAAGACCTCGTTTTCATAACAGCGATGAATGAGGGTTGCAGTTTTCGGCTGAAAGGTCTGCAAGCCTAATTCTACAGTTAGAATGGTACGGTGAGAAAGTTTCTCTAAATAATCTAAAACATCTTCTGGCAGGCAGTCTGGACGTGTTCCGATAGAAAGCCCAATGACATCCGGTTGTTGCAGAGCAGTTTCATAGCGTTCTTTTAAAATAGCGAGCGGTGCATAAGTGTTTGTGTGTGCTTGAAAATAGGCAATCAGCTTTGCAGCTGGGAACTTTGCATGAATGCGTGCCCGTTCCGTTTGCAGTTGTTCTGTAATGCTGCCGGAATGGGTGAAATAGCCGCTTCCACCATCGCAGAAAATACAGCCGCCAGTTCCCTTTGTTCCATCTAAGTTCGGACAGGAAAAACCGCCGTCTACAACTGCTTTCATAACACGGCAGTGAAATTGCTTTTGGTCGTATTCAAATCGGGCATAGTATCGTCTGCCACCATCCCACATGAACATTCATCCTTTCTGAGAAAAGTTAGAAAAATAGCTGCCGTCACAAAAAAATGACGAGCAGCTATTTTTTTATTCTTCGTTGGCAGCCGCCGCTTCGGTTGCAGTCTCTTCGCTGTCGCTATTTGTTGCAGTGTCACCGCTTGCTGCATCTGCATTGTCGTCCTGTGTTGCAGCGTCAGTAGCAGCTTCTCCGCTGATTTCGCCAGCACTTTTCTGTACGGTGATGATAAATCCATCCGTATTATTTCCGGAAATACTGTAGCTATCCTTCTTCGGAATTTTCACTTCTGTTTCTCCGTTGGAGTTTGCAGCATAGTAATAGATCTCATAAGAAGCATCATCGGTTGTATAGGTGAGTGGCTGGTCGATGGTATAGGACTTGAGATAGTCCAGATACTCTTCCAAGCAGTAGTTATTTTCGTACATAATCAGGGAATGTGGCAATCCAACATACCGGAAATGATGCGGCATATAGTCCACACCAGTGATACTGGTTTTATCGTCCGGATACCGCAGAATAAAGCCGTAATACCAGCAGTTTGCAACCATCCATTCATTCCGCTTTGTCAGGTAGGCAACGACTTCGCCTGTGGAGGTAATCAAGCCAATATCAAACGTGTAACCGCTGCTGCGTTCTGCCAGAACATTGGTATATAAGCTGTCAGAATCGGTATTGGTTACGCTGGTGCTGTGAATCTGCAAGTTTACTGTACCCTGAGAAGCCTGATATGCATCAAACAGATTGATAAGTGGATTCCGCATTTCTGTCTGGAACGTCAAAGATTCAGAACGAGGCTTTAAAGACGTGTCAGAAAGTGTAGAAAAGTCGGTGAAGTCTGTCTTTCCAGAATAAGGGCAGGTGTTGCTGACCATGACCAGAGAGCCATTGTGCAAATCCGAATCGGAAAGTGTAATGGTATCATAATTCGGGTCGTCATTTTTTGTGGTAGCAACGGTTTCATTGTCTTTTTTGTTGTTTTTTGCTTCTGTTGGTTTGTCGGTTGCCTCTGGAATGCCATTGTTGGTGTCAGTTGAGAAAGTGCCCTCACTCACAACATAGGTCACATTTGCTCGTGTAACCGTTCGGACAGTAAAATCAATGACTAAAATCAAACAGATTAAACAGGCAAGAGCAATCGCAACACTGATGATTTGCGGTCGCTTTTTGGTTTTCTGTTTCACGTTTCCATCTCCTTTTATTCATAGAGTTCCGAGGAAGATTCTTCTGGGTCAGTGGATTCTATATCACCATAAAGGTCTTCGCTACTGGAATCAAGTTCTGTTTCTGCATCTGATGCCGTTTCTGCGCTGTCTGAATCATCAGATGAATCTGTGGTGGTTGCTTCTGTTGGCGGATAGGTTGTTTTTTCCAGATGGGTTGGCATTTCATAACCGCCATTGACCAGCCCATACATCGCAAAGCTATCAAAAACAGGGTTCATTTCTGTCGGGGCATATGCCGTTACAACAACATATTCGTTTCCATCTACTGCAGTTGCATAGCTTGCCAGACACTGCATTGCCTGGTCAGTAAAGCCAGTTTTTCCGCCAATAATGGTCATATTTTTCACTTCATTGCCATACATCCGCTTATACATGGTGCTCAGTAGAATCATACCATTTGGATGCTGTTGGGTGGAAGTGGTGCGGTATTCAACACTGCCGAGAATCTGCCGGCAAGTTGGATTTTCCATTGCCGCTTTCATCAAAATGGCAATGTCCAATGCAGTGGAGTAATGATTTTCATCGTGTAAACCAACTGCATTCGTGAAGTGGGTGTGATTCATACCGAGAGCTTTTGCTTTCTGGTTCATTAGAGCAACAAAGGTTTCTTCGTTGCCGGAAACATAGTCCACAATTGCCATGGTTGCATCTGCACCGGACGGCAGAGCCATGCCATATAAGAGGTCAGTAATGGAAACCGTTTCGCCGGATTCAAAGCCAGCCCGAGCAGCTTCCTGTTCGATCAATGGGGCGATCAATTCATAGGTCATGGTGTAAGTATCATTGAAATCCTTGATATTTTCAACTGCGACCAAAAGGGACATCAACTTTGTCATAGATGCCGGATACATTTTCTGTTCGCAGTTGCGGTCAGCCAAGATTTGATTGTTCTTGACATCCAACAGCACAGCATATTTGCTGTAAATGTTGTTTTCTGTCAGTTTCTTTTCATCCTTCGCATATTCAGGATAATTGTCAATCACCATCGAACCATCACTGGCTTCACTATAGGAAATATCCGTGATTGGCTGTGCAATCATGCTACCGCTGCCGGAGGAGGTTGCCGTACTTTGTACGGGGTCGCCTCGAAAGACTTCGGAGAGAATGACGGTCAACAAAACGATGAGAAATAATCCGCCTGCAATTGTACCCAATAGGGGGATCCAATTGATTTTACCTGTATATTTGTTGCGAAAGACCATAATGACACCTCTGAATTTGATGAAATCGTTTTAAAATAGGGGATTGTGTTTCAATTTTGCAGAAAGTTGCGAAATTGCCTCAATACACCATGTTAATTATAATACAGAAAACTTCGTTTGTCAATAGCATGGGAAACATGATTGATAGAAATTCAGCAGAAGAATAAAAAGAAGCGGCAGGGAAATTCTGCCGCTTCGTAAGATTTTGAAATCAATCTGCTTATTCAGTCATGCCGATTGCCTTTTCCAGTCGATGGTAGAACTCTAAGATACCATTTCTGGAGGTGAAAGCAGAGCGTTTTGCAAGGAATCCGGAATATTCGCCATTTCGCAAAATATAATAGGATTCCTTGTCCTTTGCCAGGAATGTAATGGCTTCGGTTGTACCATCTTTCAGGTTGTAAGTCAATGTGATTTCTGGTTCTTCTTCCGTTGGAACATTGTCTGTCAAGTCCAGCGTAGAAGTGGTAAGTCTAGTTAAGTTGTCATATAAGGTGGTCAATGCATCCACTGCATCTGTTCCAAGTGCATCGACATCAATCTCATTGACAGTATACTGTTTGTTTTCGGAATCCAGTTCCATATTCAAATCGGTTTCGCCGTCAATATGAACTTGAACAGAAGCAACATCTGCCATATCGGCATCATAAATGACATCGCTCAGAAAATCCGCTGGTTCTGCCAGCAGGAAACTAATATAATTTGCAGCACAATAGAAAATCTGTCCCGTTTCCTTTTGCAGACATTCTACAAACTGCGTGGATTCTGTGTCATAATCCTTTGCATAGATGGTGGTTTCCGTGCCATCCTCCTGTGAGAAATAGAAGGTATAAGCAGGGTCATCAAATCCATATTCTGCATATTGGTCTTCTGTAACATGTTCTTCGCCGAACTTGTCAATAATCAGCTGCATGATATTGGTTTGCAGGTTGTTGATGTTCAGAACATTCACAAAATCGGATTCGATCGGGCTAACCATTTTCCAAGAAGTTGCATCTTTTTTCTTTAAATCGAAAACGGTTTCTCCATTGTGAATCAACTTCATCTGGTCAATCTGGGAATCCTGATTGGTCTGCACATAAATGCTCTTGAGAGAATTTTTGTTTGGGCGGAGGTAATCGCCATACTTGGCATCCACTAAGAAAACATCGTCGGATTTGTCAGACATTACATAATAGTACTCCTTCGTTGCGGTGAGTTTTCCCGTATACAATGTACGAGAACCATCATCCGTGGAAAGGGTAATGGTATATGGGTTGTCCAACTCATATTGTTTCTTGATGTCTTCCGTTGCAGTACCCAGATTTTCCGTAGCGGTCAGGTTGCAGAGTGAACCGGCAACAGAGTTCAAGAAGTAAACATTGATATGAAAATCAGTTTCTTCTGTCAATTCCCAGACATTGCTTTCTGCTCCGATCACAGCGGTGTAATCATTGCCATCCGGCGTTTGAATTTCAATCTTGTTGATGTTAGAAGAATTAAAATCCACCAGCTGCAATGCAGCAGCGTCTTCCGATTCTTTTTTTTGTTTTTCTTGGTTGTTGTTCCGAACGAACAAATAAGCTCCCAACGTAATTGCAACCAGCAAAACCAGCGAAAGAATCACAATCACTTGTTTTTTCATAATCGCATCCTCCGTTTCTGCTTAGCTGTTCCGCCGTTTTACCCAAACGCCAACACCAATGATAATGATAGCGATCGGCAGAGCGGCAAAGACAATCATCAGCGAACGAGCAGAATTTGCATCCGGCAGGGAAATTTCATCGTAAACAGTGGATTTGCTGTCAATGCCCATATCTACATCAGTATCATACATCCAGCTGATGGTACTCAGATACAGATAAACAGCAACGATGTACCGGCTGTCCTGCAAGTGGGTATCATCCAAGAAATCAGCGTTTCCGAAGACAGCCAGCTTTGCATTGTTTTTGGTGTTGCTCTGAGAATAACCAGCCAGCATCAATTCACTGTTGGTGATTTTCTTTGTATCGTATGCACCGCCATTCGGTTCACCAACTGCGGTATCATTGGTTGTCAGCAGTTCTGCGGTGGTAAGTGTGCCAGTGGTGTCTGTATCAAAGTAAAAGCTTCTAGAGTTCGTCATATACGGAACTAAGCCCTGATTTATCAGAGAAGAAGTCAGGTCAGCTGCTTCACTGTCACTGCTCAGTTCGACCAGATTACATTGAATGGTGCTGTCATCACCAGAAACATGCATGGAAGCGTCGGTTTCCTTTACGGTGTCATAGTCCATGATGATGCTGAATTCTTCCATGATCAGATCCAAGTTGGTATAGTTGAATTGACCAGCATTCGGGGACATCAGCAGGGAAAGATTTCCGCCTTCGTTCAGATAAGCGTCCAGTTTCTCCTTGTCGCTGTCTGAAATATCGGAAGTCGGAGCAGCAACCAGAATCATGGCTGCATCACTCGGAACAGCATCTACATCAGAGAGCAGCAGGGATTTTGCAGCATAGTTGTAGTTTTGCAGATTCTTTTTAAATTGTGTGTAGTTGTCGTCTGCAGACTTTTCGCCGTGTCCGGTCAGGAAGTAAACAGTCGGCGTAAAGCCATCTACAACAGACTTAATTGCACCTGTCAGGATGTTTTCACCATTGAATGTCTGAGAAACAGCGTTGCCGTTGTCATCGCTATTGGTTGTGTACATGGTGTTGCCCGGGATTCGCTTTTTGGTGTCGCCGCAAACCAGCACCATATCACCGGTGCTCAGCGTCAGGGCATTATCTGGATTGATTTTTTCCATGGTAGCTTCATCGCTGTTCGGGTCAATGTCAATCAGGTTGATGCAGTCATGCTCATCATATTCTTTCAAGGCCCGATAGAGTGCCAGTGTGTCCAAACTGTCTTTGATGTCGTCCATCTTTGCGAGCACATAAAAGTCAATTTTTGTGCCGTTTTGGTCGAGTTCATCCAGATAAGCAGTGGTAGTTTTGCCCAAGCTGTATTGTTTATTTGGAGAAACGTCCCAGCCCAAATCCAGTTGTGAAACAATCATATTTAAAATGACTGCAATCACAATGACCAAAATTGCCATGATCCAAGCGATGCTGGAAAACTTTTTGTTTTTAAAGTTGTGAAACTTTCTTTCTTTTACAGCGGAATTGCTGGAAGTGCGATATACATTTTTAGAAATGAGAGCGTCCTGTTCTTCTTCCGCAGGAGCGTTCTTAGAAATGAGAGCGTCCTGTTCTTCCGCAGGAGCGTTCTTAGAAATGAGAGCGTCCTGTTCTTCTGTAGGAGCATTCTTAGAAATGAGAGCGTCCTGTTCTTCTGTAGGAGCATTCTTAGAAATAAGAGCATCCTGTTCTTTAGAATTGTGAAACTTTTTTTCTTCCATTGTGCATTACCTCCGGCTCCAACGTCTTTTTTCTACAGAAATCACAGTAAGAATCAGGAATACTGCAATTTCTGTGCAGTAAGCGAACAAATCCGATACCTGCATATAGCCGTTTGAGAATGTGATAAATTTCTGTTGATTCGAGAGCCAGTGCAGCAGGTCGGATAAAACTGGAATGCTGGAGAAGAAAGAGTAAGTACCAATGTTGTCCATCAGCAGCAAAATGATGATAGCAGCTTCGCTCATGATGATGGAAAGAATAATGGATTCTGTGAAAGAAGAAATCAGAATACCCAGTGCAATGCAGACCAGACCAAACAAATAGAATCCCACATAAGTACAAATTAAATTTGCCAGAATGACATGACCGTTTAAAGCAGTAACGATCGGGTAGAATAAAGAAACTGCCAGCATGACCAGGAAGATGGTAGCAGTTGCCAAGAACTTCGCCAGCACGATTTTGGTAACGCTGATCGGGCTGGAGAGCAGCAGCACTTCTGTTCCGTTCTTTCGTTCTTCTGAAAAGCTTCGCAGATTCAGAACTGGAAACAAAATGGCAAGGTAAAAC